>DATNMW010000341.1:0-5715 GCA_035602155.1 Bryobacteraceae bacterium | reverse complement strand
TAGGCGTCCAGGGCCTCGTTATGCAGGCCCAATTGCACCAGGCAGGCGCCTAAGGCCAGATGCGCCTCGGTACGGGCCGGGTCGTTGGAGACGGCCTTGCGGAACGCGGCCGTCGCTTCCTCCCAGCGCTCGATGCGCCCCAGACATACGCCGGCATTGAAGTACGCGGTGGGATGCAGGGGCTGCAGCAGCGCCGCCTGCGCGTAGCTCTGCGCCGCCGGACCGTACTGCTGCAATTCGTATTGCAACTGGCCGAGCGCGAAGTACAACGCAGGGTGACGCTCGCCCCCGTCGAGCGCGCGGATCAGTTCCTTGGCGCCCTCCTCCAGTTTGCCGTCCAGATGCAGCGACGCCGCCTTCGACAGCACCTTGCTGATGCGAGTTTCATTCGCCGTAGCGATCGCGGCGGCCGCGCCGTTCGAGGCGGAGCCCCCGTTCATATCTTTGGTTGCTACACGGGTTCCTGCATGCCTGTAATCCATTGCCTGTATCTCCTTATTTGTTCCGCCGTCGCTGCTCTTTGGGGACAGCAATCCGCAAATCCTGCCCAATAGGTCGCCATGGCTCTCGAGCTTCACCCAGTAAACCCGGGCATGCTCGCCTGCCTCGCTGAAGAAACCGACGCCGCCGGTTTTAAGCTTGTCGTCCGTCCAGAAGTCGGCTTCCTGGTCCTCGATAAATGCGCGGTACCGGTTGCCCTTTACATCCACGGTGACGCGGTATGGAGTGTTCGCGTGGATCATCATGCGCAGGGGCGTCTGGACGCGGGATCCTTGGCGGCCCTCAATCACGGAGTAGTGCACCATGGCCACCATGGGCCGCGGTCCCGGTTGGAGGACGGTGAACTTCAAGGCGTAGTAATTGTCCGCATCCTTTGCGCGCACCACCCAATCGACGCTCTTGGTCTCGATCTGCGCCATGAACTCAAATCGATAATCGGAAAGGGGCACCGAAGGCCTGTAAAGCGCCAACTGACCCGGATGGATGAAGCCGTCGGAGCTGTACGACCAGCTTCTGGGCCACTTCGGCTGCACGCCTTTCCACTGACTCAAGCCGGTACGGAAATTGTCGGCGAAGGTGCGCGTGGCGCGTTGCGAAATCCACTGGCGGAGGGTCATGCCGCGCCATGGAAGAGATTCCCCGACGCTCTTGGGGGCCACTACCGGACGCAAGGCTCCGGCGAGCAGCAGGGCGGCCGCCGCCGCGCCGATATACTGCCACTTGATCTTGCTCGGAAGCGCCGCGCTTTCGCGCTTGAAGGGGCGCAGGTTGCTCTTGGCCGGAACACGGTCTTCGAGGTCGCGGCTGTAGGGGATGCTGCCGTCGGCGCGCAGGAGGTCTTCGAAACGCGCTTTGATCGGCTCCGCGCGGAAGACCGGATTGCGCATGTGGGCCACACGCAGGGTCCACAGCACGGCGCAGGAGCGCAGGGCGCGAGCCACATCGGGCCGCAACGGGAGGCACAGCGCGTCGACCGCCCCGGCGGGGGCGGGCAGGCAATCGATGGGAGGTAAAGCGATGTTCGCCAAGGGAACCAGTGGTGGGACCCGCGCCACAACCCGGGCTGCATCCCAGGAGGGTACTGCTGCGGGCAGCGTGGCCGGGGCGGGCGCAACCGCCGGGCGTGGAGGGGAGACACCCACTTCCCCAAGCAGTGCGCCGGGCAATGCGGACAACTCCTGCGGCTCGGCTGGCGCAGGGATCGGATCCAAAACCTGGGGCCGAACTTGTGAAGGGGCCGCCGGATGCGGTGGCAAATCGACGATGGGCGGCGCCGCTGGCGCCGTGGGAGCCAGACGCTGCGGCTGAGGCGGGGTGGGAGCGGGGAGAGCCGCCGGGGCAATGGGCGCCACCAGGACGTGCGGCCGAACGGACGAAGAGGCGGCTTTGCAAGCCGGCGAAAGAGCGAGGGGCGCGGTAGGGGCCTGGGCACGAACGGGTGAAGGAGCGAACGGGCGATGCGCCGAGACGGGTAGAGGGGGCGCGGAAACTAGAGGTTTGGGCCGCGCTTCGCTCGCCGGGGCCGACCGCTGCGGCATCAAAGGCGGTTTGGGCAGCGCAATCCCGATGGTGTGGGCTCCCAGCGAATCGAAAGCCACTGGCACGCCATGCTCCGGGGCGCTCTTCAAATCGCAGTGCACTGGCAACGGCCCGGCTTGCAGCGGCCGGGGCTGAGAGGCGCTCGGCGCCGGCGGAATGTTGACGTCCGGCGCGGCCTGCGATGTGGTGGGCGCGGCAGGCCGTGCAACCGTGGCGCCGCTCGGCAAGGCAACGGCGGCGTGGACGGCTGGAGGTACATTGCCGATTGCCGCGGCATCGCCGTACGCGGGGAGGGCGGCGTGCAGTTGCGGAGCGGAGGGCGCCGCCGCGGCTGGCGCGGGTATCCGGGCCGCGGCCGGCAGCGAAACCGGATCGGGCCGCGATGCAAGGGGTTCGGGAATTCGCGGTGCGGCAACCGGCTGCCGCGGGGTGGGAGACCCGGCCTGCAGACGAGCCGGCAGAGCGTCCACCGCACACCTCAGCAGAGGCTGAATGCGTATCGGGAAAGCAGGGCGGATCGGCGCTGGAAAGGCGGCAGCGGAATCCTGCCATACCAGCCTCGTGGGCATCGCCGCCAGGCGTTGCGCGCGCGCCCACGCCGGCCGTTCCACCGATACGCCGGCGGCGCCCACACCGATGGTGGGCCGGCACTCCCCGGACAGGGGCTTCGGCAACGTGCGTAGATGGGCCGTGGGGGCCGGACCGCCGGTGACCAGCGGCCGCTCCATGAATTCCGCGAGCTGCGCCGGCGCCGGTTCTGGGGCTAGCGCCTCGTAGACCTGCTCGCGGTAGCGTTCGCGAAACTGGGCACGATGCGCCTCACTGCAGAACTCCATGTCCCGGAGCTGGCGAAGAGGGCCGATTCCTTTCCCGCAATAAAGACACTGCACGCTCTGCCTCTGACTAAGACGATGTCTTAGACATTATAAGCTCACTACTCACCGGGGACAAAGCAAAACTTTGTCAATTCGGAAAAGTTAGCGAATACTTACTACTTTACTATCGGTACCATATGTTATCTTAGGTTAACTTCGATGAACGATAGATAGCGTTGGGCGGCCGTTCTCCGACGGTCGGGGCCCGGTAAAGGTAATTGGTCGCGGCTGGGTAACGTCCGCGCGGGCGTGCATGGGAATTTGAGGTACGCTAGGACCGATGAGCCTGGAACAAGCGCGCGAGTGGTTGCGGAGCGCCACAGCGGTTACGGTATTGACCGGGGCGGGAATCTCCGCGGAGAGCGGCATCCCCACCTTTCGAGGGGCCGGAGGACTCTGGAAGGACCACAAGCCGGAGGATCTGGCCACGCCGGAGGCGTTCGTGCGCGATCCGCGCCTGGTTTGGGAATGGTACAACTGGCGGCGGGAAACCATCAAAGGGGCGAAGCCGAACGCCGGACATGCCGCGCTGGTGCGCCTGGAAATTCAGAAGCCGCATTTTACCCTGGTGACACAGAACGTGGACGGCTTGCACGATATGGCCGGCAGCGGCCGCATCCTAAGACTCCACGGCGACATCTGGCGCATGCGCTGCACCGCCTGCGGCAGCAACTGGCCCGACCGCCGGGCGCCTTTGCCCAAGCTGCCGCCGCACTGCGGATGCGGGGGTCTCGCGCGTCCCGGCGTGATTTGGTTTGGCGAGCCTCTGCCCGAAGGCATGATGCAGGAAGCCGAGCATGCGGTCCTGGCGGCGCAGGTTCTGTTGGTGGTGGGGACTTCCGCGCAGGTCTATCCGGCGGCGAGCCTGATACCGCTGGCAAAACAAGCCGGAGCGCGCGTGATCCAGGTAAATTTGGAGCCCACGCCTTATTCCGATATTGTGGATTGCGCCGTGGAGGGTCCCGCCGGCGAGATCTTACCGCAATTAATCATAGGCTAGCGGCGGAATAGGCAAGTTAACTTTGGCCTACATTAGTTTCCAGGGAATTAAGTAGTGGGTACTGTATTTATGCAGCGAGTCGCGGTGATGGTCAGTATCGTTTTAGTGGCCGCCGTGGCGTTTGTTATGACCGCCCTGGCGTATGTCGTGGCCATCCGCTTATTCCCTCCCCGGGTCGGTCTTGTTTTCTGGCTCTGGCAGTGCGATAAAGAGAATCACGGCTGGCGCGAAGGCCATCTTGACCGTCGCTGCCAAGTTTCGATCTGGTGACCGGCCTTCAGCCTCCAGGTAAAGTCAGTGCCGAACGAAAAAAGAATATCGCGTTTTGTTGCTTCGGAGCCAGCCGTTATGCACAATATTGGCCGGTAAACTCCGACCGTACGGGGGGAGTTGCTAAGCAGCCTGCTACTGCAGTCTCATTCTTCTGAGCAGATCCTGGAATCGAGGGTCGGAGCGTAGCGGGTCGAGAGCCGGGTCAACCTTAAGGAAGCCCAGCATAAAGGAGTGTTCGTCGTAGGCTCGGTGGAGGTAGGTGGGAATATGGACGGCGTGGTCGCCCGATGCCAAGCCCTTTAGTGCGAACGCCAGGTCGTGGGCGGAATGGAAGCGTTGGGCGGCAGACTTGGCGAGGCACCGTTGGATCACGCGCTCCAGTTCGACAGGGGCTGTCTTAACGGAGTCGGCCATGGCGGGTGGATCGTCGGTCAGAACCGCGGACATGTTCTCCACCGCTGAGTTGCCCGAAAATGGGCGGCGGCCAGCCACCATCTCGTACAGAGCCACGCCGAGCGAGAAGATGTCGCTGGGCGCGCCGGCCTGCTCGCCGCGAACTTGTTCCGGCGACATGTAGCCTACGGTACCCATGACCTTGCCGGCTTCGGTTTCGGTGACGGTGTGGTCCTGCTCGGCCGGCTTGGGTTGCCAGCGGGCCAGGCCGAAGTCGAGGATTTTGACGCGGCCTTCGCCGCTGAGGAAGATGTTGCCGGGCTTGATGTCCCGATGGATGATGCCTTTGGAGTGGGCGGCGGACAAGCCTTCGGCTATGGCGGCGCCGAATTCCACTGCTTTATTCCAGGTGAGAGGGCCGCGGTTCAGGCGGTCGCGAAGGGTCTCGCCTTCCAACAATTCGGTGACGGCGTAGTGGGTCCCTCGTGCTCGCCAACATCATATAAAACCAGGATGTTGGGATGCGCTAGCGCGGCGACGGCCTTGGCCTCGTGCTCTAAACGCTTCATGGACTGTTGGTCGGCCAGGTGCCCAGGGAGAATCTTGACGGCGACATCGCGGTCGAGGCGGGAATCGGTGGCGCGGTAGATTTCGCCCATGCCGCCCTGGCCGATCAGCGCCGTGATCCGGTAACGACCGAGCTGTGTGCCGGATGCCAGGGGCATAGGGATTGAACGATTTTATCCCACCGGACCCTGAAGTGGAACGATTGGGAATGTGTTACTGCGCACCCGGAAGTAATCCGAACCCGCCACTGGTGGAAGTGCCGCCCACAGCCGTTTCTCCAATTCGGTCGGTTCGGCACTCGTAAAGCGATCGGTCGCCGCCTCTGGCGGGCAGCGCCGACGGCATCGCCAATTGAACCGTGGCCGGGCCCGGCCGCTGGGCTTTAGCCCCACCCCGCCCCCATATATAATCAAACTTCGCAAAATTTTTTTGGAGGAACACCATGCCCGCAGACGCTGTGGAACAGAAGGTCCGGAAGGCGCTCGATGGTTTCCGCATCGAACTGCCTTCCTGGGGCTTTGCCAACACCGGCACCCGTTTTGGCAAGTTCCAACAAGCCGCGGCCGC
>DATNMW010000340.1:0-9033 GCA_035602155.1 Bryobacteraceae bacterium | reverse complement strand
GGGGTATTGTCCGTCAGATCCGCTGAAACTGTGGAGCACCGTTTCCTTCCAGGGCTCTCCTGTGGGTTTCGTCAGCTCGAAGACCGAGCCGACCCCGTACGCGCCTCCGCCTTGGGTGGTGCCATAGAGCACGCCGTTGGAGGCGATCACCAGCGCCCCTTCGGGCACGGCGCCGTCGGGGTGGCCCTGGAAGCTGTAGAGGGTCTCGTAAGAGGCGGCTTGTGCGGCGACGATTTGCGGCATTGTCGCCGTCAGCCCGGCCAGCAGCGCCAGGTTAAGAAAGCCCCCCCCCGGTGTAACACTTATTGCGCGGTGTTGCATAGCGATAGCTCATGATATTCCTCCTCTGAGGACGCGTAGGCCGCGTTCTCGGGTCTGCCCAAAGCCCTTGGCTCGACCATTGGGTTCAGTATTTACCAACTGTTTGGCGATTGTTTTTGATATCCGCCGCGCCGATTTCACGCGGATTGAGGATGGCGTGCTTATTGCGGGCGCTGTTTGCCGTTCACGCCGCTTCGCATGGAATCGATGAAGGCGTCCACTGTGCCGGACAAATGTTGCAGCTTTTCTTCCGTCACCAGTTGTGCCGCGGCGAGCTGTGTGATCTTCTCGTCCCATTCCTGCCGGCGCTTCCGCTCGTTACGCGCTTCACGTACTCCCATGGCGAACGCCCGCCGCAGATCGCCCCGAAACGCGCGTCCCTCGCTGCGGATATCTTCCATTTCACGGGCGTGCCGCTGCTCGGCATCGGAATGCACGTTCGCGAGGAGCTCCAGGCTCTCCGTCAGGGCTTGCAGCCGCGCATCAAGGTCCAAGCTTCCTTCATCATGCGCATTCGTAGTTGAAGTGTCAAGCCGCGCAAGCGGCGCCGGCAGGAGCCTCTGGCGAGGATGTATGAAGGACAGGACAGGAGGCCTATCCCACTGCGTTGGCAGCGGCAGGGCTTCTTGGACGATCAAAGCCCAACTCTTTGAATTAAAAGGGGGGCGCGCGAAAATGCCGCGCTATTTATTGGGTAATAATATATTTGACATACCACGCGATCTGCGATAGAATTGAATCATGGACAGCAAAACAAGCCTTCTCCAAGCGATTCAATACTTTGCGGACTTTGAGCACTGCCGCCAGTTCATGGTCGAGTTGCGCTGGCCTGACGGCGTGGTGAAATGCCCGCATTGCGGTTCCGAAAAGGTGACGTGGCTGGCAAAGGCCCGTGTATGGAAGTGCTACGGGAATCATCCGCAACCACGCTTCTCGCTCAAGACCGGGACCATCTTTGAGGATTCCCCGATTGCCCTGGAAAAGTGGCTTCCCGCCGCGTGGTTGCTCATCAACTGCAAAAACGGGATTAGCTCCTATGAGCTTCACCGGGATTTGAAGGTCACTCAAAAGACGGCTTGGTTCATGCTTCACCGGATTCGCCTTGCCATGCAGAGCAAGACCTTCAACAAGCTCATGGGCGAAATCGAAGTCGATGAGACTTTCATCGGCGGTAAGGCGCGTTTCATGCACGCGGACAAGCGGGCGGAGCATATCCACGGACGCGGGCCGGAAGGTAAGGCTATCGTAGCGGCGGTTCTGGAACGTGGCGGAACGATTCGCGCGCAAGTCTGCGATTCGCGCCGGAAGCCGGAACTTCAGAAGATGGTCCGCGAGAACGTTGAAGCCGGATCGAACGTCTACACGGACGCGCTGAAATCCTATGAAGGTCTTGACCCAGAATTTACTCACAAGGTCATCGACCACGCTGAGGCCTATGTCGATGGGCAGGTGCATACAAACGGATGCGAGAACTTTTGGAGCTTGCTTAAGAGAGCGCTTAAAGGCACCTACGTTTCGGTTGAGCCTTATCACCTGTTTCGCTACATCGATGAAGAGGTCTACCGCTACAACAATCGCAGCATGACAGACGCGGAGCGCTTCACGTGGGCAATGCGCCACATCGTAGGCCGTCGCGTCACCTACAAGCAGCTTACCGGAAAGATAGAAGCCGATTTGGAAATGGAGGGTATCTCTCATGGCTGACGGGCCGATACTACAAACGCCAGATGCGGGGGCGGCGGAAAGCCCCCCGAGCATAAATGGATTTGAGGATACGGGGGAATTCCAGCACTTCAAGACAGTCATGCGGCGTGTCCTCGCTGTGCCAAAAGCGGAGTTAGACCGGAAGGTGAGACAAGCGAAGAAACGTTCGCCACGGTCCGGCAATCCGAACGCTCCGGGGCGGAAGGCAAATAAGCCAGCGTGATTCATTGGCGTCTACTGCGTGCACTTATACTTATTTCTTTTGTGGCTTTGTATGCGGCCACGGCTGACCCGAATCCAGCAAAGGACACAGCAACCGCCAGAAAAATGACACCCCAAGAGTTATCGCAGAAAGCCCACATTGATTCCTTGATACGTGAAAAGAACGCGGTGGCAGGAAATGTTGATCTGTGGAGTACCCTATATCTATGGTCATTAGTGATAGCGATCTTTATCGGAGGATTCAGTGTCATAGCCCAATTTAAGGCTATCAGATTTTCAAAACGGCTTGTGTCAATAGAGGAACAAATAAATCGAGAAAAGGACCGCCAATCAGCCGCAGATTCGATAGAGAAAAACGAAAGGATTGCAGAACTAACGCTAAGGTCCAAAGAGGCTGAATCGCGCATCGCGGGAGCAAACCAAACGTCTGCGGAAGCTGGCGAACGGGCTGCAATTGCACAGCAACGAGCAGGCGAACTAGAGAATGACCTCGCGGCCACATTAATGCGCTTATCAACCTCTGAACAAGCATTGGTTGCGACGCGCCTATTCCAAGCTCCGCGCGGGGGTGAGACGTTTGGGTTGCTACGATTCGTCGGAGCATTAGAGAAGCATCCAAAAGGCACCGCTGAAATCCTGTACCAAGCTGAAGATGGAGAGGCGTATGATCTCGCCTCAGTTCTCCACAAAGGATTATCCGTTGCTGGATGGATGGCAATGGGTCCGTTGCCAATTCCGGCGTCTTCTTCGGGGCAGCCGAGCATTATTGAGATCGGTGCAGCGGTACGTGGCGTGACTGTCCTTGCGTGCTCCGGCTCACCTCTATACGCAGCACTGTGGACCGCACTCAATGGCCATGTGGTTGTTTTCCCTAAATTAGATCCAAGGCTTCCAGCGGATAGACTCCGAATAGTGGTCGGGCCTAAACCGTAATAATGCGCCCGTAATAGCCGCCCCGCCACCACGACCATCAGCACCAAAAAGCACGTCGCGACTAGCCAGCCTGTCACGCCGCTTTCCAGCATACCCCGGAATGGCGTGGTAAGGCAGGTATATTGTTGCCATTTATTGCGACCGCTGTCTCCCGTTCACGCCGCTTCGCATGGAATCGATGAAGGCGTCCACCGTGCCGGACAAATGTTGCAGCTTTTCTTCCGTGACCAGTTGTGCCGCGGTGAGCTGGGCGATCTTCCCGTCCCATTCCTGCCGGCGCGACCTCTCGTTGCGCGCTTCACGGACTCCCATGGCGACTGCCCGCCGCAGGTCGCCCCGAAAGGCGCGTCCCTCCCGGCGGATAACTTCCATTTCACGGTTGTGCCGCTGCTCCGCTTCCTCCTGCCGCTTTTCGGCTTCAATGTGCCGCTCCTCTTGCCGCTTTTCGGCATCGGCATGCATGTGCGCGAGTAACTTCAGGCTCTCCGTCAGGGCTTGCAGCCGTGCATCGATGTCCATGCTTCTCCCATCATGCGCATTCGTAGTTGATGTGTCAAGCCGCGCAAGCGGCGCCGGCCGGACTGTAAGTGCGCCCCAGGTTCTGCAAAGATTAATGGCGCGCCGGCCGCGATCATGATGTTGGCGGCTTGATGTCGCGGCGGACGATGCCACTGGCGTGCGCTGCGTCCAACGCATCCGCCACTGGAATAGCGGTCCCGATAGCTTCGCCCAGCGGCAAGGGCGCGCCGCCGATGTGCACGTCGAGGGTCTCGCCACGCATGCCACGTTGGGACGGCTCAAAGCGGAAGCGGGTTTAGCCTCTTGCACGAAGCGGCGCATGCGGTCGGGATCGTGAGCCACTTCCGGCGGAAGGATCTTCAGGTCGACCGGACGCTCGAGGTTTAAGTCCTCGGCCAGGTACACTTCGCCCATACCGCCTGTGCCCAGGCGGCGGCAGCCGGTTACAGCGGGCCGGCGCTCATCGTCCACGGGTATGGCGACTGGAACCCCTTGGAGGGAACGCGCGGATGGCAGTCTGCATTTCCCGACGCGCGCCTTGGCGGTGGTTCCGAAACGCCGGACACTTCATCTGGCTGGAACAGCCGGAAGCGTTCTTCGGGGCGCTCGAACAGTTCTTAGGTCGCGATGCTGTCGGCGCTGACAATCGCCGCGGCGCTAATAGCGCGGCACCGCCGGATCGATTTCCAAGCTCCAGCGGTCGATGCCGCCCGCCATGCTCACGCAATCTTCCAATCCCTGGTGACGCAGCCACTGCGCGACCTGCAAGCTGCGCATGCCATGGTGACAGAACAGCACCACTTGCCCGTTGCCCGCACGCAGGGCCTCCAGCGATTGCGGCACGCTGCGCATGGGAATCAGCTCGGCTCCGGCGATATGCGCTTGTCGATGCTCGAACGGTTCGCGTACGTCCACCATGCGAACCTCTTCGCCCGCGTCCCGGCGCCTCTTGACTTCACCTGGATCGATCTCTATGGCCGGCACTCTTCCCTCCGAGGACTATACATATCGCGTCTGAGGCCGCGCCGCAACCAAGGAATCCCGGCGTCCCGCCATGTGCCGATTCGGCCCCGGTGTGACCGTCCGGCCCGCTCTAAATTTGAAACCGGCGGCGGCACGTTTCCCGTCTCACAGGCTTGCTATAATTGTCGGGTATCAACCGCGTAACGCCGCGCTTTTCACTAACTAACATGAAGTGTGTCACAACTTTCGCTCTCATCCTATTAACGGCCACGGCCGGCTTCGGGCAGAACACTGTGTCCTTCGCCACGGGTCAATCCGCGCGGCTGGTGATCGGCCAGCCGGAGTTCGATGCCGAAATGGACAGCGCCAGCCAGACCGTCCTCGGCTCCATGAGCGGGTTGGCGTTCGCCAACAACACCTTATTCGTGGCGGACGCCAACACGCAGGGTTCTCCACCGGTGAATAACCGGGTGATGATCTACCAGAACGCGTCGACCCAACTCCCGCCTCCTAACGCGGCGCTGCAGTACAACACGCTTTGCCCCGTGTGCGTAGGGACGGCCAATCTGGTGCTCGGCCAGTCGACCTGGACAAGCTCTTTGCCTGCGCCCTGCATCACCCCGCCCACCACCATTCCGGTGACCACCACTCCCACCACCCCCACGTGCCTCGCGACGTCGCCCCAAACGCCTATCGCCACCGGCATGAACACGCCTACGGCGGTGGCATCGGACGGTACCCACCTGGCGGTGGCCGACACCCTCAACAATCGTGTGCTCATTTGGAACACACTTCCCACCACCATGAATCAGCCGCCGGACGTAGTGGTGGGGCAGACCAGCTTCACGACCAACGCGTTTCCGGGAGACACGCCCACGGCGAATTCATTGCGCGGCCCGCAGGGCGTCTGGATACAGAATGGCATGTTGTTCGTCGCCGACACGATGAACGACCGGGTCCTGATTTACAATTCCATTCCGGCCGCCAACGGCGCCGCGGCGGACATCGTGCTGGGTCAGCCCAACATGACCACGTATGTGCAAGTGAATATCGCCGACCAAACCACGAACGCGGCGGCCAACAACCTGCTTACGCCGGTGTCGGTCACTTCCGACGGAACGCGCCTGTTCGTCGCCGACCTGGGCTATAATCGCGTGCTGATCTGGAACACGATTCCAACCACCAACCAGCAGCAGGCGGATGTGGAGGTCGGCCAGCCCAACATGACTACCGGCATATCGGACGACGCCTTTTCCACGCCGAGTTCGTACACCGGAACGCTGCCCGCGCCCGAAACAGCGGTGATGTGCACCGTGTCGAACGGCGTGGACTCGAACGACAACCCGACATATCCCGGCCTTTGCGAATACACGCTCAGTTTCCCGCGGTTTGCGCTTTCCGACGGCGCCAACTTGTATATCGCGGACGGCGGCAACGATCGCGTGTTGATTTATACTCCGATTCCCACTACAAACGCGGCAAAGGCGAATATCGTCCTCGGACAAACGGACTTTGTTACGGATGCTCCGACAGATGGCGCGGACACCATGGACGATCCGTCGGCGCTGGCGTGGGATCCGGCGACCGGCAACCTGTATGTGGCGGATACCTATAACCAGCGCGTCCTGGTTTACACCATGGCGGAGCAGGATGTGCCCTATAACGGAGTGCTGAACTCGTTTAGCGGAAATATCTATGCCATCGATACCATCACCCTGGGCGGCACCATCAAGGCCGGGGATACGGTGGAGATCACCATCGGGGTGTCCACCACCACCACCACGGCCGCCTACACGTATACAGTCCAAAACGGCGACACGTTTACCACCATCGTGGATGGACTGGTGGCGTTGATCAACGCCGGCAGCGGAGATCCGAACGTCATCGCCAGCGCCGATACGCAAGCGGATAAAGTCGTGTTAACCGCCTTGGTGCCTGGCGCGAATGGCAACCTCGTGACGGTAGTAACCGCCGTCACCGGTTCGATTACCGCCAGCGCCGGTAACCCCAATCTCACCGGCGGCGGTGCGGCGGCGTCGGTTGCGCCGGGCACTCTGGTGTCGTTTTTTGGGACTAACCTGAGCGACCAAACCGCGTCCGCTCCGAACCCGAATGGACAGTTGCCTCTCACCCTAAGCGGCGTGCAAGTCTATTTCAACGGGGTGCAGTCGCCGCTGATATACGTTTCGCCGACCCAGATAAACGCCCAACTACCGTTCAATTTTGGGTTCTCCAGCACGGGCACGGCGAACGCCTGGGTGCGCATTCAGCACAGCAATGGCAGCATCACGACGACCAACACCGTGGCGATTTCGATCGTGCCGGCGAATCCGGCCATCTCCGCGGGGCCCGGCACGGAACCTCGCCCCGCGTATGCCTATCATACTTCGAACTACGCGACCGGGATAGTCTCGGTGGATGGCACCATAAAAGTCGGCGATATAGGCTCGATTTGCATGAATTCGAGCGCCACGCTTACCGATCAAACCGGGGCTCCACCGACAGGCTGTACGGGCCAACTGTACAACTATACCGTGCAGCCCGGCGACTCGCTGGCCAGCGTCCGGGATGCGTTTATAGCCCTGATGGCTAACGACCCGGATGTAACCGCGAGCGCCTCCAGCGAGTTCACCCGCATCATGCTGCAGGCAAGAGCCCCGGGAACCGCCGGCAACAATATCCCGTATGAGGTAGCTGAAAGCACCGGATCGGATCTGCTGCTGACGGCCATCGGCCCAGCGCCTCCCAGCCCCGGAGTAGGGGCGCTGATGTGCTGCGCCAATATCGCGGGCGCGCCGGTTACAAAAACCAATGCCGCCCTGCCCGGCGAAAACATTCTGGTTTACGCAACCGGCTTGGGCCTGCCGTCCCTGGCGCCGACTCTCGATCCGTACCTCCTGACGGGTCAACCATATGAGGGACCCGCCGCCAATTATCCGCAGCAATTCGTATCGGGCCAGATCAATAACGTCACCACCAATGTGCTGCGCGCCGAACTGGCGCCGGGGCTGATCGGTATCTATCAGGTATACCTGAATTTGGGCGCGGGGTTGGCCACCGACCCCGCGGCGCAGTTGTATATTGCACAGGACGATTTTCGGAGCAACGTGGTCACGGTCCCCGTCTTTGCCACGCCCGTGCTGTCCTCGGTCAATTGCGATCCCAGCACGGTAACCGCGGGGGATACGACTACGTGTTCCGTGGTCCTGACGGTGGCGGTGCCTACGGGCCTGACCACGGTTTCGCTTTCCTCCTCCGACCAGGTCAATTTCCCGGTGCCGTCCAGCGTGACGGTGCCCGCTGGCAGCATCGATACCACCTTCACCGTTACAGTGGGAAATATCGGAGTCACTGAAGACGTGACCGTCACCGCGACGTTGACCACGACGGTGGGTACGCTGACCTCGACCGCGACCATTACCCTGAATCCCTCGTGAGGCGGCCGGACTTGAAACAGCGTAGCCGATCGACAATCGGCTTGCAAATGCGGTGAAGGCCCTTTGGAGGGCGGTTCTCGCCTATTTGCCCGGTAGATCCGCGATTACAAAGCGCAGCAGCGACTCAAGTAGCGCCACGCGCGGAAAGTCGCCGCGATTTAGCACGATCCCGAGCGGCTTCCCTTTGAAATCGTGGGCAATGGCGGCATGGTCGGCTATCGCTTTTCCGAGATTCTTGGCGCCGGGCAAGATGCCCTCAACGGCTATCAGAATACCGTCCTGCTGTCTCTCGCTGCCGGACCGGTGCGCCAGTGTTCCCCAGAGATCCAGCGCCAACCAGGTTGGGTTGAAGGCCAGCGATGTTTGCCCGAGCGTGGACACTCCGACCACCGAGTAGCTCGGCACCGGCGGGTTGGGATGGCTCGTATTGAACGCTTCGCGCGAACCGGTACGCAAGCTTTGCAACGCCGGCCCAAGCGCTCCCGAACACTTCAGGGATTTTTCCAGCCCATGCAGCAGGACGGCTTGCTGAGGCAGATCCGCCAGGTGCGATCCGCCCACCGCGCCCGCAACCGAAATGAAGGCAGCCACCAACGATGCCACGCCAGGCTGCTGAAGCGCCTCCTGCAAATCGGCCGCGCCTTTGCTATGGCCCACTACGATGTACTTCTTGCCGTTGGCGTGCTTGCGCAGATAATTGGCGATGCGCATCCCATTCTGCTCGCAGGAATCGTCCGGAACCTGCAGATACTCCGCATCCACGCCATGTTTATCCCGTAGATGTTGCCGCGCCTGTTGGAAGGCCTGCTCGTGGGGTGCGCACGCAGTTATGAATCCTGGAACAACGAGCAAGCGATACTGGTTGATGGCCGGTTGCAGCGCGACCGTGGGCTTTCCCGCGACTACGAGATATTCCGCGGAGCCACCCCAACTG
>DATNMW010000339.1:0-48317 GCA_035602155.1 Bryobacteraceae bacterium | reverse complement strand
ATGGTGGCCCCCGTAGCCATCCGCGACAAGCTGGCGGGCGCCGTATCTATTCCGATCGTCGACACGCATATCCATCTCTTCGATACGGCTCGTCCGCAAGGCGTGCCGTGGCCCGACAAGAGCGATCCCATACTCTATAAGCCGGCACTGCCCGCGAGATATCGTAAGATAACCGAGAGTCTGGGTATCGTAGGCGCCATCGAAATCGAATGCAGTCCCTGGCTGGACGATAATCAATGGGTCTTGGACGTCGCCGCCAAAGACTCGATTATCGTGGGTACTATTGGAGACCTGGAGCCCGGCCATCCTGAGTTCCGGGCCCAGTTGGACCGTTTCGCGCGCAACCCGCTGTTTCGAGGCATACGGTATGGCAATTTGTGGGGCCGGGATCTGGGCGCGGGATTGCAGAAGCCCGAATTCATCGCCGGACTACAGGCCCTGGCGAACGCCGGGCTGACGCTGGATACCGCCAATCCTACACCGGCGCTCGTAGCGGATGTGGCGCGGCTGACCGATCGCGTTCCCAATCTGCCCGTGGTCATGGATCATCTGCCGGAGCTTGACCCTTTCACCGCCAACATCGCCAACATGCGGGAACTGGCCAAAAGGCCGCAGGTTTACGTCAAGATATCCGGAGTACTGCGCCGCGTGGCGGGCCGGGTCCCCCTCGATATGGAATTCTACAAGGACAGGCTCGATGCAATCTGGGACATCTTCGGCGCGGACCGCCTGATGTATGGCAGTGACTGGCCGAACAGCGACCCGCTGGGGACTTACCCGCAGGTCTTGAGGATCGTGGAGGAGTACTTTCATGCGAAGGGGACGGCGGCTGCCGAGAAGTATTTCTGGCGGAATTCCATCGCGGCGTACCATTGGATCAAACGGGATGTGCGTCAACCTGGGCCGGCTTGATCTGTGGGGCAGGTTCGCAACCCGCGGGCCGATTGCCGATCGGCATTGTCATCGTTTCTACTACAAGCTAGCGGCCCTGTGTCTTTGCCTAACTCCCCTGTGGACCAGTTGCAGCCGGAGCCTGCCCCCGGATATTACGGCGGATATTGCAGGCATTCGCGCCATCGACAATCATGCGCACCCGGTGCGCGTAACCGGACCGGGAGAACAGGACCGGGAATTCGACGCACTGCCGGTCGATAATATGGAGCCTTCGTCCGATCCGGTCTATTTGAGGCCCGGGGCGCCAGGCATCCTGGAAGCCTGGCGCTCTCTCTTCGCATACCCTTACCACGACATGCGCCCTGCACACGCGCGCGAACTACAGCCCCTAAGACGGCGCGCTCTGGAGCGCGCAGGCGACGCCTATCCCGCCTGGGTGCTGGATCGAATGGGAGTAGAAGTAATGCTCGCCAATAGGGTACGCATGGGGCGAGGCATCCAACCGCCCCGTTTCCGCTGGGTACCCTATGCCGACGCGCTGTTGTTTCCGCTGGACAACTCGCAACTGGCAGCCCGCAACTCCGATCGCAAGGCCTTCTTCGCGGACGAAGACCTGCTATTGCGGAGCTACTTGAAAGATGCGGGACTGAGCGGCCCGCCAGCCGCCCTGGACGAGTATCTTACGCGCGTAGTGACACCCACGCTCGAGCGCCACAGGCAGGGCGGAGCCGTGGCTGAGAAGTTTGAGGCAGCGTATTTGCGCTCGCTCGAATTCGAGCCGGTAGATCGCGCCGCGGCGGCCAAAGTATACGCGCAGTATCGCACCAAGGGCGCGCCGCCGGACGGCCAATACAAGCTGCTGCAAGATTGCATCTTCCGGCACATCGCGGCGGAGTGCGGACGCCTGGGCATGGCCGTGCACATACACACCATGGCGGGCGCCGGCAGCTACTTCGAGGTGCGCGGCGCGGACCCGCTGCTGCTCGAATCCGTCCTCAACGATCCGGCGCTGCGCAGGACCAACTTCGTGATGCTCCACGGCGGCTGGCCGTTCACCCGCGAAATCACGGCGCTGCTGGAAAAGCCCAACGCCTATCTGGATTATTCGGCGCAGTCGCTGCTGTTGCCGCCAGACACACTGGCCGCCACGCTCCGCGAATGGCTGGAATTCGTCCCGGAGAAGGTGATGTTCGCCACGGATGCCTATCCCTACTCGGATGAAATGGGATGGGAGGAATCCGGCTGGATCGCCGCCGGCAGAGCGCGCCAGGCGCTGACGATCGCGCTGAACGCCATGATTCGGGACGGAGAGATCTCGCGCGGCCGGGCGCTCGAACTGGCCAACCTGGTGCTGCGCGGCAATGCCCGCAGACTGTACGGGCTGTAGGTGGGACATGCCGGGAGGCGCCGCGCGCCGGTACCCTGGCCTGCCCGCCGCGCCGTAGTATACTGGCTTGACCACTATGCCAGAAGCTTTCGACATGCGGCTGATCCAGCGCGGCGCGCGCTTGCGCCGTTCGCCTTTCTTCGAAGCCACGCTGCATTATGGCTGCCGCGCCTACACCATTTATAACCACATGTTCCTGCCCAGCTACTATGACGATCCGGTCAACGAGTACTGGCATCTGTTGAACGAGGTGACCCTGTGGGACGTTTCCGTGGAGCGGAACACCGAAATCACCGGCCCGGACGCCCTCCGTTTCACCAGCCTGCTGACGCCGCGCGATCTGAGCAAGTGCCGCGTGGGGCAAGGCAAATATGTGTTGATCACCACCGAAGACGGCGGCATCGTCAACGATCCCGTGCTGTTGCGTCTGGGCGAGCAGCACTTCTGGCTGGCCGGCGCGGATAGCGATCTGCTGCTCTATGCCAAGGGGCTGGCAGTCCATTCCGGCATGCAGGTGACTATCCGCGAACCGGATGTTTCCCCGCTGCAAGTACAGGGGCCCAAGTCGAAGCAGGTAATGCAAGCGCTGTTCGGGGACAAGGTGCTGGCCTTGCGCTATTACTATTTCTTGGAGACGGATCTGGACGGGATTCCGGTGGTGGTGACGCGTACCGGGTGGACCAGTGAGGTCGGCTACGAAGTCTATCTGCGGGATGGCAGCCGGGGCGACGAGTTGTGGGAACGCATCATGCGGGCGGGGCGTCCTTTCAATATCCGGCCTACGGGGCCGAGCGACATTCGCCGCATCGAAGGCGGCATTCTGAACCATGGCGTGGATATGACGCTGGATACCAATCCGTATGAACTCGGCCTCGACCGGCTGGTGGATTTGGACAAAGATACCGAGTTTCTGGGCCGCGAGGCGCTGCGGCGGGTGCGTGCGGAAGGCGTGAAAAGGCGTCTGGTTGGGGTAGAGATTGCCGGCGCCCCGATCGAGTTCAACATGACCCGTTGGCCCGTGCGCAAGGGCGGCGAGACAGTGGGGCGGGTGACCTCGGCCATCTATTCGCCGCGGCTGAAGGAGAACATTGGCTACTCGATGGTGCCGGTGGCGCTCGCGGCCTTGGGCACGGAGTTGGAAGTTGAGACGCCCGCTGGCGCGGTCCGTGCAGTGGTTGTGCCGATGCCCTTCGTGGACCCCGGAAAGACGATTCCGAAGTCATAGATTGCTCCGCAAGATGAGTTGCTTCCGATGGCTTTCGCTGCTTGCAACCAGCGCGGGTCTGTGTCTGGCTGCCGAACCCCCTTCGGTCATTCTGATTTCAATCGACACGCTGCGCGCCGACCACTTGAGCGCATACGGCTACCGGCGCATCCGCACTCCCAACATCGATTCGTTCGCCCAGCGGGGCACCCTGCTCAGTAACATCGAATCGCAGGTTCCGCTCACTCTTCCCTCGCATACATCGCTGTTCACATCCACATACCCATTTGAGAACCAGATTGAAGAAAACGCGGAGCGCGTGCCGCCGGGGCGAGTCACTCTGGCATCCGTGTTGAAGTCGCATGGGTACAAGACGGCGGCCTTCATCGGCAGCGTTTTCCTGGAGAGCGAGATGGGCCTGGACCAGGGCTTCGACGTTTACGACAGCCCGTTTCATTTCGAGGCCTTCTCGCCCATATCCGGCTCGATGTTCTTCGGCGGGGCGAGCCGCAACCAGTACGCAGTCAGAGACCGGCGCGATGGCGCCTTGGTGCTAGGCGCGGCGCGCCGCTGGCTGGCGGCCAACCGCGATGCGAGCGTCTTTGTTTTTGCGCACCTGTTCGACCTGCACAAGCCTTACATACGCGGCGGATACGATGCGGAACTGGCGTACACCGACCGGATCCTGGGCGCGTTCAAGCAGTCCCTCATCCAAAGCGGCTGGTGGCAGCGGTCGTTGGTGGTGCTGCTGTCGGACCACGGAGAAAGTCTGGGCGAGCACGGCGAAGACAGCCACGGCTACTTCATCTATGAAAGCACCCTGCGGGTTCCGCTGATCATGCACTGGCCCGACGGGGCCGCAGACCGGCATGCGCGCGACGAGCGGCCCGGCGCGTTGATGGACGTGGCGCCCACCGTGCTGGACTGTCTGCGCATCGCCGCGCCGCCCTCGTTCGAAGGGCGCAGCCTACTGGATGGGAGCGCCCCGCGCGGCGTGTACAGCGAGAGCCTCTACGCATACGACGGCTTCGGGTGGGCGCCGCTACGCAGCCTGCGCGATGGCGCGTATAAATATATCGATGCACCCGGCCCGGAACTATACAACCTGTCCGCCGACCCGCACGAGCGGATCAACCTGAATGCCAAAGATCCGGCTCGCGCCCGCGAGCTTAAGAGCGAGCTGCGAAAGCTGTTGGCCAGCCACGCTCCCAAACAGCCTGCCTCGCCCGCCGCCATCTCTCCCCGGACGCGTGCGCTGCTGGCTTCGTTAGGCTATCTCTCCGGCGGCCCGCGCCAAGCGGCGCCCGGCGCGATGCCCGATCCGAAGGACCGCTTGGCGGAATACCGGCTCTATGAAGGCGCGCAGTCTTCGCTATACAGCCGTCGCCTGGAAGAGGCCGCCGCCACCTTCCGCCAGATTCTGGCGCGCGATCCGAAAAACACGCTGGCGCGGCG
This sequence comes from Bryobacteraceae bacterium, assembly GCA_035602155.1. Lineage (GTDB taxonomy): Bacteria > Acidobacteriota > Terriglobia > Bryobacterales > Bryobacteraceae > Bog-159. The sequence goes on along the minus strand of DATNMW010000339.1, from coordinate 43,377 downwards.
CGACCTGGGCGGAACCTACGTCGAGCAGCACCTGTATGGCAAAGCGCGCGAGTGTTTCGAACAGGTAGTCGCCTCCGCGCCCGACGACTACATGGCACAGTTCGAACTCGGTATTGCCGATAAACGCCTCGGACTTATAAAGGAGGCGCTGGAGCACCTGCAAGCGGCATGTAAAGTCGCTCCCGAGGCGGAACAGTGCCGCCGCGAGTTGGACGCACTCGGAAAAGATTTACCGTCGCGCTAATGGGATCACAAACTTGTGCGCCGTGTGCGTGTCAGAGAAGCGCGCGATCTTAGTGTCCACGAGGCCAGCTTGCCGGCCGGCTTCCAAAACGCCGATTTCCGTGATCTCCATCCTGCCCTTGGGATACACTACCCAGATCGCGCCGTTGCGCTTGATCGACTTTTCGAGGGAGCGCAGCCTGGCCAAATCCTTTTCCGCCTTGGCTCCAAAGAAGATCAGGTCCGATTCCCTGGCTGGCTTGCCTTCCGCAATGTCGCTGGTGCGGCCCTCCAGATCGACAGCGATTCCAATTAGCGAGATGCGCATGCCCGGCTTCACATCCAGCTTGTCGGCGAGTGTACGCGGATTGCGGATCCTGTGAGCCCACTTTTCGGCCTGCGCGCCGAGGTTGAAGGCGGCCGTGCCCGCGGGGGATGTGACGCGCAGCACGCCGTCAGCGGCCTCCAACGACTGGATACTCTTCAGCGGAATCGACAGCCGGAAATCGCCGCGGAAGATCAAGTCGTCGGTTTCGAGGAGGGCTTTTCCAGTCGATATCTTGCCGCCGAAGCGGGCTTCACACTTGGCTTCCTGTCCCATTGAGGTATCAGTTTAACAGACCGGGCGCCTGCGCTCACGGCTTCGTAACGTCGATCAAATTGTCGTCCGCGTTGCGGTCGATCAGCTTGTTGTAAGGATCGATACCTGCCCGCGTGGGCGGCTTGTCGACAATAATCTCGAACGTCTGGGTAGGCCGCGTGAGCCACTCCTTCTTCAGGTATAGCGGTTTCTCTTCATCCTTCTTGCCGCTGAAGACGCCGATGTCGATGAGGTCGTGCAGGGGCATGGGGGACTCGTTGCCGCTGCCATCCGACTGCAACTTGCGTACCTGGACGTTGAGGGTGACTTTGTATTTGTGGTCCGGTGTGGGCATGACAGTCGCGGAGACTGCCTTGTTGTCATAAAGCACAATGTTCTCGAACGCGTCGGTGATGAAGTATTGCAGATCGGCCGGAGTTTGGGCGCGCAGCGCGGCGACGAACTGCCGCGTGTCGGGGTATGGGCCGGACCGGGAGTCGTTGGCGTTGGCGTAGCGGTACTGCATCAGGAAATTGTGCAAAGCCAGGTTGAGTTTGTCTTCGCCGATGTAATCGCCGAGGGTGTACATCACCTGGCCACCCTTCTGGTACCAGACATACGGCTCGTTTTGGACCAATACAACGGGACGCTCGCGGCGGATTTCACCGGCGCGTCCACGCAGGTATCTGTCGAGCTCGTGCTTCAGGAAGCGGTGCATGTTGTCGCGGCCGTACTTCTGTTGCATCACCATCAGGGCGGAGTATTCCGCAAGCGTCTCGGCCAGCATGTTGGAGCCTTCGACATGGCCGCCAATAAGCTGGTGCGCCCACCATTGATGGCCGAGTTCATGCGCTGTGACGAAGTAGGCGAAGTCGATATCCTTGGGCTTCTCGACACGATCGATAAACCCGATGCCTTCCGAGAACGGGATGGTATTCGGAAACGACTGCGCGAACGTGCGGTAGCGCGGAAACTCAAGGATGCGGTACTGGCGGTATTGGAAAGGACTGAAATTCTTTTCGAAATAGGACAGTCCCGCTTTGGACGCCTCGATCATGTCGTCGACGTCGTAAGGGTGCGCGGGGCTATGGTAGACCTCGATCGCGATGGGACTGGCTACGCCCTGGTACATTTCACGTTTTACGTCGTAGCGGGCGGAGACATAGGAGAAGAAGTCGAGGGTCTTGACGTTGCCCATGTCGTATGTGAAGTAGTGCCGGCCATTGGCGTACCAGTCGCGGGTGAGATAGCCGGGCGAAAGCGCGATCTGGTCGTTGGATGTGCTTACAGTCGTGCGGAAGCTCATCCAGTCGGAATGCAGGGTGAAGAGGTTGGTGGCGGAGCCGGCGGGATCGCCGCGGCGCGGGAGCAGTTCCTGATCGGGCAGGTGCTCTTCGCGGCGGCGGCGGGGGTCGTCGATTTCGATGTTCGTATCGTAGCCGATGGTCGGAAAGTAGCTAGTATCGAAGAAAGTGCCGGAATAGGCGAACTCGGGGCGCTCGTTGCCGTCCTTGAAACCGCGGCTGGTGTGGCCGGTGCGGAAGGTGAGGTTTACCGTGTCGGCCGGAGCGAGGGGAGTGTCGAGCCGATAGATAGTGTAGAGAGCCCGAGGGCTGCTGGAGACGACATGGAACGGGCGGTCGAAGCGCAGGTCCGAGATCGACTGCCATTGGTTCGTGATGTGGATCTGGCCGATCGGCTGCCCAGTCTTGTTCTGCAGGACGAAGTGGCCGGTACCGGAGAAGGATCGGCGTTCCGGAAAAATATCGATGTTGGCGTCGACGGCGATAACCTTGGGCTCGGGCAGCTTCTCGTACTTCTTGAAGTCCCGCTCGTAAGCGGCTTGGATGTCCCGGCGATCCTTGGCGGTAAGGTACTCGTTGAGCACGTGACCGTTGTAGAAGTACCACCCGCCGCTGCCGATGGCTGCGATGAGGAAGAGCGCTGCAGCGGGGATCAGACGCGGCGCGCGCTGCACGGCCAGGCGGAAGCGCGCAGGCCAAGCGTCGTCCGATCCGCGGCGGGCTAGCGCGATGGAGGCCGTGGCCAGCAAGCACGAGACAGCCAGCCAATATGCGATGGACCAGAAGAGCGCGGGCACGAAATGGCCGTAGCCGTTCATATCCGAGTAAGTGTAGGGCGGCGTGTTGCCGAAGAGATAAAGGGTGTTTTCCCACCCAAAGCTGAATAGGATGGGCACCAGGACGAAGATGCCGACGACGATGCCATGGCCAATGAACTTATTGGAGACCACCGTCTGGATAAAGAGCGCCAGCAGGACAGCGGTGAGCACCTGCGGAAAAGTGACTACATATAGCTCCTTGGCATACTGCAGTAGCTCATAGTTGTAATAGCCGGCGATGGTCTGCATGAAGATGCCGCATAGGCCTGCCACCGTGAGCAGGATGACCTCCACAAAGCAGAGGGCGAAGAATTTGGAGAACCAGTCGGTGGTCTCGGAGATGGGCAGCGCGTCATGGATGCCGGAGAAGTGTGTGTCGCGCTCGCGCCAGATAAGCTCCGCGGCGTAGAGCGCGGCGACGATGAAAAAGAATAGCTCGGCGCCGCCTTCCACGGCTTGCAGCATCAGGTAGGTCACCGGCCAGACGTTCTGATCCGCAACATGGCCCGCGTAGTGGCCGTTGTTCAAAGCGATGCCGGCCATCAGAATGACGATGCCCCAGAAAGGGACTTCGTGCAGGATAGTGGAGATGCGCAGCCGGGTTAGCGACACGAGTTGCGCCCAGGTGGTTCCGGCGCCGAAGACCTGGTGTACCGTGGGCAGTTTCGCGGCCACCAAGCTTCGCCGTGCCACGGCGGTGAGATCCTGCTCGCGCGCCAGCGCGGCGCGTTTGCCGCTGGAGCGGGCCGTCAGCGCCTCAACCGACATCGGGAATAGCTTCCAAAGCACGATTAGCGAGAGCAGGCCGACGGATCCCCACAGCAGGCGGTTATACAGGAAAACGCCGTCCGCGGAGTGCGGCGACCAGGAGTACAGCAGTGTGTTGCGCTCGACAACGGTCCAGTAGCGCGTGATGGCGTCGTGGTAGAGGAAACCGACAGGATCGAAAATGCCGGACCAGAAGTGCTCGAGCGAGCGCGTGGCGTTGAAAATAGTAAGGCCGAGAAGATACAGCATGAAGATGGCCGCGCCTTGCAGGTACACGATGAAGATCTTGCGCGATAAGGCGGCGACTAGAAAGAAGAGCGACCCCAGGAAGAAAATCTGGAATACCACGACGGAAAAGAACGGCTGCAGATACCAGGACAGGTGATTCGGGCCGATGCGTGCGTGGTCGGCCCAAGGGGCCAAGGTGCCGAAAAACTCGCCAAAGAGCAGACCGGAGAATGCGAAGACGGTGGCCGCGAAAGACCCGGCCCAGCGTCCGCCGAGGTAAGCAAACTTTGAAATAGGCTTCGTAAACAGGATCTGGATGGTATCCCGCTGGAAATCGCGCAGGATCGAAGTTCCAAAGATCGCGGCAATGACGATGATGCCGAAGAAGCTGATGCCAATGTCGTTATAGATGTTGGCAAAGGGGCCGTTGAGCAGCACCTTGCCGTTGGAATTGCCGATGGGGCCGAAGTTCTCGCTGGCGATGTCCAAAAAGCTGAAAGCGAACCAGACCGCGAAGTAAATGTACGTCGAAAGGCTCTTAAACCGGAACTTAAGCTCGAAGGTGAAGAATTCCCAGAACATGTTCATTTGGCCTGTCTTCTTTCCGACTTAGTTTACCGACTGACGGGCGAGTTTGACGAAGTAGACGTCTTCCAGGCTGGAGTCGACTGGACGAAAGCCATCGCCTGGACTGGAGTCGGCGTAAACGCGAACCTCGTGCAAGCCGCCGACCAGGTGCGTGGAAACCACATTGAAGCTGGTTTCGAGAGCGCGCAGCTCGTCGTCGGTGGCCACCACCTTCGACCAGATCTTTCCGCGCAGGGATTCGAGCGCGTCGGCGGGCGCGCCTTCGACCAACAGCTCTCCGTTCGAGATGATGGCCATGCGGGGACAGAGTTCGCGCACGTCTTCCACGATGTGCGTGGAAAGGATGACAGTGACGTTGGAACCGATGGAGCTGAGCAGGTTGAGGAAGCGGTTGCGCTCCGCGGGGTCCAGGCCGGCGGTAGGTTCGTCGACGATGATCAGCTTCGGGTTTGCGAGCAGTGCCTGCGCAATGCCGAAGCGCTGCTTCATACCGCCGGAATAGGTGCTCAGCGACTTCTTGCGCACATCCCACAGGTTGGTCTGTTGCAGGATGCTCTCCACCATTTGCTTGCGCTCGGTCTTGTTGACCACGCCTTTCATGACGGCCAGGTGTTGCAGCAGGTCTATGGCGGAGATCTTCGGGTATACGCCGAACTCCTGCGGCAGATAGCCCAGGATCTTGCGCACTTCGTCCTTTTGCGTGAGCACGTTCAGGCCGTCGAGATCGATTGAGCCGGAGTCGGGGTCCTGGAGGGTAGCCACCGTGCGCATGAGCGAGCTCTTGCCCGCGCCATTCGGACCCAAAAGGCCGAACATGAGGTTGCCGATAGTGAGCGAAAGGTTCTTCAGCGCCTTTACGCCGTTGGGATACGTCTTGGACAGACCGGTGATCGTTAACGCCAAGGGAACTCCTATTTGTGGGCAGGCTCCCGGCCTGCGGAGGCCTCTCAGGCCGCCCTGGCCCAAATTTGCTGGAATCTTATGATGATAATACGGCCTGCGGCGGCGCGGGGTTCCAGGTGGTTGACGAGCTAACGGCGGATTGTAATCAAACCTGGGGCGTCTCGAACATGGCGTTGATTTCCCGATAGCTAACCGCCTCGCCCGCGAAGGTGAAAGTGCCGTGCTCCAGCATCTCCTGCGCCGCGCGCAGGAATGCGCCTAGGGCGGCGCGGGAAAGCGCACTGCCGACGCTGACGCGCCTGACGCCCATCGCCGAAAGGTCCGCCAGACTCAATTGCACACCTTGCAGTCCCATGACCACGTTGACCGGCCGATCCACGGAGGAAACCACGGCGGCGATATCGCCCTTGCTGGTAAGGCCCGGCGCATAGAGCACATCCGCGCCCGCCGCCTGATAGGCCTGCAACCGCTCGATGGTGTCTCTAAGGTCGGGCCGGCCCGCCAGGTAATTCTCGGCGCGCGCCGTGAGGGTGAATGGAAAGGGCAGCGCGCGCGCCGCCTCCGCCGCCGCGCGGATTCGATCGGCTGCATACGCCCGCTCATAAATGGGACGGCCTGGCTGCCGGGACATATCTTCGATGCTTCCGCCTACGGCTCCCGCGGTCGCCGCCATCCAAATGGTTTCCGCCACGATCTCCGGATCGTCTCCAAAACCGTTTTCAAGATCGGCGCTGACAGGCAGGCCAGTGGCGCCGGCGATCGCCGACACGTGCGCCAGCACCTCGCCGCGGTCCATGGTGTTGTCCGGCAGCCCCGCCGAAAATGCACAACCGGCGCTGGTGGTGGCCTGCGCCTCAAAGCCCAGGTGCACCAGCAGACGCGCCGTACCTGCGTCCCACGGATTGGGGATGATGAACGCGCCCTCGCGCGCATGCAGCGCGCGAAAGGCCTGTCCCTTTTCGGCTTGGGTCAACATCGCGACCACGCTGGACCCGCGAGCGTCGAGGGAAGGCCGAAAGTTCCATCGACAACTTCAACGAAGTTTCTCTCTTCACGCAGGATGAGGCGCTTGGACTGTGCCATGCCAAAATTCTCGCGCGCTTCGGGATCCGCGCGCAAGCGTGCCCGGTAGGTCTCGTAGGAAGCCAGGCTATCGAATGCGATCAACCCCCATGCCACATTGTTAGTGCCCTCGTACGGAAGAAAATATCCCACCAGGTGGCCACCACATCTGGGAATGATGCGGCCCCAATTCTCGGCGTACTTCTTGAACCCGTCCCTTTGGAACGGATCGATCTCGTAGCGGATGACGCAGGTGATCGTCATCCCGATATTATGCCAGTCCCGGAACATGCACACTTCGTCTATTATCAAAGTGTGGATGTTGAGGGAGACATCGAAGGGGCGGTCTCCGGAATTGCGGCTGCTATTGGCGAACAGGCGCGCGCGGATGCTTTTCTGCCTGGTAGACGGCCGCGCCCGAACCAGCACTGAACTGGCCATGGCGGCTAACGTCAGTCCGTCGACCGCCAGTGCGCACCTGAATCGGCTGAAAATGGAGCGGCTGGTCAAGGTGCTCATTCAGGGGAAGCATCGTTATTACAGCCTGGAAGGGCCAAACGTGGCAAGTACGCTCGAAGGGCTGAGCGTTCTGGCTGGCGGCCGTCGAGATCGGTTCGTGCCGAACACGCCGAACCGGCTGCGTGCCGCGCGCACTTGCTACGACCATATGGCCGGCACGTTGGGCGTGTCGATGCACCATCGCTTGCAGGCCTTGGGTTGGCTATCAGCCGATTACGCGGTGAGCCAGGACGGAGGGAAGGCGCTTGCGGCGCTGGGCATCGATGTGGATGCGATGCGCGCGTTGCGCCGGCGGTTCGCATACGCATGCGTGGATTGGAGCGAGCGCCGGCCGCATATCGGCGGGGCGCTGGGGGCGGCGCTTCTGGAAGTCGCGCTGAAGCGGAAATGGGTGAGCCGGGATCTTGACAGCAGGACGTTGGGTGTCACCAGTCTCGGGCGGCGCGAAATGCTGGCACGATTCGGCTTGCGGGTTTGAACAGCCGCAACTCGAACAAAGGGCACGCAGAATGTTCGAGTATCCCGGCCCGACGTCACCTCGCGATTTCACCGCGCAACCATCCGGTCGAGCCGATCTGCAACTGACACTGAGAGCTCCGGATGGTGGACCTCCTTCCGGTTCCAATGTCAAGCGTCTCCAGCGTCGCGGGTGGTTCGATATCAATTCCTATGCCACAGCGGAACAATGAATACTTCCACAGCAACAGGTAGCGCGAATCGGGTGACCACTCCGGCCGGATCGGAGACGTGCTGCCAAGGGATCGTCGCCGTGAAAAATCGTGAGGATCTATCAGAAAAATGCCGTCACTCCGATTCCCTAAGGTTGCGATCCACTTTCCATCCGGCGACCACACTCCGAGCCGGAACTCGCTTCCGAGAGACTTTGTAGTTCCGTGAACCAAATCCATCAGCTCCAGGTGAAGATCGTGATCCGTGTTGCTGCCCACCGTGGCGACGGCCTGCACACCATCCGGGGACATGCTGAGATCGTCCCACGCCCACCGGTAACGACAATCCGAGATGAAAACCTGCCGGACATTTCCGACCGGAAGTAGAATCTCAAATACGCCGCAACTTCTACCGTTCACGTCGGGCCGACTGCCGGAGATGATGAGCTTATCTTGGCGAACGGAGAGTGCGAAGCTCTTGATGGCGAATGTGGGCGTGCCAGGCACCGTACTTGCCCGAGTCGGGTTGAACTCGATTTTCGCCAGCCCAGGCTCTGCTCTTAGGCTGTGCGGCTCTGTTCGAGTCGCGTGGGCGCCATACACAGATTTTCCGTCGGGGGCAAAGATCGACCGGCCAAGGCGCAGTGGCAACGGAATTGTGAGCACCTTTCCTCCTGATAGAAAAACCTTTAGGGAGTCTGACTCGTCGCTCGGAAGACGATTGGCAACCTCGTACGGATAGACGACATCAGTCCGCGCGGTGCAGGAGACCATCAGTCCGGCCAAAGCCGCTGCTGCCAGAACGCTTCGTTTCATGAGAGAGTCCGACATGTTCGCCCCAGCCTAGCGCCTCATGAGTCGCGCCGCAACAATCTCCCGGGAACCTTCACCAAGAATAAAAAGTGTGGACTTTCAGATAAACAGGTCTTATAATATAGTTTAGGGCACTCAGCCATCCGCAATCCGCGGCAGAGGGGGGAAGTCTTGACCAGTCCATCCGGCATCACCCGACCGAAGGTCACCATCGACGGCAACGAAGCCGCCGCGTACGTGGCCCACCAGATCAACGAAGTCATCGCCATCTATCCGATCACGCCGTCGTCGCCCATGGGCGAGTGGGCGGATCAGTGGTCCGCCGAACTGAAACGCAATATCTGGGGCACCGTACCGTTGGTGGTCGAGATGCAAAGCGAAGGCGGGGCGGCCGGCGCGCTGCATGGCGCGCTGCAAACCGGCTCGCTTACCACCACCTTCACCGCCTCGCAAGGCTTGCTGCTGATGATCCCCAACATGTTCAAGATCGCCGGCGAGCTTACCGCCACGGTCTTCCACATCGCGGCGCGGACCCTGGCCTCGCAGGCGCTTTCCATCTTCGGCGACCATGGCGATGTGATGGCCGCGCGGGCCACCGGCTTCGCCATGCTGGCTTCGAACTCCGTGCAGGAAGTCATGGACTGCGCGCTCATCGCGCAGGCCGCCAGCCTGGAAGCGCGCGTACCGTTCCTGCACTTCTTCGATGGCTTCCGCACTTCGCATGAGGTGGCCAAGGTCGAACAGCTTGTCCCCGACGACATGCGCGCCATGATCGAGGACGACCTGGTCCAGGCCCACCGCGCCCGCGCGCTCTCGCCCGATCATCCCGTGATCCGCGGCACGGCCCAAAACCCCGATGTCTTCTTCCAGGCACGGGAAGCGTCCAATCCGTTCTACCAAGCTTGCCCCGGCATTGTGCAAAAGGCCATGGACAAGTTCGCGCAAGTCGCCGGCCGGCAATATCATTTGTTCGATTACCTCGGCGCACCGGACGCCGAGCGCGTGATCGTCATCATTGGGTCGGGCGCGGAAGTGGCAGAAGAAGCCATCGCGCATCTCAACGCCGCCGGCGAAAAAGCAGGTCTCGTTAAAGTGCGCCTGTATCGCCCGTTCTCCATCGAACATTTCATCGCGTCATTGCCGGCTTCCGTGAAGACGATCGCCGTCCTCGACCGCACCAAGGAGCCGGGTAGTTCGGGCGAGCCGCTGTATCTCGACGTGGTCAACGCGCTGAGCGAGACGATGGTTACCGGCAAGCGCGTCATCGGCGGACGGTACGGCCTCTCCTCCAAGGAATTCACACCGGCCATGGTGAAAGGCATCTTCGACGAAATGTCCAAGCCCACGCCCAAGAATCATTTCACCATTGGCATCCTGGACGATGTTGGCCACACCAGCCTGGACTACGACTCCGCTTTTTCGAGCGAAGTGCCGGGCACCGTGCGCGCACTGTTCTACGGCCTGGGCGCCGATGGCACCGTCGGCGCGAACAAGAACTCCATCAAGATCATCGGCGAGGAAACGGCGAACTACGCGCAAGGATATTTCGTTTACGATTCCAAGAAATCCGGCGCCATCACGGTTTCGCACCTGCGCTTCGGGCCGCAGCCGCTGCACTCCAGCTATCTGATCGCCAACGCAAATTTCATCGCCTGCCACCAGTTTTCGTTCCTGGAGCGGCTCGACGTGTTGAAGGCCGCCGAACCTGGCGCAACCTTCTTGTTGAACAGCCCCTTCGGCCCCGACGATGTCTGGGATCGATTGCCGCTCACAGTCCAGCGGCAGATTATCGCCAAGAAGCTGCGCTTCTACGTGATCGACGGCTATGAAGTGGCCAAGAAGACTGGCATGGGCGGCCGCGTGAACACCATCATGCAGACCTGTTTCTTCGCCATCAGCGGCGTACTGCCGCGCGCCGAAGCCATCGCCGCTATCAAGCGCTCCATCGAGAAAACGTATGGCAAGCGCGGTGAGGCGGTGGTGCAGAAGAACTTCGCGGCCGTGGATGCTACGCTCAGCCAACTGTCGCAAGTCGAGGTCCCCGCCGCAGCCAGCTCCAACTTCGATATGCGTCCGCCGGTCCCGGCTGGCGCGCCGGACTTCGTACAGCGGTTCACCGCGCGCATCATCGCCGGGGAAGGCGACGATCTGCCGGTCAGCGCCATGCCGCTCGACGGCACTTTCCCGACAGGCACCACCCAGTGGGAAAAGCGCAACATCGCGCTGGAGATTCCCGTTTGGGATGAAGAGTTGTGCATCCAGTGCGGCAAGTGCGTGCTGGTCTGCCCGCACGCCGTGATCCGCGCCAAGGTTTACCAACCCGCACAGGCTGCGGGCGCGCCGGATACCTTCAAGACAGTACCCGCGCGCTGGAAAGATTTCAAGAGCATGCGGTACACGCTGCAGGTGGCGCCCGAGGATTGCACCGGTTGCGCGCTGTGCGTCGCGGTCTGTCCGGCCAAGAGCAAGAGCGAAGTGAAGCACAAGGCCATCAACATGGCGCCGCAAGCTCCGCTGCGCGAACCGGAAGCCGCCAATTGGGATTTCTTCCTGAAGATCCCGGAAATCGACCGCCGTCTGCTGACTCAAAGCCTGGTCAAGGACAGCCAGTTGCTCCAGCCGTTGTTCGAGTTTTCCGGCGCCTGCGCGGGATGCGGCGAGACGCCCTACATCAAGTTGATGAGCCAGCTCTTCGGCGACCGCGCCATTGTCGCCAACGCCACCGGCTGCTCGTCGATTTACGGCGGCAATCTGCCGACTACGCCTTACACGGTAAACGGCGAGGGCCTGGGCCCGGCCTGGTCCAATTCGTTGTTCGAGGACAATGCCGAGTTTGGGCTGGGCATGCGCCTGGCCATCGACAAGCAGATCGAATACGCGCGCGAATTGGTCGCTCGACTGGGCGTCGCGATTGGCGAAGACTTTGCACAAGCGCTGCTGGACGCCGACCAGAGCACCGAAGCAGGCATCTTCGAGCAGCGCGCGCGCGTGAAGCTGCTCAAGCAGAAACTTGCGGGCGTGAAAACGCGCGAGAGCCGCGATCTGCTGAGCCTGGCCGATGCGCTGGTTCAAAAAAGCGTGTGGATCATCGGCGGCGACGGCTGGGCCTATGATATCGGGTACGGAGGCCTGGACCACGTGCTGGCATCCAACCGCAATGTGAATATCCTGGTGCTCGATACCGAAGTTTACTCCAACACCGGCGGTCAGATGTCCAAATCCACTCCGCGCGGCGCGGTAGCCAAGTTCGCGGCTGGCGGCAAGCCCGGCGCCAAGAAAGACCTGGCCATGATGGCCATGAATTACGGCACCGCCTACGTGGCGAAGATCGCCATGGGCGGCAGCGACAGCCATACCATCAAGGCTTTCATGGAAGCCGAGTCGTATGACGGCCCTTCCATCATCATCGCTTACAGTCACTGCATCGCCCACGGTTACGACATGGTCCACGGATTGGATCAGCAGAAGGCCGCCGTGCAATCCGGTTACTGGCCGCTGTTCCGTTACGACCCGCGATTGGTGGCCGAGGGCAAGAATCCATTCCAGCTCGACTCGCGCCCGCCCAGCATCAAGCTGAAGGATTACGTCTACAACGAGACGCGTTACACAATGCTGGCCAAGAGCCACCCGGACGAAGCGCACCATCTGCTCGAACTGGCGCAGCAGGACGTGCGCGACCGCTGGAAGATATACGAGAACATGGTCCACATGCCGGTTGGCGGCACGCAGGAGGTACAACAATGATCGACCTATCCGAAACTATCGACCTTTCGACGACTTATCTGGGATTGAAACTCAAGAATCCATTGGTGGCTTCCTCCTCGCCTATGTGCGTGGACGCCGGTAACATCCGGCGCATGGAGGACGCAGGGGCGGCGGCAGTGGTCCTGCATTCGCTCTTCGAAGAACAGCTCACTCTCGAAAGCAACGAACTGGACCGCTTCATTGCGGCGGGCGAGAATGTCGGCGCCGAAGGTATCTCGCACTTCCCCGACATGCTCGGTTACAATCGCGGCCCTGAGAGTTACCTGAAGCACATCCGCAAGGTCAAGGAAGCGGTGCACATTCCATTGATCGCCAGCCTGAACGGGACCTCCGTGGGCGGCTGGCTGAAATACGCCAAAGAAATGGAGCAGGCCGGCGCGGATGCGCTGGAGTTGAACATCTATTACATCCCCGTGGACCCCGAAGTCACTGGCGACCAGGTGGAGCGGCAATACTGCGACCTGGTGCGCGCGGTGAAATCCGCCGTACACATCCCAGTGGCCGTGAAGCTGGGGCCGTACTTCAGCTCGCTGGTGAATATGGCCAAGCGGCTTGAAGCCGCCGGCGCCGATGGACTGGTGCTGTTCAACCGCTTCTACCAACCCGACTTCGATCTGGAAGCCCTGGAAGTAGTGCCCAATTTGATGTTGAGCAGTCAGTACGAGTTGCTCCTGCGGCTGCACTGGATTGCGGTGCTCTACGGCAATGTGCGGCCGGATCTTGCGCTGACCGGTGGGGTCCACGCCGCCACCGATGTGGTGAAAGCCATGATGGCTGGCGCCAAAGTAGCTATGATGACTTCCGCGCTGCTCAAGAAAGGCATCAGTTACATGGATACCATGCTGACCGAGTTGCTCATCTGGCTCGGCGATCATGAATACGATTCGATCCGCCAGATGCAGGGGAGCATGAGCCGCAACGCCGTGCCGCAACCGCAGGCGTTTGAGCGGGCGAATTATATGAAGGTGCTCAGCTCTTACTCGATGCAATAGCGGACCGGCCCGGTGTACGCACACGATATTCTTAGGAGGGCGTGGTAGTATCGGATGGCCCACCAAACCAAAGAGATCGGTTGAGAAGATGTCAATCTGCAAGATCCTGAGGAACGTGCGAAGTTCAACGAACAGCAGCGTGAAAGGGCACGCGTCAGACGCCGCGAGATGGTCGCGGACCTTCGTCGGCAGGGGCTGATCGACTCTCAGGGACGGCGCGTTAAGAAAGAGCTTCCGCCCGACATGCGAAATGCACGCTCCCCGGATGATCGTCGTTGCCGGACCACCCGGCAATCGTATCAGGGCATCACGCCCGAGATGCGGATCCAAATCGGCAAACAAATGGAGCGGTTCATCGCCGATCATATTCACGACAGAAGAAGCTTCGCTTATGAAACCACAATGCGGACGGATATCGCCTTCCGTCAGGCGGAAGAAGCGCGAATCCAACGGGTTCTTGACGGTGCCGCTTTACGTGGCGCTCGACGATGTGAAACTCAATATCAGTCGCGTTGCGGTTCGCGCGGATGCCGGCGGACACTCCGCGCCGCCCGATGAGATCCGGCGGATACACAGCGCCAGCGTGAAGAACCTCGCAGGGCGATCCAGGAATTCGACCAAGTGCAGGTCTTCGATAACAGCAAACCGAAACTCGGGACCCGATCTCGTCCTGGAAGGAACGGACGGCAGAATTAGTTACGTTACAGATGGCGCGCCCCGCTGGTTACGGGATTCGCCGGTCTGCCGCCGATTAAGAGCAGCGAGACTCGGTGTCGCGATGTGGAGCACGCGCCGTCAATGATCGGCTCGGCGCGTATTCCAGTCTCGATACGAGGGTCCGGATGAGACTGTCAAGATCCTTCGTGTAGCGAGGCTCCGAGTGGATCATCAGGGCGTATCCGCCGACGGTCGGGTACCGCACGTCGGCCCGTTGAAAATGCTGGATAGACTTATTCAGGCGTAGCTAATCTTCGTGCATGCCTTTGGCCGAAGCCGCCGTCACCACCAGATCGCAAGCCGCCTCCAGGATTCGGCTGGGCCCGATCGCCTGCCAGAATTGAACGTCGAATTCGCGTCCGGGCGCTAATCGTGGGACCAACGCTTAGGGCTGCGGGTTGATCTGCCGCTCCACCCGGGTGAGGCGGCGGGCCAGATCGTCTATGGCGCGCTGCTGGGCGGATTGCGTAGCCGACATTTCGCTATCGAGCCGTTCGCCGGTGATGAGCGATTTGCCGATGCCCGCGAGTTGGAATTCGAATGCTGTGAAACGGGACTCCATGTGGTCGAGGCGGCGCTCGACATGCGCCAATCGGCCGCCAAGTTCGTCGCGCAGCCGGCTGATGCTCTGGTCCACATGGTCTTCGATGGCGCGCATGGCCTCGAACAAGACTTGATTGTTGGCGCTGATGAGGCTGCGGGTTTGCTCTTCAATCGCCCGGTTGTTGGCGCTGATAAGACTGCCGATCTGGTTGAGGTCTTCTTGGGTCATATCCGCTCCTGCACCCAGTATATCCGGTATGGCAGCGGCATGCCCTTACTCTTGCCGCAAAGCCGCCGTCGGATCGAGGCGGAGGCGGGCGGCCCGACGACGCGCCGGCACGTACGCCGCCACCAGAGGCGCCGCCGCCAAAATCAGTGCCGCGCCAGCCAGTTGCAGCGGCGCGTCCGGCCGGACGCCGAATAGCAGACTCCTCACGAGCGGGCCGGCAGCCAACGATGCAGCCAGGCCCACCGCCATTCCGAATGCCAGCAGCACCGCCGCATCAGCCTGACGACCGGCTCGCGCGGCGCTCCTAGAGCCATGCGAATCGCGATCTCGGCTTCGCGCCGCGTCACCGCATACGACATAATCCCATAAAGACCCACCATAGCCAGCGCGAGCGCCAGGGATCCGAAGACCGACGAAAGCAGCGCCACCGTGCGCGGCAACAACAGCGATTCGCGCACCTGCGTTTCCAGGTTGCGGAACTCCAGTGAGATGCCGCGGTTCACTTCCGCGATGGCGGCGCGCGCAGCGGGGATCAGAGTCTCCGCCGGCGCTTCCGACCGCAACGTAAAGCGAATGCTCGGCCTCGGGTCCGCCTCCTGCGCGAAGGCCACATAGCCGATCCTGCGGTCCCGTTCATTAATCCGGTTGTACTTGGTCCCGCACCACGCCCACGATCTGGTAGACATCGTTTTTGCCCATCCCGATTGCGTCCCAGAATGCGCAGCCACCAATCCGCCCTCTCATCCAGCGCGCTGTGGCCCGGATGGAAGATCGGTTCGCATGCGAATCGGGATGGCCACGTCGAAACCCCAATCCGTATCCAGGCCGCGAAACCACGGCGGGGTCACGCCCACGATCTCGAAGGTATGCCGGTTCAACCGCACCGTCTTGCCGATGGGGCTCTCGCCGCCCGGGAAAGCCCGCTTCCGGAAGCTGGAGCTGATCACGGCAACCTGCGGCGTGCCACGGCGGTCTTCCGCATGCGTGAAGACGCGGCCCTCGATGGCCGGCACGCCCAGCACGCGAAAAAAATCGCCGCTCACCCACAGGCCCGTGGCATAGCGGCTCTCGCCGCCATCGGCCAAGTCGAAGCGATCCGGCGCGTATGCCAGCCGCCCGAGAATGCCTGCTGGCGCTCGCGCACTTGCTCCCAGATCGGATTCGTGAACTCGTCGTCGCCTTCCGACCCCGGCATGATTTGCACCAGCCGCTGCGGATCCTCCACCGGCAACGACCGCAGCAGCACCGCATTCAGGATGCTGAAGATCGCCGTATTCGCGCCGATTCCCAGCGCCAGCGAGAGCACCGCCGTAGCCATGAAGCCGGGCTTCGCCGCCAGCGTGCGCAGCCCGTAACGGACGTCTTGCCGCCACGAATCGAGGCGCGCCCAGCCCCACGCGGAACGGCTGCGCTCTTGCTACTGCGTGGCATTGCCGAACTGCCTCCGGGCCGCCGCCGCGCCGCATCCGGCTCCAAACCTTCCGCTCGTTTGTCGCCGGCGCGCAGGTCCAGATGCAGCCGCATCTCTTCCGCCAGGTCTTCGTCAAAGCGCGCGCCGGAAAGCCGGTAGCGCAATTGCCGCCATAGTTCCCCGATCCACGTCATTCGGATGTCACCTCACACGCTGTCCGCAAGAATCTTGTGAATGGCCCCGTTCACCCGCTGGTATTGCCCGACTTCGGCCAGAAGCTGTTTGCGGCCCGCCGCCGTCGGCCGGTAGTAGCGCGCGCGGCGGTTACCCGCGGTTACACCCCATTCCGCGGTCACCCAGCCTTTCAACAGCATGCGTTGCAAGGCCGGATAGAGCGATCCTTCTTCCACCTGCAGCACATCGTCCGACACTTCCTGAATCGCATTGGCGATCTCGTACCCGTGAAGCTGGCCGTGACGGGCCAGCATCTTCAGGATCAACATATAAAGGGTGCCGGGCGGAATTTCGTCGCGTCGCTGGTTCTCTGCCATAGCTAGACTATGTCAGTGTCCCATGTGCCGGGCGGGGTTGTCAAGCCGGCCGGAAGAGCCGTTCCGAACCTTGTGAGAGCAGCACCCAAAGCCCATAAATGCCCAGTGCGGTCCCGAAGGGCACGTGGATCAGGTCCAGCACGGAGAGCACGATCGTTAGGATGCGCGCCCATGACCGGAATTGCAGCAATCCGATTCCGGCGATCACGCCGGGCAGCGAAATTGCCAGCAGGACGAAGAAAATGAATGCGCCGATGCCGCCCAGTATGGGGACGGAGATGTGCGCTTGGCCCGAGTAGTCGGTCGCGCCGATCAAGCCCGCAATACCCCCGAGCAGCAATAACATGCCCAGCGCGAGCAATATTCCCAGACACCCGAAAACGATGTGCAGTACGCCGAGTATCTTGACGTGTTGTTCCATGGCTGCCTATTGTAGGTCCAAGCCCCGCCATAAGCAACCGCTCCGCTGCCTCACACTAGACAGCCGCTCGCGAAGGAGTATAATCAGGCAATGCCAGTTACTCAGAAGCACGACCCGGAATTCCTTCACGCTGCATTGATTGGATTGCAGCACATGCTGGGCGCTATCGAGCAGCGTATCGGCGACTTACGCAGTCGGCTGGGAGGGCAACCGGCTTCCCCTAAGGCGGCCGCGCCCGCGTCCGGCGCCAAGAGGCGGACCATGAGCGCCGCCGCCCGCAAGCGTATCGCGCTGGCGCAAAAGAAGCGGTGGGCCGCCTACAATGCCGCGAAGGCCAAGCCGGCCGCTCCCAAACCGCCCAAGCGCAAGCTGAGCGCGGAGGGCCGCGCCCGCATCGTCGCCGCCACCAAGAAGCGTTGGGCGGCCTTCCATAAGTCCCAGCAGGCGCCCAAAGCGGCCGCGAAGCCCGCCGCCAAGAAAGCTGCGAAGCCGGCCGCGAAAAAGGCCGTTAAGAGCGTCGCCCCGAAGGCGCCGGAGGCTGTGGCTCCGCCCGCCGTGGCCGCCGCGGCGGAATAGGTGGCGCAGGCTTCAGCCTGTGATCTACCCACAACCAGCCGGCGCTGGGAAATGCTAACATTTCCCCATGCACGACTCTAATCCCCAACGCCGCGAGATCCTGGGCGCGCTCGTCGGCGCATC
The DNA here is from genome assembly GCA_035602155.1 of Bryobacteraceae bacterium. Lineage (GTDB taxonomy): Bacteria > Acidobacteriota > Terriglobia > Bryobacterales > Bryobacteraceae > Bog-159. The sequence goes on along the minus strand of DATNMW010000339.1, from coordinate 25,576 downwards.
TCTGGCATCCGCCCTACCCGACGCCGCGCAAACGCGATCCGGCGGCATGCTGTACCGTACCCTCGGCCGCACCGGCGAGCGCGTCTCCGCCATCGGGCTCGGCGGCTACCACATGGCCGTTCCCCAAGACGAACAGGACGGCATCAAAATCGTCCGCACTGCCGTCGACAACGGCATCAACTTTCTTGACAATTGTTGGGACTACCACGATGGCAAGAGCGAACTATGGATGGGCAAAGCCTTGCGCGACGGCTACCGCCAAAAAGTCTTCCTGATGACCAAGTTCGACGGGCGCACCAAACAATCCACCGCCAGCCAGATCGACGAGTCTCTGCAGCGCTTCCAAACCGACCGCATCGACCTGATGCAGTACCACGAGAACATCCGTATGGAAGATCCCGATCGCTTCTTCCATGACGGTCCCCTGGAGGCGCTGTTGGAGGCCAAGAAGGCCGGCAAGATCCGCTATATCGGCTTTACCGGCCACAAAGATCCCGCGGTGCATCTGCGCATGCTGGAAGTCGCCGAACAAAACGGCTTCCATTTCGACACCGCGCAAATGCCGCTGAACCTGCTGGACGCGCACTTCCGCAGCTTCGCCAAGCTGGTAGTGCCCAAGCTTGTGGCGCAGGGCATCGGCGTGCTTGGCATGAAGCCCATGGCCTTCGGCAACCTGCCGCAGCACGGCTTGGCCACCGGCATCGAGTGCCTGCACTACGCCTTAAGTCTGCCCACGTCGGTGGTCATCACCGGGTGCGATACCCTGGAGCGCCTGCACCAAGCCCTGGAAGCCGCACGGACGTTCAAGCCACTGACGGAAACGCAACTGTTGGCGCTGTTGTCGAAGACCAGGGATGCGGCGCTTACAGGAAAGCTGGAGCCGTTCAAGACGACCTCGCAATTCGACGGTACCGCGCAACATCTAAGCTGGATGGGGTAGGACAGGCGTCATAGCTGCCTCATGGCTGCCTCATGGCTTGTCCGCGCCCGCGACGGGCGGTTGCGCCGTATTTGCGTTTCACCTGCGAAGCATTGAAATCGGGTAGAGGCTGTTTCATAGTGTACTGTGGCGAGCCTTACGTATTCCGGTTCGAACTGGACAAGGCCCGCGCCTTGCTGGAGAAGCTCGGCGCTGAGATTCCCAATCTGCCTCCCTACGACCCGGCCACGGCGGAAAAGCTGCCTTGGGAGGAAGAAGTGGCCGCCGCTATTGAGGAACTTCGGGCCGAGAAGGAAGCCGAGAATCGCAATGAGGGTTGAGGCTCACCCCGCGCTCTTAATCAACCGCTCGGCGTGCTTCAGCGCCTCAGGCGTCAACTCCTGCCCCGATAGCATACGCCCAACTTCGCGCGTGCGGCCCGGGCGATCCAGTTCTTCGATCCCGGCGACGGTGCGCCCCCCGCTCTCGCGTTTCTCGACGCAATAATGATGGTCGGCGAAGGCTGCGATCTGCGCCAGGTGCGTGACGCACAAGACCTGGTTCGCGGCCGCCAGCTTCTTCAGCCGCCGGCCGACGCCTTCGGCGGCGCTGCCACCGATACCCGCGTCCACTTCGTCGAAGACTAGCGTGCGCCGGGTCGTCACATCGTCGGATAGACAGGTCTTCAGCGCCAGCGCGATGCGCGAGATTTCGCCGCCGGATGCGACCTTCTCCAGCGGCTTGGGCTCTTCGCCCAAGTTCGCCGAGACCAGAAATTCGATGCGGTCGGCGCCCGCCGCCGACCAAGGCGCAGCGGCGATCTCGATACGAAATCTCGTGCGCTCCATGGCGAGCCAGGCCAACTCCGCCTCTACGCCCTTCTCCAGCTTGCGTGCGGCGCGCGTGCGCAGGGCGGTCAGCTCGCCCGCGGCTTGCGCGAAGTCGCGCGCCAGCCGCTCACGCTCGCCGCGCAATTCGGCCATGCGCTCGCCGGCATGCTCAACTTGCTCGATCTGCGCGCGCACGTCGGCCAGAAACGCCACCACCTCGCCAAGCGACGCACCGTATTTGCGCTTCAACTTATCGAGCAGCGCGAGCCGGTTCTCGATCTCCTCCAGGCGGCCGGGATTCGCCTCCAGGCCGGAAAGATAGTCGCGCAGGCCGTAGGACGCCTCCTTGATGGCCACCTCCGCGGATTGCAGATGCTCTCCCAAACCCGCCAGCGACGCATCGATGCGGCAGATATCGTCGAGGCGCTTGGCGGCCAGCCGCACCTGCGCCAGCGCGGCTTCCGGCGAATCGTAAAGCGCGGCGTAGGCGGTGCCGGCGTTCTCCTGCAAGCGGCCCAGGTTCTGCAAGACGCGGCGTTCGGTTTCGAGGGCTTCATCCTCGCCGGCGATAGGCGCGGCGCCTTCGATCTCTTTGCGCTGAAATTCCCAGAGGTCCAGCAGGCGCAGTTTTTCCTGCTCGGTGCGCTCCAAAGTTTCGAGCGCGGCGCCGGCGGCTTTCCAATGTGTGTAGATCTCCGCGATGCGCCCTCGCGGTTCGCCCGATTGGGCAAACGCGTCCAGCATGTCGCGCTGCGCATCGGCGGAAAACAAAAGCTGCTGATCGTGTTGCCCGTGGATATCGCCCAGCAGGGGCGCCAGCTCGCGCAGCAGCGAAACCGCCACGGGGCGGCTGCCGACGAACGCGCGCGATTTGCCGCCCGCCAGGATCTCGCGCTCCACCAGCAGTTCGCTGTCTTCAACGGCGATGCCCGCGGGATCCAGCAGGGCGCGCACGTCGGCCCGGTCGCGCACGTCGAAGATGCCGGCCACGCGCGCGCGGGCCTCGCCGGAGCGGATCGTTTCGGCCGACGCGCGTGCGCCCAGCAGCAGGCCGAAAGCATCCACTACGATGGATTTGCCGCTGCCCGTCTCGCCCGTCAGCAGATTCAGCCCCGGATGGAAGCGCACCCGGATGCGATCGACCACGGCGTAGTTTTCGACCAGCAACTCTACTAGCATGCTGTGCCGATTATACCCATTGCTCTTGGCAGGTGCGGGGTGCTACTGTGCGGCGGAAGGCAGCAGCATGGCTGATGTATTTCGCGATCGTTTATTACAGAGTAAGGTAGCGTTCATTACCGGTGGCGGCAGCGGGATCAATCTGCGTATCGCGGAGCGCTTCGCCGCGCAGGGCGCGCAGGTAGGTCTGATGGGGCGCAAACAGGATAAGCTCGACCGGGCGGCGGAAGGCATACGGGCGGCGGGCGGCGCGGCCTTGGGAATCGCGGGCGACGTACGCAATTACGAAGAATGCGGGAACGCGCTGCAAAGAACGCGGGAGGAGTTTGGCGGGATCGATATCCTGGTATGCGGGGCGGCTGGCAATTTCCCGGCGACGGTGCTGGGCATGTCTGCCAACGGCTTCAAGGCTGTGATCGATATCGACTTGCTGGGCACTTTCAACACCTGCCGCGCGGCCTACGAGCACTTGCGCAAGCCGGGCGCGTCGGTGATCGCTATCTCGGCCACGCATGCGTTCGTGCCCATCGCGTACCAGGCGCACGTGTGCGCGGCCAAGGCGGGCATCGATATTTTTTGCAAGACGCTGGCGATCGAATGGGCGGCGGCGGGCGTGCGGGTGAATGTGATCGCGCCCGGGCCCGTGGACGATACGGAAGGCATGCGGCGCCTCGCGCCCACCGAGGAGGCGCGGCGCAAGGCCATGGCCAGCGTGCCGTTGGGGCGCTTCGCCGGCAAGGACGAAATCGCCGATCTGGCGCTGTTCCTGTCGTCCGACGCGGCGGCCTACATCACAGGCGCGATCTGTGTGTGCGATGGCGGGCAGTCGCTGCTGGGCTCGCGCACGTTTCTTGCGGCAGCCGGGGCGTAACGATGCATATAGGCATGCAGTTGGCGCGGCGGCTGGAGGCGGCGGAAATGCTCGACGGCGTAGCCTGCGCGCAGGCGCACCTGCGGCTCAACCCGGAGCTGGGAGCGGAGGTGTTGGAAGTGGGCGGCGGTTCCGCTATCTTTGTGGGGGTTGAGTCGCCGCTCACGCATGCGCTGGGGCTCGGAATGCGAGGCCAAGTGCGCGCGGACGATATGGACAGGATGGAGGACTTCTACCGGTCGCACGCAGCCGCGGTCCGTGTGGAACTATGTCCGCTGGCGGATGCGTCCCTGGTCGAGCTGTTGGGGAGCCGCGGCTATCGCGTGGCTGAATTCCTGAATGTGCTGGTGCGACCGCTGGCGGGGACGGAGATCTCCCCGGCTGTGGCAGTGCGCGCGGCATGCACGGACGAGGAGCAACTCTGGGCGCGCACGGTGGGATGCGGATTTCTGGAGAAAGACGATCTCACTCCGGATGAGATGGAGGTGGGGCGAGCCATCTGGCATATGGCAGGCTCGCGCTGCTATCTAGCGCTCCATAGCGGGCGGGCTGCGGCGGCCGCGGCGATGGCGGTGCACGGCGGCTTGGCGGCGCTGTTCGCAGACAGCAGCATGATGGGCTTCCGCGGCGCCGGTCTGCAGAGCGCGCTGATCCGCGAGCGCCTGCGCATGGCGATGGAGGAGGGATGCGATCTTGCGACCGCGTCCACGTTGCCGGGCAGTGTGTCGCAGCGGAACTACGAACGCAACGGGTTCCGCGTGGCGTACACGAAGGCGACTCTGGTTGCCAATCATACATCATGATCGATGACGAACTGCGCGGCGAGCTTCTGGCCATGCGGGCCGAAGATGTGCGCGTGCGGCGGGAACTGCTCGAATCCGGAGAATTGGGAGGCGTCTATGTTCCGCGGATGGAAGCGGTCCACATACGCAACGCAGCGCGCCTGAGAGAGTTGATCGCGGTGCATAGCTGGCCGAGCGAGGGCGTGGCGGGCGCGGATGGGGCGGAAGCGGCATGGCTCATCGTCCAGCACGCCATCGGTGAACCGCAATTTCAGCGGGAAGTGTTGCGGCTAATGCATGCGTGCGCGAGCGTGAAGACCGTACCGCTTTGGCACCCGGCTTATCTGGAAGACCGGATTGCGATGTACGAGGGCAGGCCGCAGCGTTACGGCACGCAGTGGATGGACGATCCGCTGGATGGACGAATTCGACCGTGGACACTGGCCGAACCGGAACGGGTAAACGAACTGCGCGCGGAGGTGGGCCTTGGGCCGCTGCAGCCGATTCCCGAGCCCGGCCCGGAGTTGCCCGTGGAAGAGCGGCAAAGGATCGAGGACAACCGGCAGTGGTGGGAGCATTGGCTGACAACTAAAGGATGGCGCTGTCGGTAAAACCCGCCTGCCGGGTCTTAGTATATGCCATGCTAGTTTTTGTAGCCCGGCCACCGGGATCCCGGCGCGGCCGCGCTATGACCGCCGGCCTTACATATGCTCACCGGCACTCGATCGCGGCATCGGGGCAGCAACGCCGCTTGACTCCCGAGGAGGTGGCCGCCGAACTGTTCGAAACCGCCCCGGATCGAACGATTTTCACGGCACGACTTCCGGAATTTTCCGCAACGAGGCGCTGGACGCCAACAACTGGTTCGCCAACAGTACGGGCCAGCCACGCCAGCGACTGCGCTTTGAAGATTTCGGCGGCGTCCTGGGCGGGCCGCTGCGGCGCAACCGGACCTTCTTCTTCCTATCCTATGAGTGCCTCGGCCTGCGCCAGCCTTACACCTGGCAATCGACAGTGCCGTCGCTTGCGGCGCGGCAGAGCGCTCCGCCGATATTTCAGGCGATTCTGCAAGCTTTTCCAGCGCCCAACGGGCCGGACCTCGGCGGCGGAGTCGCGGAGTGGACGGGCTACAGCTCGCGGCCATCCGGGTTCGATGGCCTGAGCGCCCGCGTGGATCAGGCCTTGACTGCCCGCCTGCTGTTATTCGGCCGGTTCAGCGACACGCCTTCTTCGACCGCCACTGGCTTGGCCGAAACCAATAGCGTGACCCCTGCAGACCACGCGGCAACGATCGGGCTGAATGCCGCGCCAACACCATCCGCCACCAACGAATTCCGATTGAACGCCACTTGGTCGAGCGCGCGGTGCAACGGACCCATGCAGAGCGTAACGGTTACGGCCGCCAGCTTGCAGGCGCTGCTCTATTCCGGTTTCTCCGTCGGCTTGTTCGAATCCGCGCAGAATTCCACGTCCATCCAGCAGTTCGCCGCATTTGGCGAAGACACCTGGCGCGCCACTCTCCGGCTGACGATCGCATTCGGCTTGCGCTGGGAGTTCGACCCATCGCCGCTCGCACCGGTATCGAGTGTCGAGGTGCCGATTTGGAAGACGAGTTGCACGGACCTTGCGCCGCGAATCGGCGCAGACTACCGGCTGACCGCGGACGCACTATTTTGCGCGCGGGCGCTGGCCGGTATTTCGACGCGGATTTCGGGGCGGCCGTCGACGGCATCAACGGGGCGCCGTTCAATACCTGGCAATTCAACAATGGAGCAACCAACCCATCTTCCATACGCAATGCCCCCATCCCCATCGCTTACGGGTTTGCGCCGGACCTGCGCGTGCCGTCGACATGGGGGTGGAATGTCACGCTGGAGCGGAGTCTCAACCCGGAGCGATACGCTGTCGGTGGCCTGGGTAAGCTCCGCGTCCAACGATTTGCTGCGCCGGGAAGTGAGCCCGGACAGCAGCACGGGCACGGAAACGGTGGAGGCCACCAACCACGGCTGGTCCCGTTACGATGCGCTGCAGGCGCAGTATCGCAGGCGGCTGGCGCGGCGCTTGCAGGCGCAGGCTTCTTATAGCTGGGAACACTCCATCGACAATAGCTCGGCGGATGCGGAAGTTTTTTGGGCGCCATCCGCGGCATTTTCCGCGACGGATGCCGGCTCGTCGGATTTCGACGTGCGCCACTCGCTGGCGGCGGCGTTCTCCGTGGATCTGCCGCGCGGCTGGCACTGGACGGTTTGTTCTACGCGCGCACCGGCTTTCCCATCACCATGCTCGACGGCGAAACCGCCATGGACTTGTCGTGCGCCGGTCTGGATTGCCGACCTGCAAGCGCCGGGAGGTCGGTGCCTAAACCCCGCCGCGTTCGTTGCTATCGACGGACCTGGCGATCTGGGCCGGAACGCGATTACAGGCTTCGGCATGTCGAAGATCGACCTGGCTGTGCGGCGCACATTCCCGATCGCCGAAAAATGCTCGGCTGATTTGCGCGTGGAAGCATTCAACGCGCTCAACCATCCGGTGTTTGCCGATCCGGTGCGGTTTCTGATGGACCCGCCGTTCGGCTCTCGCCCTCGATGTAGAACCTGATGCTGGGCGGCGGCACGCCATCGAGCGGTCTTGCTCCCGCGTTCCAGACGGGCGGGCCGCGGTCGCTGCAAATGGTCTTGCGCTTGCATTTCCGACCGCTCCGTCTTCCAATAGAAGTGTCGGGAAAATGCAGCGTGGACGGTCTTAGAGTTATGCGGTGCGTAGTCTTATTTATTATCTTGCGCGTCGCCTTATTGCCCGCCGCCTTTGGACAGAACTCATCCGCGAATCCGATTACCGGCATGGGGTACCTGTATCCGCCAGTCGCTGTGGCGCCCGGACAATTGATTTCGGTGTTCGTAGCGGGCAAGCTCCAGGATGATGTCAGCGCCACTGTGCAGGGCCTGTCCGCGCCCGTATTGGAAGTGCGTCCGGCATCCGGCTGCACGGCCGCGGCCATCTGTTCCGGCGTGACGGCCATCACGATCCAGATTCCTTACGAGCTGCAGCCGGGGTGCAGTTTCGCCACACCGGTATGCAACGTCTTACTGCTGACGCAATTGGTGGTAACTGCGGGCGGTGTGGCGGGGCCGCCGATCGACCTGACTCCGCTAAGCGATCAGGTTCACATTCTGACTGCTTGCGACACGGTGCTTCCCAGCGGGAGCGGAATCGCGCCGGTCGACGGTTTGCCGTGTGCTCCCCTGGTGACGCACGCGAATGGGTCGCTGGTCACGGCGGTGAGTCCAGCGCAAGGCGGCGAGGAGGTGGTGGCCTACGCGGTCGGCCTGGGATTCACGGTTCCGCGCATTCCCACCGGCCAGGCCGCCGCCGTGGCAACGCCGACGGAGGAGCCTTTCCGCCTCGACTTCAATTTCCGGCCGAACGCGCTGGCGACGCAACCCATGCCATTAATACTTGAACCTGGATCGTCGTCCCCGGACCTCAATTCGCCGTTGTATTCCGGACTCGTACCGGGGTACGCCGGGCTGTACCAGGTCAACTTCATCGTGCCGCAGATACCCGCGGGCGTGCAGGCATGCTCCGGTTCGGTGCAATCCAACTTAACCGTCAGCGTGGGAGGGCAGATGTCGTTCGATGGCGCGGGAATCTGCGTGGCGCCGACGGAATAGGGCGAGGTATGCCGCGATTAATAATGCTTACTTCCGTTTGTGGCGCATTAGCATCCGCGGCGTTCGGGCAAGGCGCCTCCGGGAACGCGGTCGCCGCGGTGGGATACCTGTATCCCGCGCCGGTGGTTGTGGCTCCCGGCCAGCTAGTTACAGTGTTCGTAGTGGGGAATCTGCAGGGCAACATCAGTGCCAAGGTGCAGCAGACTGCGAACCATGCCGCACCCGTACTGGAAGTGCGCGCCTCCATGACGGGTATCACCAGCCAGATTCCCTACGAGATAGAACGGCCGTGTCTCGCTTGCGCCGCGCCGGTCGGCGCCGTTGCGACCCAGTTGCTCGTAACCGCGAATGGGGCGGCAGGCGCGCAGTTCGAGCTGTCTCCGCTGACCGACCGCGTCCACATTCTGACCGCATGCGATACGGTGCTTCCCAGAGGGAGCGGATATGCGCCGTCCAATGGGTTGCCCTGTTCGCCGTTAATGTCGCACGCCGATGGATCGCTGGTGAATTCGGTTAGCCCGGCACAGGGCGGGGAGGAGGTTGTCGCCTACGCCGTCGGCCTGGGACCCACGACTCCAGCCGTCGCCACGGGACGGGCAGCGGCCACATCCAATTCTTATTTTCGGGTCCGAATCAACCTGCGCCGGGCGGGCTACCGCCAAGGCCTGTGTATTCAGGACTGGTAGCGGGATTCGTGGGACTGTACCAGGTCAATTTCGTCGTGCCGGAGCGGCCGAAACTCATTCGATGGCGCGGGGATCTGCGTCGCTCCGCCAGCTCAAAATTATGAAACACTACATAGCATTCATCATATTATTATGCGGCGCGCTCTCGTCCGGCGCATTCGGCCAGAGCACACCGGCAAACGCGATCGTTGGGTTGGGATACCTGTACTCGCCGGTCACTGTAGCTCCCGGACAATTGATTACAGTGTTCGTGGCGGGAAGTCTTCAGGGCGGCATCAGCGCCGCTGTCTCGGGCATTCCAGCGCCGGTGTTGCAAGTGCGCCCAGCTTCCGGCTGCCCCGCCGCGGCGCTTTGCTCCTCCTTGACCGCCATCACCATCCAGATTCCCTACGACATAGAACCCGCGTGTTACTTCGTGGGTCCCGTGTGCGACCTTGTTGTAGCTCTAGCGCAGTTAGTGGTAACTGCGAATGGCGTCGCGGGAGCGCCAATCCCACTGGCTCCCCAGGCCGATCGCATCCACATTCTGACGGCTTGCGACACGCTGGCTCCCGGCGGGAGCGGATCCGGTCCATATAACGGATTGCCTTGCGCGCCTCTGGTGACGCACGCCGATGGATCGCTGGTGACGGTGGGCCGTCCGGCGCAAGCCAGCGAGGAGGTTGTCATCTATGCGGTGGGGCTTGGGTTGACTACTCCCTCCGTTCCGACTGGCCAGCCGGCATCGACGGCAGCGCCGACCGACGAGACCTTTAACCTCGATTTCAATTTCCGGCCGAACGCGCTGGCTACCCAACCCATACAACCTTCAGGTCTCTTGCAGCCTATTCTTCCCCGTCCCGTGTATGCCGGCCTCACACCCGGGTTCGTCGGACTTTACCAGATCAACTTCGTAGTGGCGCCGCCGCCCGTGGGGACCCAGGCTTGCTCCGGCGCCGTGCAATCGAATCTGACGGTGAGCGTGGGCGGGATGGCTTCGTTCGATGGCGCGGGAATCTGCGTGGCGCCGACGGAGTAGATCTATAGCTCTAGCCACTGCGCTTCCTGGCCGATAATACGCCCGCGTTGAGTCCCAGAGTGCTCAGGCCACCGAAGAAACGGGCATGCTCGATCTTGACGCAGCGGTCCATCACCACTTCCAGGCCCGCCTCCAACGCGCGCGCGGCCGCTTGCTCGTGGATCACGCCAAGCTGCATCCAGATTACCTTGGCCCCGGCGGCGATGGCCTCGTCCACAATGGCCGGCACAGCGGAGGGCTCGCGGAAGATATCCACGATCTCGAGCGGCGGCGGCGCCTCGGCCAGCGCCGCATAACAGCGGCGGCCCAGGATCTCCCGTTCGCGCGGATTCACCGGGAAAATGTGGTAGCCCGCCGCCTTCATATATAGCGCGACGAAATGGCTGGGCCGGTACGGATTCGCCGAGAGACCCACCATGGCGATGCGCTTGTATTGCTTCAGAATACGCAAGTGCTGCTGCGCGGTGGTGGCGAAGCGCGTGCCGAGCACGGGCGACGTGCTGCTGACCTCGCCGCTCATGCTTTCTGCGAGGCTTCGAGGGCCTGGTCCAAGTCCCAGATAATATCTTCCACGTCTTCGATGCCCGCGGACAGCCGCACCAGGTCTTTGGTGATGCCCGCCGCAAGCTGCTGCTCGTCGCTTAACTGCTGATGCGTAGTGGAGGCCGGATGGATCACCAGGCTCTTGGCGTCGCCGATGTTCGCTAGGTGCGATAACAGTTGCACGGAATCGATGAACCGGCGCCCGGCTTCCAGGCCGCCTTTGACGCCGAACGTCAGGATGGAGCCGCAGCCCAGCGGCAAGTACTTTTTCGATAACTCGTGATAGGGACTCGATTCCAGGCCCGGAAACTTAACCCAGGAAACGAACGGACTCTTCTCCAGATGCTGCGCGACGGCCAAAGCATTGCGGCTGTGCGCGTCCATGCGCAGCTTCAGCGTCTCGATGCCGGTGAGAAACAGGAACGAGTTGAACGGGCTGATGCACGGACCGAAATCGCGCAGGCCTTCCACGCGCGCTTTGATGATGAAGGCGATCTCGCCGAACGTCTCCGTGAAACGCAGGCCGTGATAACCGGGGCTGGGTTCATTCAGTTGCGGAAAATTGCCGGAGGTCCACGGGAAGCGCCCGCTATCCACGATGACGCCGCCGATGGAGTTGCCGTGCCCGCCCAGGAACTTGGTGGCGGAGTGTACCACGATATCCGCGCCATATTCGATCGGCCGGCAGAGATAAGGCGACGCCATCGTGTTATCGATGATCAGCGGAATGTGGTGTTCGTGCGCGATGGCCGCCACTTTCTCGATATCCAGAATGTTCATGCGCGGATTGGCGATGGTTTCGCCATAGAGCGCGCGCGTGCGCGGCGTGATGGCGCGGCGGAAGCTCTCGGGATCGTCCGGCTCGACGAAGATGGCGTTGAAGCCCAGCCGGCGGAAGCTGACATCGAACTGCGTGTAAGTGCCGCCATAGAGCGTGCTGGCGGACACGATGTCGTCGCCCGGCTGCATCAAGCTGCTGATGGCCAGGAACTGGGCTGATTGTCCGCTGGCGGTGGCCAGCGCGCCCACGCCGCCCTCTAGCGACGCCACTCGTTCTTCGAAAACGGCCGTAGTGGGGTTCATGATGCGCGTGTAGATGTTACCGAAGCGCTGCAGGGCGAACAGTTCAGCGGCGTGGTTGCTGTCTTCGAAGACGAACGATGTCGTCTGGTAGATGGGCACGGCGCGCGCGCCGGTGGCCGGGTCGGGCTTTTGGCCGGCATGCAGGGAGCGGGTGCTGAAACCCATCTGGCGGTCTGGGGTGGATTCAGGCATAAGCTACAGTTTAGCGGTTTCGGATGGGTCGGTTAGGGGCTGACATTCCGATGCTTCCCCGGAATATCTGCGTCCCGCCCGTCGTGGGATTCCTGGAGGGAAAGGGATAAAACCGGGTTGGTGGCGGCGGGCACGCTTCCCTAAGCGCCGTCTGGAAGCCATTCTCCGAGTGGCCGACGGTCCGCTCGGAGCGGCCCAGCAGGTGATCGCGGAATTCTCCCAGGAAGCATCCCGTTGCATGGCGTAGCTGAACATTTGCTGCGCCGGGCGGAGTGGAGCGACCTCGCTGTGTGCGTGCAGAGCACAATGCGCGGTATTGCCCACAAACCAGCGCTCGTGGTGCGACCACCTGTGCCGCCTATCTGCGTGCGTAGATCGATTCTTTCTCGCGGTACAGCCGATCGTTCTCTTCGCGTAGCACCAGAATGCGGCCGTGGCGGTCGAGATTTCCCGCTCTACTTCCCACCGCTGATCACCGCGCATACTGGGTTTGATCTCTTGGTAACTTTTGATGTCGTCGTAGAGTCGCGAAATTTCGTTCCTGTTCTCGAATATCTTGGATTTGATCTCCACAATTCGCTGGCGGTCATAGCTGTCCATACACGCTCTCCGCTAACCGGTATCTGGGTGCAAACCCAAACGCATCAAACCATTCTACTCGCGGAATGGAACCCGTCGCACAGCCATGTGCAATTAGGCATACATTAAAGTAACGGAACTTTTGAAGCGACCCAGACCATCGCTTCTGAGCGAGTCACGCGCCACTCGGAAACTGGTGGCTTTTCGGCGCGACGGGCCACATTTCCCGTTGCGGAGACGGCGTCCCGGAAGTTAGCTCGTCAAAACGGATTCCTGGCCATAACAGCCCTTCCCGCCGGCAACGCACGCAGGACGCCCGGTTCCCTGGAGAGCGAGGCAAGCCGCCTAGTCCTGTGGTGGCTGCTCCAGTTTCCTGATACGCGCGTATAGCTTCGTCGATTGATTGCTGCTGCGCATGCTGTCGGGTCAGTAGTTCGTTCATATGCCGATCGGTCTGAATATCGGCGCGGGACATCGCCGTCAGGCGTCCATCCACATCCAACATGGTGGCTTCAACCCGATCGAGGCGTTTGCCCACCTGCGCAAATCCTTCACGCGTTTCGTGCCGAAGGGTGCCGACCTCGCGCTCCAAACCCCGCCGAAGGGCGACGATTTCGCGTTCCAGCCTCCCCTTGATGTCGACCAGTAGATTCTGGATACTGTCCATCCACCCACCGTCGACAATCGTACCCGAAACGGCTGTGCGACGTTCACCAGTACCACTCGCATCATCAAGTCAACGCCGGCCGTGCTTGCCCATACCTAGCTTAGCCCGAACTGTGTTGCGACGGAGGTGCGTGGGTGCGCGTCGTCGGTCTGGTTGTCGAGGATCAGCCTGCGTCCAGAGCCGCCGTTGATCTTGCCGAGCGCCGACGGAATGGTCGCGTCGGAATTCGGAACCGCGACCTTCGCAAAACAGCGTCAAGTGGTGCCGTCTATACTACTAAGAGAGGGCGCCATGGCTGTGAGACTACATCTCGATTGGGAACTTCCCGATGGGGCCTTGGAGGAACCGTTTCGATCGGACCTTGTCGAGGCGATCAGGCGGGAGGCTGCGCTGCGTTTGTTTTCAGACGGTAAGATCAGTTCCGGATACGGCGCTCAGATGATAGGGATCTCCCGGTGGAAGTTCATCGATCTGCTGCGCGAAAGAGGTATCCCCCTTTTCTCGTACGGCGAGGGGGACTTGGACCGGGAACTCGCCGCCTTTGATGGATTGGCGCCGGATGCCAAGCCGCATTCCTGAATCCGGCGATGACCGTCGTCTCGGATAGCACGCCGTTGATCCATTTATCGGCTGTCGCCGATCTTCAACTCCTGTGTGACCTCTTCGGCACCGTGACCATCCCGGACGCCGTGTTTCATGAGGTAGTGACTGCCGGCGTGGGCCGGCCCGGATCGCGCGAAGTCGAGACGGCCGCCGGAGTTTGGATCAAGGTTGAGCGGCGGATGCCAACTGCTGCCACCGCCAAGATTATGGAGCAACAGAAGCTGCAGCTCGGCGAGGCACAGGCGATTGAATTGGGGCTGGAGCTTAAGGCCGAGTTGCTCCTGCTGGATGAGCAGCGCGCCGTTGAATTTGCCCGGTCCGCCGGGTTGACGATCATGCGGACGGGTACGGTTTATGCGGCTGCCAAGCGCTCTGGGCTGATCGAGTCGGTTAGCGGCAGGCTTGACGCTCTGCGCGCGGCGGGGTTCTGGCTGCGCGAGCGAGATTATCAGGCAATCCTCGAGGCCTGTGGCGAGTCTTAACGGTTGAGGGCTTTGGTTCGGCCGGCGCAGGGCCGCTCGCTCGGAAAAACGTGGCTATAGCAGCCACCTGCTGCCTCGGATCGCCCAGTTCTCTGAATTGCAGCAGTTATGGCGCGTGCAATCTTGCCCTGGGTCCCCTCAGTGACCGGCCGGGCAGACGCGGCAGCTCAAGTCGTTTGGCCGGCGCGCAGCCGCGCCGCAAGCTCGCCATACGAACCCTTCACGATGTCGTCCAGCATCCCGTACGCTGCCTGTGGATGCCAGCCCAGTTCACGGCGAGCCTTCCCGCTTGACGCGCGGTTATCGTAGTCGACGAAATCCGTCAGAAACTCGCCCCAAAGCGCTTGCACCTCGGTTCGCCGCAAGGCCCGTGCCGGAACTCCCACCGCCTCACCTACTGCCTGGGCTAGCTCTTCTAGCGAAATGTCCGTCTCACCCGTGCAGTTATACAGTGCGCCGGCGGGAGCGGCTTGAGCCGCCAGCAAATAAAACCGGGCAACGTCGTCCACATCGACGTCGCTGGTGCGTTTGCGCGGCCCGTCCACCCACGCCGACACACCGTGCTTTGCGGCCTGCTGCATCAATGCCGGAACGAAAAAGCTTCCGCCGCGGCCGTACACATAGGGCGGCAGACGGACGGCAACCGTATGCGTTCCCCGTGCAGCCATTTTCAACACGGCCCGCTCCGCATGAATGCGTTTGCCGAGAACGAAGCCTTCGTTAATAACGGAATCTTCGTCCGTTTCTCTGCCGTCCGGCGCAGGCGCCACGACTGCCGTACCGGAGGTAGTCACCACCGGTTTTCTTCCGGCGCCTTCCACTAGCGCCGCTACCGCTTTCACCTCGATATCGATCACGATTGAATAATCGAGACTGAAATCGTGCGTATAGGCCAGGTGAAGTACCGCGTCTGCCCGCGTCGCGGCTGCTCGAAGCACGGCGGAGGACCCCAGATCGCCAACCACCGGTGTGGCCCCGAGACGCTCGACTTTTCGAGCCGAATCTTCATTTCGCGCCAGCCCTTCGACCGTATGTCCGGCCTTCACGGCGTGCTCGACAACAACTTGACCGATGTAACCGCTTGCCCCAGTAATGAATAATTTCATGATTCTTAGGCTAGCAGCTTCTCTGGCCTCCGATCTTTCAGAAAATCGCGCCAACGTTCACCTGGTGGCATCGCGGCGCGATGCGGCTGGTGTCGCGCCCGCGAACCCCGTAGAAAAGGCGATCTCTGCTAAGACCGGCTCCTCGGCTGCGACAGCTCCTGCGCTCTCGCGACCTGGTGCGTCGGACTGTAGCCCGAGGCGTCGGCAC
The DNA here is from genome assembly GCA_035602155.1 of Bryobacteraceae bacterium. Taxonomy (GTDB): domain Bacteria; phylum Acidobacteriota; class Terriglobia; order Bryobacterales; family Bryobacteraceae; genus Bog-159. The sequence continues at coordinate 10,157 of DATNMW010000339.1, read as the reverse complement.
ACGCGCGCAGGCTAGGCGGGTCTGCAATGCCCGCGTGCAGGTGTCGAGCACGCGGCTGCGGCGGGCCGGCGGCAGCGAGCCGGCTAGCGCTGTGAGGGCTGCTCCAGTTTCCTGATGCGCGCGTATAGATCGTCGATAGATTGCTGCTGGGCATGCTGCCGGGCCAATAGCTCGGTCACCTGTTGATCGGTCTGAATATCGGCGCGGGACATCGCTGTCAGGCGGCCATCCACATGCAACATTGTGGTTTCGACCCGATCAAGGCGTTTACCCACCTGCGCAAATCCTTCACGCGTTTCCTGCCGAAGGGCGCCGATTTCACGTTCCAAATCCTGCCGCAGGGCGCCGATTTCGCGTTCCAGGCTTTCCTTGATATCGACTAGCAAATTCTCGATACTGTCCATGTGCCGCCTTCAACGATTGTACCCGAAACGGCTGTGAGACGTCCGCTTGCCTCATCAAGCCAGCGCGGCCGTGCTTGCACCATACATTGCTCAGCCGGAATGTGTGGCGATGCAGGTGCATGTGGGCACCTCGTCGGTCTGGTTGTCGAGGATCAGCCTTTTGCAGACTGCCGACGCCGATCCTCCGCGGGATGGTCTCGTCGAGTTCAGAACCGCTAGCTTCGCCGAACATCGTCAAGTGTCACCCCTATACTACGAGGGGGGCCATGGCGATGAGGCGGGAAACGGCGTTGCGCCTGTTTCCCCTTTTCTCGTACGGAGAGGGTGACTTGGACCGAACTCGCCGCCTTCGATGGATTGGCGCCAGGTGCCAAGCCGCATTCCCGATCCGACGACGACTGCCATCTCGGATAGCGCGCCGTTGATCCATTATCGGCTGTCGCCGATCGTCACCTTCGACGCCAACGAAACTTCTACCAATCCGCCAGGTGTGCCATCTGCATCTTGACAGGTAGTCGCTCGGCTCCATATACTTACGGTTTTCGTAATCGGATGCCGAAAACGAAACTCGACTCTGTGAGAGACCGGGACTTGTACTCCGGCCTGATCCGCCTGCACGTGTTACATCACGCGGCCGAGGAACCCATCTTCGGGCTGGGCATGGTGGAGGAGTTGGCCCGCCACGGTTATCGCATCAGCCCGGGAACGTTGTATCCATTGCTGCACGGCCTGGAGAAGAAGGGTTACCTGCGCGCGACGGAGACGCGCAACGGCAAATCGCGACGCAAGGTATATCGTGCCACACCTATGGGCCGGAGAGCATTGCAGGCGGCCAAGGGCAAGGTGCGTGAACTGTTCGGCGAATTGATCGAGGGCAGATGAAATTCACGACAGCAGCGCGCATACTGGCATTCGTTTGCGCGGCAAGCGCCCCGCTGCCGGCGCAGTTGACGCTCGCCCAGGCGGTCGAGGACGCTCTGCACAACTATCCGTCCGTCCGCGTTTCCCAGGAGCAGATCAACGCCGCGGCGGCCGGCATCAAGCTGGCGCGCACCGCCTATCTGCCGCGCGTGGATGCCGTGGCGCAGGTCAATCGCGCCACGCGCAACAATGTCTTCGGATTGCTGCTGCCCACGCAGGGCGTGATTCCCTCCATGTCCGGCCCGGTGATCGGCTCGAATAACCTCGGGACGGCCTGGGGCAGCGCCGTGGGCGGCCTGGTCACTTGGGAGCCTTTTGATTTCGGCCTGCGGAGCGCGAATGTGGCGACGGCATCGGCAGCCCGTGCCCAGACCGAAGCAGCCCTGAAGCGTACGCAATTCGATGTGGCCGTTGCCACCGCGGACGCCTATCTCACATTGGCCGCCGCGCAGGAGACGGTGCGCGCGGCGCAGGCTGGGGTGGACCGCGGCGATACAGTGCTGCGCACCATCCGGGCGCTGGTGAACGCCGAAATTCGGCCCGGCGCGGATGGTTCGCGTGCGGAAGCGGAGTTGGCCGCGGCGCGGACGCAGTTGATCCAGGCTGAGCAGGCTACGGAGGTTGCACGGGCTACGGTTTCGCAGTTCGTCGGCATGGAACCGGCCCGCATCGCCATCTCCGCGCCGGGATTGCAGCAGTTGCCGCGGGAGCAGAACGCCCCGCCGCCGGATACGGCCGCGCATCCCATGGCGCTGGAGCAGAACGCCGCCGTCGAACAGGCGCGGGCGCAACTCCGCGCGCTGGAGCGGTCGTATTTTCCGCGTTTCTATCTGCAAGGCGCGGCGTACGCGCGCGGCACGGGCGCGGAAACGGACGGCAGAATACTGGGCGGACTGAACGGCTTGGCGCCCACGGTGCAGGATTACGCTTTGGGCTTCTCGGTCAGCTTTCCCGTGGCGGATCTGCCCGCCGTACACGCGCGGGAAGCCGTGCAATCGGCCGAGGTTCGCGCGCAGGCGGCCCGGTCGCAGCAGATCGCGACCGATCTGCGCGCGCAGTGGAACATAGCAGTGGCCACGGTGCAGGGCGCCCGGCGGATCGCGGCCAATACGCCGGTGCAGGTGTCGGCGGCGCGCGCGGCCGCACAGCAGGCCACCGCCCGCTACAAGTCGGGGCTGGGCAACATCGACGAAGTGGCGGAGGCGCAGCGGCTGCTTACGCAAGCTGAAATCGACGATGCGCTGGCACGGTTGGGCGTGTGGCGCGGGCTGTTGGCGGTGGCTACGGCGGCGGGTGATATCCGGCCTTTTGTGGCGGAGGTTGGCCAGTGAGACTCGTCCTCGCAGCGCTTAGCAGACCGCTCACGGTGGTGGTGGCCCTCATCGCTATCGCGCTGTGCGCCTTGCTCGCGGTGCGCCGCATGCCCGTCGATATCTTGCCGCAGGTGGGCGATCCCGCGATCTACGTCGCACAGCCTTACGGCGGCATGGACCCGGCGCAGATGGAAGGGTACCTGACTTACTACTACGAGTATCACTTCCTATACATCACCGGGATCGACCACGTGGAAAGCAAGAGTATCCAGGGCGCGGCGCTAATGAAACTGGTGTTCCATCCCGACACCAACATGAGCCAGGCGATGTCGGAAACGGTCGGCTACGTGAACCGCGCGCGCGCCTTCATGCCGCCGGGGACCGTGCCGCCGTTCATCACGCGCTTCGACGCGGGCAGCGTGGCCGTCGGCCTGTTGGTCTTCAGCAGCGCGGCGCATTCGCAGGGCGAACTGCAAGACTACGCCATTAATCGCGTGCGGCCATTGTTCGCAACTTTGCCCGGCGTTTCCGCGCCGCCGCCGTTCGGCGGGAATCAACGCACCATTGTGGTGATGCTCGATCCGGCCAAACTGCAGCAGTATCGTATCTCGCCCGAAGAGGCCATTGCGGCAGTCAGCCGATCCAGCGTGGTGATGCCGTCGGGCAATATGTTTACCGGCAAGATCGAGCGCATTGCGCGCACTAACTCGGCGCTGGGGGCGAATCTGGCGGATCTGCTGAGTACGCCGATCCGGCCTGTGGCGGGCGCTACGGTCTACCTGCGCGACATCGGAACCATCGACAATGGCACGGACTTAGTCACCGCGTACGCGCACGTGAACGGCAAGCGGACCGTTTACATTCCGGTGACCAAGCGCTCCGACGCGTCCACACTGGCGGTGATCGACGCCGTGAAGGCGGCCATCCCCGAGTTCAAGAAAGCCGTGCCGGAAGATGTCGACGTGAGCCTGCAATTCGACCAGTCGCCATACGTGACCAATTCACTGCGTGCCCTGGTAGTGGAAGGATTGCTGGGCGCGGCGCTGACCGGCCTGATGGTGCTGATCTTCCTGCGCGACTGGCGCAGCGCGCTGATCGTTATTCTGAACATCCCATTCGCGCTGCTGGCAGCCGTTATTCTGTTGTGGGCGGCGGGGCAGACGATCAACATCATGACGTTGGGCGGACTGGCGCTGGCGGTCGGGGTGCTGGTGGATGAAGCGACCGTCGAAATCGAGAATATTCATACTCAGATGCTGCCCGGAGTTTCGCGGGCGCGCGCGGTGGTGGAAGCATGCAGCCGCACGGCTATGGCGCGGCTGCTCTCCATGTTCTGCATTCTGGCGGTGTTCGTGCCGTCGTTCTTTATGGTCGGCGTGGGCCGGCAGCTTTTCGTGCCGCTATCGCTGGCGGTGGCATTTTCGATGATCGCGTCATACCTGCTTTCGAGCAGCCTGGTGCCCGTGTTTGCGACCTGGCTGATGCGGGAAGCGCATCGCGGCGAGGAACGCGAAGGCGTTTTCGGCCGCCTGCGCTCGTTCTACGAACGCTATTTGAATGGGGTCTTGCGGTTCCGCTGGCCGCTGGCGATCGTGTATCTTGTTTCCGCGATCGGGCTCTTGTATGTGGTGCTACCGCGCATGGGAACGGAGCTCTTTCCCGACGCGAACGCGCCATTGCTGCGCATTCGGCTGCGCGCCGCCGCCGGCACACGCATTGAGGAAACCGAACGCATCGTGCTGCGCGCGCTGCATGCGATTGAGCGCCAGGCCGGGGCCGGCAATATCCAAATCACCAGCGATTTCTTGGGCTTGATACCTTCGAGCTACCCTGTGGACCTGATCCACCTGTTCACCAGTGGACCGCAGGAGGCCATCGTCCAGGTGGCGCTGAAGCCCGATGCGCCGCGCGGGGAAGCGCTCCGCGAACGGCTGCGGGCGGCGCTGCGGCGTGAGTTGCCGGGCACTCAAGTTTCATTTGAGGCAGCCGACATCGTCACGCAGGTAATGAGCTTCGGCTCGCCCACACCCGTCGAAATCGCCGTGCAGGGAGTCAGCCTGCAGAACGATTACGCTTACGCCCAAAAGGTGCAGGCGCAGTTGGCGAAGCTCGGATTTCTGCGCGACCTGCAGTTCGCGCAGGAGAACAATTATCCGACGCTGGATATCGACATCGACCGCGAGCGCGCAGGCCAGTTCGGCCTGACCATGGCCGACGTGGTGCACTCGGTGGTGCCGGCGACCTCTTCCTCCCGCTTTACCGATCCCAACTACTGGCGCGATCCGAATTCCGGCAACGCGTTTCAGATTCAAGTGGAGCTTCCGCAAAACCAGATGCAGAGCGTGGAGCAGGTGGGCGGCATTCCGGTGATGATTCCGGGCAGCGCGAAGCCGTTGCTGGACGATATCGCCAGCTTGAAGAACGGCACCATGCCCGGCGAGATCGACCGGTATAATGGCCAGCGCGTGGTGAGCCTGACGGCGAACATTCACGGCGTCACGCTGGGCCAGGCGGCGGGCAAGCTGAACCAGGCCCTGACCGCGGCGGGCGCGCCTCCACGCGGTGTCTCCGTGCGGTTGCGCGGCGAGCTGCCGCCCCTGGAACAAACCATTTCCGGGTTGCGCATCGGCTTGCTGCTGGCCGTGGTGGCGATCTTTCTCTTGCTTTCCGCGAACTTCCAGTCGGTGCGGCTGGCGCTGGCCATCGTGCTAACGGTGCCCGCGGTGCTGTGCGGGGTACTGCTGATGCTGCTAGCCACCGGCGCCACGCTCAACGTGCAATCGTTCATGGGCGCGATCATGGCCATCGGGATCGCGGTGGCCAATTCGATCCTGCTGGTCACTTTCGCCGAGCATGCGCGGCACGCTGGGCGGCCGGTCCTGGAAGCTACTCACCAGGGCGCCAGCGGCCGGTTGCGCGCGGTACTGATGACCGCCGCCGCGATGATTTTCGGTATGTTGCCGATGGCTATCGGATTCGGCGAGAGTGGCGCGCAAGCCGCGCCCCTGGGCCGCGCGGTGATCGGCGGTCTTATTGTTTCGACATTTGCGACGCTGACGATTCTGCCTTCGATCTACGCGATTCTGCAGCGCAAGGCTGCGGTCGCTTCGCCATCGCTTAACCCAATGGATCCCACGAGCCGATATTATGACGCGACTTAATCGTCTTGCGCTCTTACTCGCGGCGCTCGCCTCGCACGCTTGGGCGCAAGGCCTCGACTTGGCCACCGTCGTTTCGAAACCGGTGTCCCGCACAATCGAGCTGCCCGCCGAAATTCAGCCCTATCTGACCGTCGCGCTGCACGCCAAAGTGCCGGGTTACGTTGAGCGCGTCCTTGTGGATCGCGGCAGCGTGGTCAAGCAAGGCGAACTGCTCGCCGAGCTGAGCGCGCCGGAGTTGCAAGCCCAGATTGCGGAAGCCGAGTCCAAGGTGCAGGCGGCTGAATCCGAAAAACTGCAAGCCGAAGCGCAGTTCGCCGCCGCCGAGAGCACGTATGACGGCCTCCGCAAGGCCGCCGAAACGCCCGGCGCAGTGGCCGGCAATGAACTAATCCAACTGCAGAAGCAGGTGGAAGCGGCGCGTTCGCTGGTGCGCGCGCGCGATCAGGCCAGCCAGGCCGCGGCGGCTGCCGTGCGGTCCCAAAAAGACATGGAAGCTTATTTGAAGATTACCGCGCCGTTCGATGGCGTGGTCACCGACCGCTTCGTGCATCCCGGCGCGTTGGTTGGGCCGGGCGCGGATCCGGTGCTGCTGGTCGTGCAACAGATCTCCCGGCTGCGGCTGGTCGTGCCCGTGCCCGAAGAAGACGTGGGCGGAACGGTGCGCGGCGCAAGCATCCCGTTTCGCGTGCCGGCGTACCCGGATCGCGCGTACACCGGAACGGTGGCCCGCATCGCCCACGCGCTCGATCCGAAAACCCGCACCATGCCGGTCGAGTTGGACGTTCTCAATCGCGATGGCACGCTGGCGCCCGGCATGTATCCGAGCGTCAAGTGGCCTGTGCGGCGGGAGCATCCCGCGCTATTCGCGCCCAAGACCAGCGTGGTCACCACCACCGAGCGCACCTTTGTGATCCGCAATCGGAACGGCCGCGCGGAGTGGGTGGATGTGAAGAAAGGCGCGGCCGACGGGGACTTGATCGAAGTGAGCGGCGCGCTGGCGGCGGGCGACAAGGTGGTTCGGCGCGGCAGCGACGAGGTTCGCGAGGGTATGCCCATCGGGGGCGCCAATGGACAGAAGTAAGCGAATCTCGTCCGGAGCCAGCCAGTATAATGGGGGCGAATGACTCGCATCGGAAATCGAACGCCTACAGAGCAATTCATTCCCAAGGTCCGTATCTCTGAGGACGAGGCCGACATCCTTATCAGCATCAGAAGAGAAAAGGAAAGGCGGATATCATTTGCCGACGTTCTCCGGAAGCATGGAGACGCACTGGAAGGCGGAACGCCCGGCGGCAAATGATTACACGGCGCGGATTGATTACCGGCGCGATCTCCAGCGCCGCGGCGCTGGCCTGGCAGCCACGCCGCCCGATTTTCGCCTACGTGGGCAGTTACAGTTCGCCGCAAGGCCCGGAAGGGAGCCACGGAAATGGACAGGGGATCTACCTGTTTCAGATGAATCCGGAAACCGGCGCGCTCTCCCAGCGCGAGGTCATTCCAAATCCGGCGAACCCTTCGTGGCTGGCATTCGATCCTACTCGGACACATCTCTACAGCGCCAACGAGACGGCCGACGGTTCGGCCAGCGCCTATTCGATCGATCGCGCGAGCGGACATCTGACGCTGCTCAATACCGTCAGTTCGCAAGGCGCGGGTCCGGCACATTTGAGCGTGCACCCTTCGGGCAAATTCGTGCTCGTCGCCAACTACGCCGGCGGCACGGTGGCGGTCCTGCCGATTCTTGCGCACGGCGAACTGGGTCCCGCAACCGACGTCAAACACGACCAGGGTCCGCTCGGCCCGGCGCATGCATCGAGCGCGCCGCCGGGAAGCTTCGCTATCAGCGGACACGACAAGGTTCATGCACATATGATCCAGGCCGATCCCTCGGGCCGATTCGTGTTGGCGGCCGATCTGGCCCTGGACCGCATCCTGATCTGGAAGTTCGATCCGGCGCGCGGCACGATGTCCCCCAACGATCCACCCTGGGTGGCGCTGCCGCCCGGCGACGGTCCGCGGCATTTCGTTTTCCATCCGAATGGCCGGTGGCTGTATTCACTGCAGGAAGAGGCATCCACGCTGGCGACTTTCGACTATGACGCTGCGCGCGGAACGCTGACGCCGCGGCAGACCGTCTCCAGCCTGCCGAAGGGCTTCGCCGGCACGAACTACACGTCGGAGGTGCGCGTTTCACCGGACGCACGCTTCGTCTACGCCGCCAACCGGTTGCACGACAGCGTCGCCTGGTTTTCTATCGGCGATACGGGCGAACTAACCTTCGCTGGCGAAGAATGGACACGCGGCGACTATCCGCGCAGCTTCACCATCGATCCCGCCGGCGGTTTTCTTTACACCTGCAATCAAAGAGGCGATGCCATCGCCTGCTTTCGCGTCGATCGGAAGACGGGGGCCCTCGCGTGCACCGGTCAATATACCCCAGTGGGCACGCCCGCGATCGTTATCTTCCTGGTTTAGCGCCTTCGCATTCAAAAAAGTATTTGACAATGACGAAGACTTTCGTCATAATGCGGTCATGGAATCCAAACGGCGCAAACCGACGGAGGCGGAGCTGGCGATTCTGCGCGTCCTGTGGGATGGCAAAGCGCAATCCGTGCGCGCAATTCAGCAGGTGCTGAACGAATCGCGGCCAACTGGTTACACCACGGTCCTGAAGCTCATGCAGATCATGACCGACAAGGGCTTGGTGGAGCGCGACGAGAGCTGCCGTCCCCAATTATACCGGGCGCGCTATACGCAGCAGCAGACCCAGCGTCAACTGCTCGGGGACCTGATGAACCGGGCTTTTGGCGGGTCTGTGAAGGCTCTGGTGCTGCAGGCGCTGGCGGCCAAGAAGTCCTCGCCCGAAGAGTTGGAGGCCATGGAAAAGCTACTGGATCGAATCGAAGGAGGCAAGAAATGACGGCGATCACGCAAGCGCTCAGTGCGGCGCTGCTCGATTTCGTGTGGCAAGGGCTGTTGGCGGCCTTTCTGCTGTGGACGGCTCTATTCTTCTTGAAAAACAGCTCGGCGCGCGCCCGCTACCTGGTGAGCTGCGCTGCGCTGGCCGTGATGGCGATACTCCCGGCGATCACCGCTTGCCTGGTTTATACCGCGCCGGCCATGCCGCATCCGCCAGCGGCGTGGGCCGGCGCCGCTCCTGGCACCATGCGCGCCGCGATGCCGCATGCCTCCGGTTCGCTCTCGACATGGGCCAGTTGGCTGGAACGCTGGGCGCTGCCGATTTGGTCGCTGGGCGTGCTGCTGTTCTCGCTGCGTCTGGTATGGGCGGGGCGCCAGATATCCGCATTGCGCCGGCAAGCGAAGCCCGCTGAAGCCGCGGTCCTGGCCATGGTCGGCGATTTACAGGAGCGCTTGAGACTGGCTCGCCCGGTGCGCGTACTGGTGTCCGCGGTCGCCGATTGTCCCAGCGTAGTCGGCTGGATCAAGCCCGTGGTGCTGCTGCCTGCCGCCACCGTTTTGGGGCTGACACCGCAGCAATTGGAAGCAGTACTGGCGCATGAACTCGCGCATATCCTGCGCTACGACTACCTGGTCAACATGCTGCAGACGGCCGTGGAAACTCTGCTCTTCTATCATCCCGCGGTGTGGTGGGCGTCGGCGCGCATTCGCCAGGAGCGCGAGTTGTGCTGCGACGATCTCGCGGTCGATTCCTGCGGCGATGCGCTGTGCTACGCGCGCGCGCTCACTCGCCTCGAAAGGTTGCGGGTAACGACGCCGAGGCTGGCGTTGGGCAGCACCGGCGGATCGCTCCTATATCGCATCCAGCGGCTCGCCGGCGAGAGGGGCTGGCAGCGTGGGCCTTCCAAACTGCCGGGCATTCTGGCGCTTTCCCTCGGCCTGATCTGCCTCGCGTTGAATATGCAGTGGGCGCGCGGCCAGCAGCCGGACACGCCCGCGAAGCAACCGGCGCCCGCGGGCATTATGCCGGACGAACCCGGCGTACGGATCGATTTGGGTGGCGCCAGCGTCATCCACCGCGATGAAGTGGACTACCCGGACGCGGCCATCGCGAAACGCGTGCAAGGAACCGTGGTGTTGGAGGCCACGCTCGATTCAGCCGGCGCGGTCAGCGATGCGCGCGTGTTGAGCGGGCCGCAAGAGCTGCGCAAGGCGGCGCTGGAATCGGTCTTGCAGTGGCACTTTACGCATGACGCCGCCGGCGGCACGCGGCAAGTCGGCATTACGTTCCAATTGCCGGTTGACGACGATGCCACCAAACGTTTCGCGGAAGCACGGGCCCGCACCGCGGCGAAACGGGCGAAAGATACAATCGACGCACTGGCGCAAGAACAACTGGCGGAGAGCATGGCACGGCAAGCCAGCGCTCCTGAAGACCT
>DATNMW010000338.1:0-6681 GCA_035602155.1 Bryobacteraceae bacterium | reverse complement strand
ACGCCGGCACGGCCTGGGTCACGAACGCGGGGAACAACAGCATTTCGATTGTCTCGCTCGAAACCGGAGCGGTCCTCAAAACGGTTCAGCTTACGCTTCAGCCGTGGCTGATCCAGGCCAGCCCGGACGGCGCCAAGGTCTACGCCGTCACCGGCATGTTCACCGGAAGCCTGCAGCACTACTCCTCGACCTTGCAGGTGTTCAACGCCAAGACAGGCGTGTTGATAACCAAGGTCGCGCTGCCCAACGACGGCCTGGCGAATCCGGGCCTGGCGGTGGCGCCGGATTCCAGCCACGTGTATGCCACGTTCGATAGCCAGACGGTGGTCGTCTACGACGTGGCATCGGGAACGGCTTCGGCCACGTGGCAGACAACACGGGCGTTGACCTGGACCGCCACCGGCACCCTGACTCTGTCGCCCGATGGACAGACGCTCTACACATCCGGCGAAGTGCTTACGGCCATCGCTACGGCCACCGGCAGTGTCATTGGCACGGTGAACCCGCCGGGTCCCTCGCGCAGCACCTCATTCGTGGGCAGCGCCGTCAGCAGCGACGGATCGACTCTCTACGCCAGCGTGGCCCTTCAAATCGGGACCGGCTCCTGGCTGGTCGCCATCGACACGGCGTCGCTGGCCATGACGGGTAGCGCGAGCCTGGGCAAAGAGTTGCAGCAGCCGGTGTTGTCGAAAGACGGATCCACGCTCTACGTGCTGGATGCCATCGACTCGCTGCTATATGTGGTGAGCTCATCGAACCTGACCCCTACCGCATCCATTGCTTTGCAGGGGCCCGTCGCCGAGGCCACGCTCAGCGCCGACGGCAGCGCCTTGTATGTTCCCAACTCGTCGACCGCCAGCACGCTCGCGGTGGATACATCGTCGTTTTCAGTAGTCGCGTCCATCGGCGTAGGCGGTACTGCGCTGAATTCGGAACTCGAACTTGGCGGAACGACGGCCCCTACGCCAACCGGCAACGGCAGCAGCATCTTTGTCGCCGGAATCCAATCGAACAGTATTTCCGAGATCGATACAGCTACCAACAAAGTGGCGCACACTTACTCGACCGGAATCCAGATCGCTTCGGTGACCGGCGACAATGTACCAGCGATACTGGTAACGCCCAATGGCCAACAGATCTATCTCGCGGGCGGCGACTATGGGTTGAACCTGACCGAGATCGATGCAGCTACCGGTAAAGTGAACCTCATCCCTTGCGAATTTCCGTCGGCGTGCACGGTAGCCTGGATGGCCGCGCTGCCGAACAGCAGCCGCGTTTATATGGAGGGGTTCGGATTTTCAGACGATCCCAACGGCCCGGTTTTCCTGGACGTCGTGGACACTTCCACACTCACGGTAATCGCATCGCCGCCAATGACTAGCGTGGGCGCCATGGCCGTGTCGCCAACCGGCAAGTTCGTGTACATCTCGACGGGCTCCATAATTTCAATCCTCGACACCGCCACCAACGCGATCACCGGCACGCTGCCGATTGGCGGTTTCGCCGCCATGGGTTTTTCGCCGGATGGGTCCACCGCTTATGCGGTCAATGGCGGCACGCTAACTCTGATCGACACCGCCAGCGGACTGGTGACCGGGACCGTCGGCCTGGGGACCGGAACGGCCATCGGCGTATCCGTGACTCCGGATGGTAGCCAGGTTTGGGTGACTTTTTACAACAGCACCTCAGTGGCCGTGGTGACTACGCGGAACAACGTTGTACAAATGGTCGACCTCGGACTTACGGTGAGCGGGGTCGCGTTCGGCGGCCAATAGTTATGCTAGGATGCCTCAAGGGGAGGCATCCTATGCCTTTTGTCGACACCGGCGGCCTGCGGGTCATCGAGCGCGAACTTGATGTGACCATCGATGGTGCGGCCGAAATCGTGCATCCTGGCTTGATGGCGATCGTCCCTGCCGATGTCCGCCATTCGGTGAAGGCCCTCACCGACGGCCGGGCCATCATTATCGACTAGCCGGTCAGGCGCGATTGCGATTAGTCCCCTTGACATTCTACCCGAGCTGTTCTATGATTCACCTAGAATGTCTACCCGAATCCCGGAAGGCCGCGTCGAACTGTTACAGGGCACCCTCGACGTCCTGATCTTGCGCACTCTTCTGTTTGGGAGGGCGCATGGCCATGCCATCGTCAAGGCCATCGAGAGCAATTCCGAAGACGTGCTGCAGGTGGAGCAGGGATCGCTTTACCCGGCTTTGCATCGCCTCATTAAGAGAGGATGGATTTCCGCGGAAGAGGGGACGTCGGAGAACAATCGGCGCGCCAAGTATTACAAACTCTCCGCGCGCGGCCGCAAGCAGCTTCAGGTGGAGACGGCCAAATGGGAGAAACTGGCCCGCGCCATCGCGCGCATCCTGAGACCGGTGAGCGAGGAGGCTAAGTGATGAACCGGCGCCGCATCTTAGACAGCCTGGATGACGACATTCGAGACCACATCGAGCGGGAGACGCGCGACAACATCGCGCGCGTGAAAGAAGACACGCGCGAGGTCTGGGGCCGCGTGTGGCTCGAACAACTGCTGCAGGATATCCGGTACGCCCTGCGCATGCTGCGGCGGAATCCCGGGTTCACGGCGGTCGTCGTTGCGACGCTGCCCCTCGGGATCGGCATGAGCACAGCCGTCTTCAGCGTGGTGAACGCGGTGCTGTTGCGTCCGTTGGCGTGCCCCCATCCGGAGCGCTTGGTCTGGATCGCCGGCTACGATGCGAATATTAAACGCGATGTGGCGGACTCGCCCGATTATGTCTATTGGCGCCAGCATGCAGGGTCGTTCACGGGGATGGCCGTCGCTGGCCGCCATCGCCATGTTGGCTTGTTGGGTTCCCGCGTTGAAGGCTGCGCGGGTGGATCCGATGGTCGCTTTGCGCTATGAGTATGCCGCGGGGTTCAGTTTGAACCGCTCAACGTGGGCGCGGCCACGTTGATGTAGAAGGGCATGCTTAGGTCGCCATCGAGCGAGACCGTCACAGGCACCGACTGGCCCGTGACTGAAGCGGTCAGCGCGAACCGAATCTGCAGATTGCTCGAACCGTCCTGCGGCTGTTGAATCGTGAATACTGGAACGCTCACGCCACCTTCGGTAACGGCCACGCGGCTGGCGGACGGCGGCGCCGCCGGGGGAACGTACATGCCAGATACGGTCAGCGTAATGGCGTCGCCAGGCGCTGGGGGCTGCGCGGCGCCCGTGGCCGACGCCGCGGCCGCGATCACCGGCGGCGGCGGATCGATCTGCAACACGATCGGGTACGCTCCCTGGAAGGTCAGTATGGCTGGTCCCGTAGGCACTCCCACCGGGATCACAATGTTGATCTGAGTGGGAGTAGTGTAAAGGATTCCGGCGGGAAAACCGGCCACGGTGATGGCCGGATAAATGCCGGCGGCTTGGAGATTTTGGCCGTAGATGGAAGCGGTGCTCCCGGAGTAGAGGCTGTTTTGCAGGGGATTGAAGTTGGTCACAGGCAGATTAATAACCGCCAGGTTCGGATTGGCCGGCACAACCTGGAACCCCGGGGTTTGTTCATAAACTTGAAATCCGGAAATGACGCTGGCCACCGTGTTTTGCAAAATGGCGGATGGAGAAACGGTGACGTTGGCGACGGCGTGCGCAGCGCCGGGGAGCACCCACAGCCGCCGCACGGCCACGTCGCCGGAACCAAACCCGAGAGTCGTCAGTCCATCCACGAATTGCATGTTGGAGGTGGTGACATCCACCATGGCCGAGACTCCTTGCGGCAGCGTGGCAGTCTCCTGCGGCAGCGTGGCGACGTAAATGCTTGCGGCAGGCGCATCGCTTTGGGGATAGGAATAGGTGAATGGATTCTGCGACGGCGACAGAAGGAACGTCGAGTTCTGGCCGTCGGAGTTATAGACGGTGATGGCGGCTGTCTGGCCGCTGGCGCCCGGCGGCGGCATTACTGAAATCAAGCCGGTCTGGCCGCTGGGGTCGGACGCGTTGGCTGCGAAAGCGACCATGACCTGCCCCGGCAGGCTGTCGAAGTACACCTGGCTATTCGCATTCAAGCCGGTTCCCGTCACAGTGACCGAGCCATCCGGATTGGGCGTTACGGCCGTCACCGCGGGCGGCGGATTCTGCACGACCTGGAAGCCCCACGGCAGCACGAAGATATCGTCGGGCAGCGTGAAGAACAAGTGTTCGGGACCAGGGGCGGGCGCCGACGGGTAGTCGAAGAACATCTCCAGCAGCGTGGTGTCCACGTCCTGATACGGCTGCAGTCCGTATTCCGCCAGCCAGGCCCCCGGGGCGCCCAGGGCCAGAACGCTTTGCACGTTCGTGGAAGTGGCTCCGGATGTAATTCCGGCGCCCTGCGCCACCACTTGTGGGATGGTAGCGGTGACGGTATTCGCATTCAGAAAAGCCGGCTGCAGATAGGTCGAACCGGTCCACCAATAGGACGTGACATCGTAGACTTCCACGGCCGATCGCGGCTGCACGGTGAAGTTGATGCCGCCGACACTGGCGCCCTGCGCGATGGCGATCGGCGTGAACTGATTCGGATCCCAGGCGCCGGGATAAAAAGTGCTTACAAATGCGCCGCTTTGCGCCACGTCGTTGCCGTTCGGATCGACCGGCGAAATGATATTCGCCGTGGGCGGCAGCGGATGCACGTACACCCAATAATTTCCCGGAGGCAAGCCGTCGATTTCGTAGCTTCCAGCCGGATTCGTGAGGCTGCTGACGGCTGAGCCGTTAGGCAGGATCGCCACCACAGAAGCCAGATGTACGGGCTGTCCGTTCATGTTCACCTGACCGCTGATGGAGCCATATCCGGCCGGGAATCCGCCCGCCGGATAAAGCAGCGAGATGCCGGCGATATCGTCCGCATCGAGCGGCCGGGTGCGATTGGTGGCGCGCGACACCGCGGTGGACATGGTGGCCGACGTGAAGGTGTGCTGCAACCCGATGGCATGCCCGATCTCGTGCACGAGCGTCAAGAAAAAGCTCTCCGCATAACTCGGCCCCGTATAACTATCGATATATTCCGGCCCGGCCTGCTGCGTCATGTTGACGTTCAGGTGAATGAGCGATAGGGTGATGGGTACGAACAGGGTACCGTCCGGCGCAATCGCAACACTAGCGGTGGCTTGGGGACCGGCGAACGCCAGCAGCCCCGGCGGCAGCTCTTCGAAGACCACTTCACCCGTAGGCACGCTTTGCTGCGTGCCGGCGGCCTGCAATCCTCCAAAGGCCACACGCAGATTCGAACTGGCGACCGAGTTCCAGACTTGGGTGGCATTACGGATTTGCTCCAGGACGGAGGGAAAACTGTCGTTCGGCGTGTAGCTGGTCGGCCCCGAGTCGGAGACGAAGAAAGTGACGGTCTGGTCCGGCAGTGCGGCGAGATCGAACCGTTCAAAGGCGACGGAATACCCGGAAGGTGAATTCAGATAGTGGACATAGTGGTAATATGCGGCCGATGGAGTCGCGGCGGCCAGGGCCCCCGCCAACAGCGCCAGTGTCTTCAGCCGGGTCATGATTAGGTGGCGCCTCCGGCCGCGCCACCCGCGGCAATCGCGGAAACTAGTTGCGGCAGCGGCATGCCGATGGGCTGGCTCTTCACCACCTGTCCGGTACCCGGCGCCAGGATGGTCTCGGTAGTGGCCATCTGCTCGGCCGTGATGTTGCCGGATGCGTCCGTCGTCAGGTTGAACACACCTTGGGTGAAGCCCATCGTATAGGTCGCGCCCTTGCTCGAAGTCCAAAGGAACAGCACGTATTGGCGGCCGACCGTCAATTGCGGCGCGCCGGGATAGGTCTGGCGGAAGCCTTTTGCGGTGCCGCCGGGAACCATCACGTCAATGGTGCTCTGGGCAGTGCCTTTCCACTGCGTCAGCACGCTGACCTTATAGTGCGTATAAATGACGGTACCGGTATAGGAGGCGGACGTTCCGGTCACCTGCGCCTGGACAATTGTAGTGGATTTGGAGATCAGGTCGTTCAGACTGAGCAACTCCAGAGTGGCGCCCCAGGCGGGCGCAAGCCAGACAGCCAGGCAAAGCACGATGCGCGCAGGTTTCGGCACGATACGCCACAAAGC
Organism: Bryobacteraceae bacterium; assembly: GCA_035602155.1. GTDB lineage: Bacteria > Acidobacteriota > Terriglobia > Bryobacterales > Bryobacteraceae > Bog-159. Next base: position 607 of record DATNMW010000338.1, on the reverse strand, counting down.
AGTTCGCATACCAATTCAACCTATTAAAAATAAACGACTTAAGTTAGCGCGATGATGGCCGGCTGTGTTGCTTGGACACGCCCCGGTGGCAGCATGTCTCAGTGCGGCGTTACGACTTCCTGACAATCAGTAGAGGCACGCGCAGTTCGTGCCGCACAGGATTAATTGTATTGCCGAATATCAGATCTTTCAAGCGGCGATGCCCGTGCGCGCCCATAATAATGAGGTCGGGATTGATTTCCAGAGCATAGCGCACGATCTGGCTGCCGGGCCGCGGAGCATGTACAATCGCGGTTTCGACATCGATACCCTCCGCCCGCAGAGATTCGGCAATACGTTCCAGGTACTGCTCCCCGGCCTCGACTTCCGCCGTCGATGATAACTGCCCATAAACCCGGCTGGTGACGCCCTCTTCGACATGCAGCAGGTATAGCTTGGCGCCATGCATTTTGGCCATGGCGGACGCGTGGCTCAGAGCTTTGCGGTCCAGTTCGCTATGATCCAACGGAACCAGAATCCGGTGGTATTCGAGGGCGGCTGGCGGCTCCGCGCCCGGTTCCGGAATGCTGAGCGGCGCGCGTCCGAAACCGTGCCGCGCCCAATGCGC
>DATNMW010000337.1:0-5313 GCA_035602155.1 Bryobacteraceae bacterium | reverse complement strand
ATCCGGACAGAGGGCGGCTCAGCGGACATTGAGCGTGCAAAGGCCCGCGCCGGTGACATGACGGGATGACGCGGTTACAAGGCATGGCGGTGAAGTTGCGGGCAGTGCTGGCGGGGTGTTCCTCCATTCCTCCCGCTCAGCACTGCCCCGGGGAGGGTAAATTGGAAGACGCAAACGAAGGAACTATCACACACTCACCCGAGGTTTTGCAGTTGCTTGAGAGTCTGCGCCTGGCGCGCGAATCCGACAATGTCATCGCGGCGGATCTGGCGCAGGCCAAATCGGTCTTAGCCGAACTGGGGGCCGAGAGAGGCCGCCTGGAGGGCCAACTAAGAGACAGCGAAGCGGCACTCGCGTCGACGGGCGCGCTGCCGGAGGGGCCGTTCGCCGAAGAGCACATCATTCAGGATATGGATCGCCGGATTCGCGTCGCTAAGTCGCGGGTCCAGCTCATCGGTGCAAAGCTGGCCAAGAGCCGCGGCGACATCGGCGGGCTTGAAAACGGCCTGCACGGCGCATTCGGTCATTTCATCACGGCCAGCTTGGCCGAAGTCCGCGCGCGATACCGGGTTGCGGCTCTGGCACTTCGCGATATCTACGCGGAACAGCTTCCGTGGCTCCACGCCGCGCAGCTCGACGGTGTGAAGGTCCCAGCCGCGGACGTAGCATTAGTCGCCGATCCCGAGCACACTGGCAATGACCGGGTGTTACTCGACAGCCGGGACATGGCGCGCTCGGACGCACGGCAGCAGTTCAGCGGCCCGCTGCATGCCCGACTGACTGCCCTGCACGCCGAGGTCGCTGCCGCAATCGGCGGGGCCGAGAGCCCAAGGAAAGGACATACCCGCTAAAGCGGCGCCGCCCGCGGCGCCAAGAAAGGTTTCGGCGCAACACTCGCTTGAGGCGTTGGCTCTCAGCATGGAACACACTGCGGTCCCCGCTTCGGTGGGAGCGAGTCAGGCACAACAGCCAGATCTTGCGGAACGCGGTGTCGGCGGATAAGGAGTCAAAACCCATGGGACTAGCAGAAAGGGAACTGGCGGCCATCGACGAACTCATCGGGCGAAAGCAAGCCGTGAATCCTGAAATCGACTATGCAACGGGCTGGCGAGTGCTGATGAGCGAACGCGCGGACCTGATGGAAAGCTACCGCCAGGCTGCGATGTCGAGGGAACTCGCCGCCATCGGCGAAGAGATAACGAGACGGCGGACGGCGAATCCGAAGCTGAACTATGCGTCGGGCTGGATGCTGCTCGCCAGCGAGCGCAGCGATCTAATCACCGCGTACAACCTGGCCGCCGGCCTGCAACCGCCACAGAGCCGCATGAGCGGTGAGCGGGCGGCGGCGCCGTCCCCGTCGCGCCGGACCATAGCCATGAGCACGCATCCCCTGGCGGCGGTCCTGGTGCCGATTGAGGAGCGGATCAATCTAAAGCGGCAAGCAAATCTGGGGATGAGTTACGGCGAGGCTTGGAAACAGGTCGAAAAAGAAAATCCCGCCCTTATCCAGGCCTATAACAAGGCAGCCGGCCACCCGCCAGACAGCAACACAGCGCAGATGCTCGCCAGGAACTTGGCGCTGATCGATGAGCAGATCAGGAACATGCGCCAGAAAAATCCAGACCTCCCGTACGGCGACGCCTGGAGGCGGGTGGAAAAGGAGTTTCCGGATCTGATGTGGAACTACAACGACGCGGCCGGGCGCATGGATGACCCCACGGCGGCGGAGCGCACGGGCGCGGTTGAACCTAGCGGCGGCCCTGCACGGCCATACCTCCCGCAAGAGATGGTGCCACAGGGAACCGTAAGCATGAGCGCCAGGCCGTTGGCGCGGGAACTGGCCGCAATCGACGAAGAGATCGCCAGGAGGCGCGCCGCTAACCCGCGCCTCGACTATGCCCGTGCGTGGCAGTTGATCGCGAGCGAGCGGCCGGAACTTATCCGCCAGTACAATTATGCGGCCAGCCGCGCGTTTGTTGGCAGGGAGTGACCCAGCGGAGTCACAGCGACTGGAGTGACAAAGGAGAACAAAACGGATGTCAGGATTTAAACCGGAAACGAGACGTATCACGGACGAAGACATCAACGGGCGGATGGGTCCGGACCCAAATCAAAGGCGCTTTACCCAGGAGGAACTCGACGCCTTGAGCAAGAAGGAAAACGACGCCAGACGAGCGGGCGTGCCAGCCGGAGTTGAGATAGGCCTGCATCAGACGGTCGAATTCATAAATTGGCCGGACAAGAACCTGGGCTCAAGATTGACGACTTCAAGCCTGGCCGGGCCTACTGACGATTTTGGTGATCCATGGCCCGAAACATAGCCACCGAAGAACGGGGGGCTGGCGGAGGAATGTTAGCTGTAGCTGTTTAGCGGCGGTTTCCAGGGGGGCCTGGGAGAGCCGTTCTTTTTGTTCAATTCTGCAAGTGACAACCAAGCCATCGGCCCAGTGACGCCGGCGCGCGCGCGGCGGCCGATACCTGCCCGTAAGTACCAGTTCACTCCGGAGCTGCTAGGCGAACTGCGCCTGGCCTACCGCGGCAACAAACGCAATCTCTCAGCGAGTCTGGACCGTCTGGAGCGTCGGACGAAATGGCCGAGGCACGCCTTCAAAACAGAAGCGCGCCGCCAGGGATGGACCGCGGCCTATCGGCCCTGGACTTCCGCCGATGAGGCGTTCGTTCGCCAGCACTCCGCCGGGCCGATGACCATCCAGGAGATGGCCGGGCGCCTCGGGCGGTCCCACGAAACAGTGACAGCCAGAGTGGAAGCCGTCCGCCTCGCATGGCAGACGCGCGAAGGGTTCACGCCTGCGCATCTGGGGAAGCTGTTTGGGGCGCGGGCCGAGAAGGTACGTCACTGGATCGAGTACGGGCTGCTAGGCGCACCGCGAAGCTTCAGCGCTGGCGCGCGCGTCTCGGAAACCGACTTACTTCGTTTCATTTCGCGTTCCTATCAGGAGTACGATCTGGCGCGCGTGTATCAGGAATGGTTCAAAGCTTTGGTCTTTGGGAATGTGGATAAGGAGATCTTAAATGGCGTTTGACAGTGCGGCATCCCTCCTGTTTAACATCGGAGCGAACTCGGATGACGCGGAAGAGAACATCCAGCGCTTCCGTCAGTTGCTCGGCACAAACTTAGACGCACTGGCGGGCCAGTTCTCGGACTGGTCGGAGGAAGTCTTTGGCCAGTTGGACACAGTTAAGGGCGCGATATTCGGGATCACGGCGGCTGTGGGGGCACTGGGCGTGGCGGCGGCCGCGTTCGCGGTGGAGTCGGCGCACAAGTTTGAGGAGTATGCCATCGCGGTTGGGGATGCCGCGCAGAAAACGGGACTCACTACGCAGACCCTTTCTGCAATGCATCTGGTGGCGCACGAAGTGGGTGTCGGCTTCGACCAGGTGGTCACCGGGATCGTGCGCTTTGAGCGGTCGGTATTCGCCGCGCAAGATCCCACGTCGAAGCAGGCGCAGTTACTCGCGCGGATGGGATTCACCACGGCGCAGGTGCAGGGCGCCATGCAGAATATCGATCCGTTCATGGCCGAGTTTGGGAGGCGTTTCGCGACGCTGCACGAAGGTCCGGAGAAGACCGGCGTGGCGATGGAGTTCATGGGGCGCGCCGGCGCCGCCAATATCAAATTCCTGATGCAATGGGCCGCGCGGGCGGCTGAGCTAAAGGCGGAGGCGCACGGGCTGGGGATCGAGCTGAGCACAACGCAGGTGGACGCGGCGCGGGCTAACGCGGTTGCGGTGAAAGGACTGGAGATGCAGTGGGAGGCCTTCAGTCTAAAGATCGGACAGGCGGTCCTGCCGAGGCTGACGGAGCTGGCGATCGACCTGGCGGGAGTGGCGGCCATGACCAAGCACCTCGCGGAGGACCATACGGCTAGGACTTGGTTCGCCACCACTATGATCGAGGGTATTACGGGGATCAAGGTGGCGCAAAAGAGCCTTTGGGAATCCTGGATAGAGGGCGCCAACGAGGCGGCAAATGCGATGGCTAATGCCGTGAAGGCCGCGGAGGCCGCCGCCACGGTGACGATGCTGGACGTGGTCCCCAAGCCGGCGAAGGTGAAGGAAGCCACGCAAGAGTTCACCGCGCTGACTTCGATCCTGGACGGCTTGAAGGTCAAGCTGGGCGAGATGGACAGTCCGGAGGCAAAGCTGGCGGCGGAACTGGTGCGCATGCGCGATGGGGCGTCCAAGGCGGCGGCGGAACTGACCAAGCTGCAGGGCCAGGGCAAGCTGGCCACGGGAGTGTGGTGGGATCAGTTGGAGGTCCTGAAGCAGGTACGCGCGGCGATCGCGCAGTACGGCGCGGAGGCCGGGAAGGCGCTGGGCGATAAAGATCTGGCCGAGATGCAAAAGTTCCTGGACGGGCTGGACGCGGCCGCGGCTGCGCTGGCGGCTAAGAAAGTGGCGGCGGGCAAGGAGCTGCAAGAAAAGATCGACGCGCAGACTACGCAGACGTTCGCACACCAGGTGGCATTGTGGGCGGCCGAGGTCGAGAAGATGCGCGCCAAGTATGCGGCCGAGGGGGCGCTGAGCTCGGCCAATCAAGCGCTGCTGGAGAAGCTGGAGACATCCGGCCTGGCGAAGATCTACGCGGAGCGGGAGGCGGCATACCAGAGGGAACTGACGGCTGCGCGGGACCACGCCTCGAAGATGCTGGAAGCGGACATGCCCGCGGAAGACAAGCTGGCGGCGCAGTTACAGATCGAGCTGAACAAATTCAGCGAGGTGAAAGCCAAGGAACTGGCGCTGACGGCGTCCACGGCCAAAGCGGGCGAAGAGATCGAGCGGCAGTATGGGGCCATCCGGCTGGCGCTGATGAGTCAGTACCAGAACAAGCTGCAGGAGCTGACTAACTCGCAGGGCTGGACCAGCATGTTCGGGGATAAGTTCACGGGGCTGATCAAGAACAACGAAGAGTTGACCAAGCAATGGAGTCAGTCGGTGAACCAATCCATACTGCTGACGCAGGTGGCCGTGGAGTCGTTGGGGGAGATGGGCGAGCAGGCCTTCGATAAACTCGGGCAGGGCATGGGGGCGGGGATCGCGCACGCGGTGATGTATTCGAAATCGATCGGGGCGGCCATGAAGTCGGCCACCGAGGCGGTGCTGGAATCGATCGCGGAGCAGGCCATGACGCAGGCCATCTATGCGCTGGCGTGGGGGTTTTTCGACATCGCGCAAAAAGACTATGCGGGCGCGTCGGCGGCGTTCGAGGCGGCGGCGCTGTTCGGATCCATCGGATTCGCGACGGCCGTGGCGGGGCGGGCGATGGGGGCCGGATCGGCATCGGCGTCGTCG
>DATNMW010000336.1:0-8491 GCA_035602155.1 Bryobacteraceae bacterium | reverse complement strand
GGCCCCGCCAGCGCCGCCAGCAGCACCGCCCAGATCCACAGGTCGACCACCGAGGTGAGATCCAGATGGAACCATCGCCCGGAGAACGGCAGCAGAAAGCGGATGCCGTAGACGTTGGTATAGTCGAGCAGCAGATGGGACGCCACGGCCGCCAGCGAAATTGAGTACGCCCCCAGCCAGTTAAACGGTTTCCGCGCGAACGGCCGCACGGCCAAGACCGGCAGCAGGGCTATCACCGGCCACGCGGCGAGCGAATGGGTCAAGTGGCGATGATAGTTGAGGTAGTTCACCTGCCCCCCGGCGAGCGTCACGATATCGATATCGGGGGCGTTGGCCGCCAGCAGCAGAATCCAAGAAGCGTGCTGCGAGAAACGATTTAGTCCCGCGCGGCCCAGGAACAGGCCGGTAGCCGAATGGGTGAGGGGATCCATGCTGGCCGAAGGCCGGATTGTATCACGACGAAGAAAGCCAGGCGGACCCGCGATGGACGCAAGGTGCGATCCGCCGCGGGGCCCGCTAGACTTTTCGAACAAAACCGCGGGTCCGGGGGACCCGCGCAGACAACTGCGCAGACAGGGGTCTGCCCCACGAATCCAGGTTCGACTCAGGCGGCCGAGAGCCCCACAGGGGGGCGCAGCACCCTGGGCGGCTTGCGTTTGGGCACTATGGCAACGGCCCTGCAGAAGCGCTCATTGGACATTGTTCCGCCGAAATATTCATCGAGGGGGAAAAGGCTGTGGGGCTCCAATTCCCGGAAAACACGCCCCAATTTCTGTTCAATTTTGTAAAGTATATGAAAGAAGTTGCCGCGGTCGATTTGGAGGCGCCAGCAGCAGAGCTTCCATTCCGCCCCCAGCAGGTAGTGGAAGCGGAAAATATCGTACTCGAGGGGGCTGAGCGCATTGCGGCTGACGAGGCAGAAATCGGCGATGTACTCTTCCACTTTGCGGCCGTAGGTTACGCGGTTGTCCTTACCGTTGCAGAACTCGAGGCGCACCCGGCTCAAGTGCCTGTCCCCGGCTACGCAGTCTCGAAAACGCGCGTAGCAGGCGCGAAATATGGCTCGAAAGACGCAATTGCAGGGAACCTCCCGGTCGTTACGGCCCCGGCGCAATCCATAGCCATGGCAATGCGTGCAGGTGGTCTTGGCGAGCGCGATCGTTTGTGATCGATCCCAGTTCATAGATTGAAACGTCCTCTCGGCGGCCCTCCGTTGCGCAAAGCATGTGCAAAGCGGCGTGCAGGGCAACCACTACCGAAAACTTGCTTCAAATCTATCGCCGGGCGGAAAATCGTCAAGCGCAGTCCCGGCATTTACCGGGAGTTTCATCGGAGATATCCGAAAGCATAGTACGCATGTTATTCTTATATATTAGGTTAATGTATCAATATAATACCAGAAATAATCGCAGTACTATACGGCATATTAAGGAATATAATGATTTTGCGCTGCATCTATTTCTGGCAGAAATAGGGCGAGGGCTTTGGCGAGTGGACTTCCGCCTTCTTCAAATGCGGCTGGTTTCGCACGTTCGCGCGCGGGTGCGGAACGGCGAGATCAGCGAACGGAACTTGGCCCGGCTCACGGGGATTTCGCAGCCGCATGTGCACAATGTGTTGAAAGGGGTCCGGCAGTTCTCGACGGAGGCGGCCGACCGGATTCTGCAGCGCCTGCGAATCGATCTGGTGGAGCTTATGGCCGGCGGCGAGGGCTGCGCCGCGCACGGCGTGGCACAGAATGGAATCGGACATGAACGCGCGGATTCCGGCGAATACCGTACCGTCGCTATGCTGGATGGCTGGATCGGACGGGAATATCCGTATCCCCAAACGGCCAGTTTGGAGCGGTATCCATTCCCGGCGGCGGACGTAGACCGCCTGGAATCGCCGGTGGCCGCCCGCCTGGCGCCAGACCCTCTCCGCGGACCGCTCTTCGGCCCCCGTGGCGTGGTTCTGCTGGATGGCGCGGAGAGACTCCGGACGAATCCCGATGAAGAAGGCTACTTCGCGCTGGACTTGTCCGGCGGAGGCACAATCGGGTTGGTGCGGCGTGGCCGCCGGCGTTTGTACCTGTGGGTCTGCCTGGCGGACGTGTGGCAGTCCATCCCCCTCCCGGACCGCGAACCTCAGGATGTGATCCAGGGGCGAGTGAGCCTGATGGTGCGGCATTTGTGAGGGCCATTGGCGGGGGCGCCGGTGAGGGCCGCTGGGGAGCGATTGATATCCGGGCGTAGCGCGCATATCCTGGTAACTGTGAATGCCAAGTGGGGTTTCAAGGCGGCCGGCGCACGCGGCTCTTCCCAAGCGGGCAGCGACCGCCTTAAGAAGCTGGCGAGAAGCCTGGACGCGCTGGCGCGCCAGGACGAGGTGCGCATCCACAGGGCGCGCGAGATTGGCTCTCTTCGCCGCCAGGCGGCGCTGGAGTTGTACGGCATCTGCGCCGATTTCGTGCGCGGCTTGAACCAATTGCTTTCGGAAATCGAGCTGGAATTCGACCCGGAGGAATACAGGCCGGAACACTTCCACGACGAGGGCATCAATCTGTTCCAAATCAATGCCCGCGGACGCATCGTGCAAATCAAATTCGAAGCCACCCCGGAGCCGGTCTCCACCGAGGATTTCCGGGTGCCTTACATCCTGGCCGGAGCGGTCCGCTGCTTCAACCAGCAATTGCTGGAAAAAGATCTCATCGAAGAGCAGTTGTTGTTTTACACGATCGAAAAATCGCGCCATTTCTGGCGGTTCTTCGACGCGCGCACGTATCGCTCCGGGCCGTTCGATGCGGACTATCTGACCGGTCTGATGGAGCAACTGGTGTGAAGGCGGAAGGCAGGAGACAGAAGGCAGGCGACACAATTCCGACTTCCGACTCCGGCTTTGTAACGGATTATACGCACTGCAATCTCCGCGTCCAGCCCTTGGCGCCAACCTTGCTAGAACAAATCCGACGGACCCATCCTGGCCATCTCATGCCGGTCCCGATCGTGCGCTTGGAGGGAAGAAATGCACTTAAGCCGGCGGTTGATGCTCTCCCTATTTGGCGGCGTGGCCTTGGTTTCGATGGTCTTCGCGCTCTATCAGGCCGCCGCGGAGATGCACGCCATGCGGGGCGAGGTCGAGCGCCAGGCGCTGGTATTGGCCGAAAGCCAGCGGCGGGCCGCCGAACAAGTGCTGCAAGACGGCTCTCCGGGCGAACTGCAAGCGTTGGTTGGACAGTTTCAGAACCAGGAGCAAATGGCCGGCGTCGCGATCTACGACGCCAATGGACAGCCGATGGCGATGACGCCGGGCTTGGCGCCGCGCCTGGGATCGAATGCCGCAGGAACGCCGCCCGCCGTGGAACGCGCCATGCACGAGGGGGGCGTGCGTGGGGACTTCTTCCGCGCGCGGGGCGAGCGGATGCACATTTTGGCGCTGCCCCTCCGCACGGACGAACGCCTGCTGGGAGCGATTGCGGTGTTCCATAACGTGGCCTTCATCGCGGCGCCGGCCTGGCGGCACGCACTGACCAGCGTGGCGCAGACCTTGCTGATCGTAGGCATGACGCTCCCGATTATCCGCTGGAGTCTGGGACAGCCTCTTCGGCATATGGCGCAATGGCTGCACGATCTGCGCACCGGAAACGTGTCCGCCTCCGGCCAGCCGCCCAAGGAGGAGATCTTTCGTCCGCTCACGCGCGAAATGACCAGCCTGGCGACCAGCCTGCACCTGGCGCGCGCCGCGGCCGAAGAGGAGGCCCGTCTACGGGACGCCGCCTCGTCCCAGTGGACCGCCGAGAGGCTGCGCATCTCGATGCAGGCGAAGCTGAACGGAAGCCGCCTGTTCGCGGTGTCCAATCGCGAACCCTACGAGCATGCGCGGCAGGGAAATTCGATCGTGTGGTCGGTTCCGCCGAGCGGCTTGGTGACCGCGCTGGAGCCGGTATTGCGGGCCGGCGACGGAACCTGGATCGCGCACGGGACGGGCGGCGCGGACAAGGAAACCGCCGACGACCGCGGCCGGCTGCGCGTGCCGCCCGACCATCCCCAATACACCCTCCGCCGCGTATGGCTCAGCGCAGAAGAGGAAGCCGGCTTCTATTTCGGATTCGCCAACGAGGGGATCTGGCCGCTTTGCCACATCGCGCACACGCGGCCCGTCTTTCGCAGCGAGGATTGGGAGCAGTACCGGGCCGTAAACCGCAAGTTCGCCGCCGTCCTGCTGGACGAAATGAGCGGTGAAAAGGAGCCGATCGTATTGGTGCAGGATTATCATTTCGCATTGCTGCCGCGCATGCTCAAGGAGCGTCGGCCGGATGCGCGGGTGGCCATTTTCTGGCACATCCCCTGGCCCAATCCGGAGGCCTTCGCCATTTGCCCATGGCAACGCGAACTGCTGGACGGCATGCTGGGAGCGGATCTGATCGGGTTCCACATCCAGGCGCATTGCAACAATTTTCTGGAAACGGTGGACCGCGCGCTGGAGTCGCGCATCGATTGGGAGCACTTTGCGGTCAATCGCCGCGATCGTCTCACCATTGTGCGGCCGTACCCCATCAGCGTGGCGTTCAACGGCAATGGCGGATCCGCTCTGTCCGCAGACGGGGATGCCTCCGCCGCAGAGCGCGCGGCGCTATTCCGCGAGTTGGGCGGCAAGCCGGCTTTCCTGGGGCTGGGAGTCGATCGCGTGGATTACACGAAAGGCATTCCGGAGCGGCTGCGCGGAGTGGAGCGGCTCTTCGATCTATATCCCGAGTACCGCGAAAAATTCACCTTCATCCAGATCGGCGCGCCCAGCCGCACAAACATCAAGCGGTATCGGGATCTGACGGCGGAGGTGGAGGAAGAAGCCGAGCGCATTAATCGGCGGTTCCGCACAGGCGCCTGGAAGCCCGTCGTTTTCCTGAACCGGCACCACAGCCATGCGGAGATCCAGCCTTATTATCGCGAGGCGGACCTGTGCCTGGTAACGTCGCTGCACGATGGCATGAACCTGGTAGCCAAAGAGTACATCGCGGCGCGCCAGGATGGACAGGGAGCGCTGATCCTGAGCCGATTTACCGGCGCGAGCCATGAGCTGGCGGACGCCCTGGTGGTCAATCCCTACGATACCGACGAACTGGCGCAGTCCATCCACACGGCGCTCGGCATGCCGCCGGAGGAGCGCAAGGCCCGCATGCAGCGAATGCGCGCGGTAGTCCAGGAAAACAACGTGTACCGTTGGGCCGGAGATCTGATCGGCGATCTAGCCGCCATCCGCCTCGCGCCGCCGGAGGCGCGGGGACGGCGTCCGATGCTGGCGCCTGCGGGGCGGGGCGCGGCATGATATAGGGTTTGGGATAGGATTTGGGGCTTGCGCTGCCTTTCGGCCCTGCTGGGGCGAGCTTCGCTCGTCTGGAGCCGGCCGCGGGCGACTTAGACTAATTCGAGTTGAGCGGCCTGCAGCGCGTCGTTGATCGTTAGAAACAGTTCGCCCTGCGTTTTGTAGAACTGGTCGATATCCGGTGTCAACACATAGCAGAAGATTTCAATATTGAATGCCGTAGCCGTCAGTCCGATCAAGCGCACGGGCGTGGGCACGAGTTCGATGGATGGATGCTTTTCCAGGGCAACGCGCAGGGCTTCGATCAGATGCCAGACTTCTTCATCGGGCGTGCTCCGTTTGATCTGAAACGCCGGATTGAACAGGATCTTGTCGCGCAGCGCGTAGTTTTCCAGATTAATTCCGGCAAACGTGGCGTTCGGAATCGAGACCAGCGTCCGATTGAGGGTGCGGACCCGCGTGGACCGCATCCCGATATCTTCAATCGTTCCCATCAAGTCCCCGAATTTGCCGAAGGTGCCGATGGCGACCGGACGATCTCCGATGACCGAAATGCCGCCAAAGATGTTGGCGATGGTCTGTTGCGCAGCCAGCGCTACCGCGATTCCGCCAACCCCCAACCCCGCCACCAGCGTTGCGGTGTTATATCCCCAACTGCTCAGGATGGTCAAAATCGCGATGATGACGATGGTAACGCTTGCGGTCCGGCGGCCCAGGCGCAGAATGGAGCGTCCGCTGAATCGATGCTGGGTGGCCAGATTCGATTCCACGCGGTTTAGGAACAGGTCCACGATCCGGACCAGAAACCAGGCGATCGACCACATTACGATCAGTTCCAGCATTCGTCCGATGTAGAGCCGGGCGATCGCGGCGGGCCGGACGACCTCCACAACCACGCGGAAAACGGCGACCGAGAGGAGCATGCGAATGGGACGGATGGGGGCCTCCATCCAGGCCCACCGCGCATGCGGCAGCAAGCGCCCGCTGACCGTTCTAAAGAGCGGAGCCAGCACGCGGTCCAGTAGCCGCGATAACGAGACCAGTAGGGCGGCCGCGAGCGTCAGGGCCAGCCATTCCCAAAGGGCGGTCTCCAGAAACCTCACGGAGGTCATGAAAGGCGGCAGATAGTGCGCGACCCAGGGTGCGGAGATGGAAAGGTTCAGCCTGAGCACCGCAACCACGGTGTCCGGAGAAAAGACCCAGACCGGCGGACCTCCGGGCTGTAACGCCACGCGTTCCAGCTCCAGCGTATACGTTTCGCCGTTCTGGCTAAGACTGGCGACGGAAGCGCGCGGCGAAGTCGCAGTATCGGCCATGCTGCCTCCGGAATTGCGGCTCAAATCGAGAACATTGAAATCAGGCGCCAGGTTCAACGCCGTTTCGAGTTTGCGGGCCAGTGCGGGACCCTGCCCCTGCCGGTTCTGTTCCGGCAGATACCGCAGGTCGAGATATTGGGAGGCGAGGTCATAATCCTGTTTCCGGCAGGCTTGCAGAAAAGCGGTGACAGAGGAGCGCGGGTTCCAACGCTCAAGTTTTTCCATGGCGGGGGCGGCGGGCGCTGCCTGCAGAGACTGCGCGGCGAAGAGGAGAGATACGAAACAGACCCGGAAGGCGGCCGTCGAGAAGCATCGAAACCGCACGCCGATTCCGCGCCTTAGGTGTATAAACGGCATCCGTTATGACGATGCAAGCGGAATTCCGAACCGTAGTACGCCACGGCTGGAATTGTACGGTGGGGAACGATCCGATGGGAATGCTCTCTCAAGCGGCGAACTCGGGCAGCCAATCCGGACCCCAGTCTGGGACTGGCCACCCCACAAGATGGCATAGGCAGGGAAGTGTTCAATGGACTTCAATCGAGTCGACTTTGAGCTCGTCGCCGTTCAGAGCGCCCTGCACCGTAGCTGTGACTTGATTGTCCGAGGCGCGTTTGGGTCCTTAGCCCGATCGGCGCTGTTATCGCTCCGCTTGAGCGCTTGAGTATCTTCCCGCCGGAAACCTGCATGGCGAACGCAGCCGTGGAAGCGGTTGGAGTACAGGCCGCGTCGTTCTGCTGCGCGGCGCAACTGGCGTCGACCAGTTTTCCCGTGTATGTGTCCGCGAATGCGCAGACTGACACGCAGAGCATGGCCGAGCCTAATCGCGATAAACGAGCCGGATGAGAGCGAAAAAACTACTGAGGACCGCCAAAAAGTTCTCACGATCTCAAAACGCCGGTGCGGAAACGCACGCTTCCGCGACGATCAAGTATTATGGAAATGGATGTACCGCCGCTTTGGCAGAGGATTCCCCCTTATTCCGCTGGCTCTTCTTCTCATTTTCGTTTGCGGCGCCTGGGCCGAACCGCCTTCTCCCGATTCGGACAGGCGGGTGTGCGCGGCCCTTGCGGAAGGCTTTATCGAGGGCAGGCTCGCGTTTTGGCAGCAGCGTCTCAACCTCAAGGATTGGAAGATCTCGGCAGTCATATCGCAGGCGAACGACCTGAAACCCGAGACGCTGGGTAATATCCACTGGGACGCCGCTAAGAGGACCGCCACCATTCGCGTGCTGGATGCATCCGGTTATCGGGCGCCGTGCCGCGAGGCGCTACCCGATATGGAAAACACGTTGGTACACGAACTGGTGCACCTGGAGCTTTCTTCCTTGCCGCGCTCCCAGGCCAGCCGGCACGAAGAGGAACTGGCAGTCAACCGCATCGCCGATGCCCTTCTGGAGCTGGACCGGCAGGGTCGTCCAGCGCGGTCAGCACGCTAGCCGGCTCTCAGCCGGGAGCCTTCCGGCGGCTTTGGCCGCAACCCGACTGAAAGTGTGTGCGATCGCCAGGTCGACGCCCGCGCGCTAACACTCTTTGGTCTTTCGTTTGCTCTATAACGGCGCGGATGGTTGAAGGGGAACTCTGTGTCGCAAAATGCGATGAAATCCCTTGAGGGCGGCAAATCTTGGCGGCACGATCGCCCGGCCTCCAATACTCAATCCCGCGCCGATGAAGAAGCCCGGTAGCAGTACGGATCCGCTCTGGTACAAAGATGCGCTGATCTACGAACTGCACGTGCGCGCGTTCTTCGACAGTAACAACGACGGGATCGGCGATTTCCGGGGCCTCATCCAGAAGCTCGACTATCTACAGGATCTGGGCATTACATGCCTCTGGCTGCTGCCCTTCTTTCCATCGCCGCTGAAAGACGACGGC
>DATNMW010000335.1:0-34988 GCA_035602155.1 Bryobacteraceae bacterium | reverse complement strand
CGGAAGATGAACAGCGACGCCACCGACAACACCGTGAAGAACGTCAGGCTGAAGCCGATGTAGTTACACAACCTGCGGAAAGGGCGTCAGCGTCATCACCATCGCGCAAAGGCCCTGGCTCACGATCGCAGTCACCGGCGTGTGCCACACTGGATGCACCTTGGCGCCTACTGCCTGGGATGTCACTAGCCTTGGGGGGGTAGATCTCTCGCTGGCTATATGCGCATCGCAGTACCAGTACCGCGCACTCAAGATAAAGATAAAGCAGTATGCGTTCGCGGCTCTATAATGGAGCCTGTCCCTCTCGACGAAACTGGCGCGGTATCCGGAGGTCAATTTGAATCAACGGTGCAAGAGCATCCTACGCTTTTCTCGTGTCATCGTCATGCTATGCGCGGTGGGGATCGTCTCGCCATCGCAAGTGTTCACCAGTCTTGCGGAGTTCAACGGAACCAATGGCTCAGGCCCTGCCGCATCTCTCGTAGAGGGAATTGCCGCGCAAATGTACGGCTCCACGGAATACGGCGGGAACCCCTACAACTCTGGCACAATATTCCGCATATCCCCCAGTGGCATCTTTACCAGCCTGCTCACCCTCAACAATCCCCTCGGTTGCGCTTACCCTGCCGCCGCTCTCTTGCTCGCACCCAACAGACTGCTTTACGGAACGGCGATCGGCCGTGGCGAAGGCAACGTGTTCAGTATCACCCCCGTTGGAGCGCTCACGACGCTGCACAGCTTCGATGACACCGATGGCGTTGCTCCGGAAGGCGGACTGGTCCAAGCGTTCAATGGCATGCTTTACGGCACCACAAACCAGGGCGGGACCAACCAGGACGGCACCATCTTCAAAATGACGCCCGACGGCGCCCTTACTACGATGCACAACTTCACCGGGAGCGACGGCGCTTTTCCTGCCGCCGGACTGGTTCAGGCAAGCAACGGGCTGCTTTACGGAACAACGTGGAAGGGGGGCGCCAACAATTATGGCACAATATTCGCGATCAGCCTCGGCGGCGTCTTTACGACACTGTATAGCTTCAGCGGCGGCGCAGACAGTGGCTTTCCATACGCCGCGTTGATCCAAGGCAACGACGGAAATCTTTACGGGACAGCCGAAGGGGCACATAACAATGGCACGGTCTTCCGAATCACCCCCGCCGGCGCGCTGACCACCTTGCACACGTTCGACCAAACTGACGGCTCTGCCCCGCTCGCCACGTTGGTTCAGGGCACAGACGGGAATTTCTACGGGGCCACGTTCCTCGGCGGCGCCGGCGGCGAGGGGGAGATCTTTCGAATCACCCCCTCTGGTGATCTGACTATCGTGTACAGCTTCGGGGGTACCGGCGGCAATGAGCCCGTTGGCGGACTGGTTCAACATACCGACGGGGCATTTTACGGGACGACGTCTTCCGGCGGTTCCAGTTTAAACGGAACGATCTACCGGCTGAGCATGGGTCTTCAGCCCTTTGTGAAAACCCTCCCCGCCTACGGCGAGGTCGGATCGACTGTCACCATTCTCGGATCGAGTCTGAACAACGCTACGATTACTGGCGTCACCTTCAATGGCACCGCAGCGGCATTCACCGACCTCGGCCAGGAGGGACTCACTGCCATCGTACCTGCCGGCGCGACCACCGGACCGGTCCGGGTAACAACATCCACCGGCACGCTGTCGAGCAACACCGCTTACCAGGTGCTTCCGTAGGCCGCCTTTACCAAGAACGATGTTGACGAACCCCTGCTTCTGCGCATTTTGGAGATCCTCGCGCCCGATAGCGTTCGTGCCCGTTGTCAAAGGGGGGCCGCGCCCACTCCACTGGTAAGTAACTTGCGTGTAGCGTCTGACCCGAAAACGTCGTCGGACCAGGCGGCGGCCGTCGTGTTCGGCGACCGCAGTGGCCAGGTTGTCATGGACGTTTGTCTGCCCTCGCGCGTGCAGAGGCCTCGCGACGTGCTGGCCTGAGCTGCCCAGCCGTCCGCCCCGAGCTAAGGTCTTCATGCCACCCATATTGCCCATCAACAAGTCCCAATCCGGGAGGGCCCGTGCAGGATACGGCTCCCGTTCTTTGCGCGCCGGCGCGACGACCAGCCAACATCCGCCGCAAGAACGAGGAGATCGCCTTTACGGTCGATATCACTCGCCCAGAACCGCCCGCATCTCTCTGAAAACAAGCGCAGACCACAAATTGCTTCCCTCGAATCGAGTTGCCCCGTGCTATTGTGACATCGGGCAAGTCTTGGACCCATTTCGGCACAACTCCGGCGCGGCACTATGCGACACTATGCAACATAAACAACATAAATCGGAAAAATCGGCCCGCTGTAGCATCCGCACCCGGCACTACCCTCCGCTCACCGTCGGAGCGGCAACTCCGAAATGTCAACTTATTGATTTCAAACGAAGAATTGGCTTTGCTCGGACAAAAACCCTCGCTCCCAAATTAGAAAAACGATGCACAAAAAAGCACAACCCAGCCCAAAAAAGCACAACCCGTCTCGCTTCAACCCTCCCGCGGGCGCAGCCATAAATGATACACCGCCGCCCCCGTGCCAATCGTAGCCAGCGCCGTCACCGAAGCCACCGGTTGCCAGATTACGCCATAAGCGATCATGCACGCGCCCACCAAAATGTACGCCAGCGGAATCGCCGGAAAACAGAAGCTCACCGGGCGCAGCTTCTGCCACCCCGGCCGCCGCCGGAAGATGAACAGCGACGCCACCGACAACACCGTGAAGAACGTCAGGCTGAAGCCGATGTAGTACACAAGCTGCGGAAAGGGAGTCACCGTCATCACCATGGCGCAAAGGCCCTGGCTCAGGATCGCGGTCACGGGCGTGTGCCACACCGGATGCACCTTGGCGGCGGCCTTGAAAAACGCCTTGTTCTTTGCCATGGCATAGTAAACCCGCGGCCCGATGGTCACCTCGGCGTTCACCGTGGCCATCAGCGAAAGCGCCATCAAAGCGGAAAACGTTCCCGCCACCTGCGGGCCGAACAGGTTGGAGGCCGCCAGCGATCCCACTGCCAGCACGCCCTTCATGGATTCCAGAGGCGTCGAGTAAATGAAGATCAGATTCAGGCCGATGAACAGCGCGGTCACCAGCGCCGTTCCGGCCGCCAGCGCCGCGGGCAGTGTCCGCTCCGGGTGCTTCAACTCCTCGGCCACGTAGGTGGCGGCGTTCCAGCCGCTGTAGGCAACCATCACCCACAGCAGGCTGATCACAAATTGCTCCGGCAGCGTGGTGGGCGCGCCCCGCACGGCCGGCTCGGAGAAGTGCCGCCAGCTTCCCGATCCGCTCATGAATCCCAACGTGATGAAGCCCACGATCACCGCGATCTTGGTGGCGGTCAGCGCGTTTTGCACCCTGGCCGTGCGCCGCACTCCCAGGCAGTTCAGTATGCTGAAGCCCGCAATCAGCAGGCATGCCATGGTCTGCTCGCCGCCCAGGCGAATCGTGAAGGCTCCCGTGCCCAGCACATAGCGCGCGTGCTCCTGCCGCAGCGAAGGATAGAAGTATCCCAAATAGTTGGAGAACGCCAGCGCCGCCGCTGCGATGGGCGCGGAGAAGCCGGCGAAGAAGGAGATCCATCCGGTAATGAAGCCCCAGGCCGGACCGAACGCGCGGGTCAGGTAAACATATTCGCCGCCGGAGCTGGGGAAGTTGATGCCCAATTCGGAATAGCTGAGGGCGCCGGCCAAGGCGAACAGCGCTCCCACCAGCCAATCCGCCAGAATGAGTTTGGCGCTGCCCAGGTCCCGCGCCATAAATCCTGTTGCGCCGAAAATGCCCATCCCCACCATGTTGGAGACCACCAGGGCCGTCGCGCTGACGAAGCCGAGTTGGCGGAGAAGTCCCGCTTTGCCCTGAAGCTGTGTGAGCATGCTTGCTTACGGTCATTGTATGTCAGGTGGGAGGCTGGTTGATCGGGCGCGAGTTGCCCTACGGCGAGGACTCGCCGCTGGCGATGGCGGTGCAGAAATCCCGCGAACCTCCGTTGGCGCCGGAATCGCTGTCGCCGGCGCTACGGAGCACCTGGTCCGCCGCGATCCTCAAGTGCATGGCGGCCGATGCGCAACGCCGGGGTGACGGCGGCGGCGGTGGTCATTGTGGTGTTGGCCCGCTGGTTGTGGCCAGCCGAACCCGGCGCGCAAGCCGTTGCGGATTGGCAAGAGGGCGTCTACGATCTGCAGGCTGGAGAACCGGTCGCGGCGGCCGAGAGGGCGACCGCCCAGCATCGGCTGCCTCCCGTGGCGCACGCGTATCTCGCGTGGCCGTGGCACGAATTGGATTTGCCGCCAAAGCCGAAGCGGAGTTTTCCACTTCCTGCCGCAAACCGCTGCAATCGGAAGCGGATCGCCTGTTTGAGCAGGCTGCCGCGGCTGAATTGCGGACAACCGGAGCAGGCGCGCGCGATCCTGGCACGCAGAGGAAACGACGCTACGGTATTGGCCGACTTGGCGTTCATCGAAGACCAACTCGGCCGCCGCACGGCGGTGATGAATGGAAGAGGGTCGCGGCCCGTTTCCGAATCATCCGGCCGCGCATCTGCGGCGGGCCCAAGCGGCGGCGAAGCAAGGCCAATGGAAGCAGGCTGAGCGGGAGTTCATCCTGGCGGAAACGTATTTCAATGCGCTTGGCGACGCCGACATGGTGCGCGCTGTGTCCGCGCGCCGCGGCTTCGCGCGCGTGGAAAGCGGCGACCTGGATCAAGCCCGCTCCGACCTGCCCGCGCTCTTCAGCTTGCAACCTCGCTTGCCGAATACCTGCCATGGGCCTTGCGACCGAACCGTCGCGCTGATCCCGCGGCCGTGCGGTAGGGTCCATGCACACGGCCCTTTCTAATATCCTCGATCCCTTCGGCGATGCCACGATCCACGATCGGCTTCGGCTCGAAAACGTTCTTGCCCTTTATGGCTCTCGCTTCCAGTACATCGCCGATCCGTTCCCGAACACACTGTTGGATGACCCACTTGGTTCGACGTCACGGCGACGCAGCGGATGGGACCTTCACGCGATAATCCCCTTGCGCACGGCGTACAAAATCAACTCCGGCACGCTATGCAAATTCAACTTTTGCAAAATGTGCGTGCGATGCGTCTCCACCGTGTAAAGACTGAGGTTCAGCATATTGGCGACCTCCTTATTGGTGCGGCCCTCCGCCAGAAGCTGCAGTATCTCCCGTTCGCGATTGGTCAGCAGCTCATAGGTATCCTCCGCCCCGCGGTTCTCTAACTGGCGCATGTAGTCTTCCACCAGTATCTTGCTGATCGCTGGGCTGAAGAACGACTTACCTTCAGTCAGCGCGCGCACGGCCGCCAGCAGGTCCGCTTCGGCCGAATCCTTCAACAGGTAAGCGCGCGCGCCGGCCTTCAGCGCGCGGATCACATAGCTCTCGTCGGAGTGCATGCTGAGGATGGCGATGGCCGTGCGCGGACTCCGGTTGACGATCTGGCGCGCGGCCTCGATGCCATTCAAGTTGGGCATGCCGATATCCATGATGACCACATCCGGATTGGCCGATTCGCTGAGCGCCACCGCCTGGCGTCCGTCCGCCGCCTCTCCGACCACTTGCAGATGGGGCTGGCGTTCCAGCAGCAGGCGGAGGCCATTGCGCATGACGGTGTGGTCGTCGGCCAGCACGATCCTTACCGGACTACTCATGCGATGGCCTCCATGGCGCGCGCGGCCAGGGGAATCTCGATGCGTAACCGGGTGCCACGCCCCAACTCGGACTGCAGGTGGAAACGGCCGCCCAGGTGCGTGACGCGCTCTTCCATGCCCAGCAGGCCGAGACCGCGCACGCGCGTGCCGTCAAAGCCCTGGCCGTCATCCAGCACGCTCAAGTGAATGCGCCCGCTTTCCTGCGCCACCTGAATCCGCACGCTGCGCGCGAAGGCGTGCCGCGCGCAATTGTGCAAGGCTTCCTGCACCACGCGATAGATACAGGTCTTCAGATCCTCGGGTAAATCGTCGGCCACGCCTTCGGCATCCACCGTGACAGCCAACCCGGTGCGTTTGGAAAGCTCGCGCGCCTGCCATTGCAAGGCGGGTACCAGGCCCAGATCGTCCAGCATGGAGGGGCGCAGCAACAGCGCCATGTTCCGCACCACGTTCACGCTGCCCTCCGCCAATTTGCGGATGGACTCCACATGGCTGCGCAATTCGGCATCGCCGGGTGCGACGGCGCCCAGATTGCCAAGCTCCATCAAAAGCGCGCTCAGCGACTGGCCCACTTCATCGTGCAGCTCGCGGGAGATGGCGCGGCGTTCCTGCTCCTGCGCCTCCACCAGGCGCGCGGAAAGCTCTTTCAGCTTGGCCTGCGCCAGAGCCGCCTGCCGGTAGCGTAAGTCGGCGTCCCGTGCCAGGTGCAGGATGTGGCGGGTGGTGGCCAGCGCCAGCAGCACACCCACTCCCAACGTGATGGCCAGCATCAAGCCCAGCCTGAAGCGAAACCGGTCGAAAATGTCCTTCAGCCGCTCGTCGCCGTTGTTGAGTTCCTGCTCGTTGACGCTGGCGATGCGGTCGGCAATCTCCAACGTGGTGGCGCGCCGCGGGAAGAGTTCCTCGTGCATGAAGGCATCGCTGCGGGCCAGCTTTTCGCCCGCGTCCCAATGGAATATGGGATCGAGCAGTTTCCAGTAATCCGCAATGCGGTTTTCGAGAGACTGAAACGGCGCTTCTTCGCCGGCATCCAGCGAGCGGGAGTAGCGTTCCAGGGCGGCATCCATTTCTCCGCGTACGGTCTGCAGGCTGGCACGATAGGTCTCCGCGCGATCGGCATCGCGTTCCAGCAGATAATCGCGGGTGAACGTGCCCGATTGATAGAGCGCCGAGCGGATCTCCTCCAGAGCGCGATTGCGCAGCAGGAAGGTCTGGCGGATCTGGACATTGCGCGACTGCACCTGGCGCAACGCGCGCAGCGAGTCGATGCCGGCGAACAGCATCAGTCCCAGCATGCCGCCAAAGCTGGCCAGCAGCACAACTTGCGCTCCCCACTGTAGAGGCTGCACGCTCCGTTTGAAAACCACGGCGTCTTTGGTGTCCTCAGGTCCCATAGGTAAGGTATCAGTCTGGCTTCTTCGATCATATACCGTCCATTCGGTAGATTTGGCGCCAGGGCGGGCTGAAAATACTCTGTGGACAGGATACCCGCGCGGCCCGCAAGTCTGTAATCTTGAATCAGTAGCCTGGTCGAGGGACGCGTCACGCCCGCTGCCGCGAGAGTGGCACGGTTGGCGCGTCCCTGCGCTATAATCCGGCTTATGTCATGCGAACTTCCGCCGCGCCGCGGATTCCTCCAACGTCTGGCAGGATTCGCGGGCCTGTCGGCTGCCGCATCGTCCGCCACCGCTCAAACAGGCCAGAGGGCCGCCGGCGATTACCCATTCCTGCCGCGTTACGCGCGCGCGCAGAATTACCGTTCGCTGAAGCAATCCAGCTTCGACCGCACCGGTGGCAATGCCGACTCGTGGCCCATCCAGCCGGGCGCCACGCGCGAGATCTTCGCCTCCGAAGGCCCCGGCGTCATCACCCATATCTGGTTCACCATCGCCGCGGGCAGCTCCGATCACCTGAAGGAGATCGTGATCCGCATATACTGGGATGGCCAAGCCAAACCCAGCGTGGAAGTGCCCGTAGGCGATCTATTCGGATTGAATCTGGGGCAGTACTTCGTGTATCAGTCGGCGTTCCTAAATTGCTCCTCGGTGAAGGCCTTGAACTGTTACTTCGCCATGCCCTTCCGCAAGTCGGCCCGCATCACCGCCACCAACGAAAGCGCGGGCCAAGTGTTTGCATTCTACTCCAATATCGATTATCAGATGGTGCCCGCGCTGCCGGACGAGGTGCTCTACTTCCACGCGCAATACCGGCAGGCTGCGCCGAACAAGCCCACCACCAACGATTGGCGGCATAATGGCGACGCCGACAAGCTCAAGAATCTCGACGGCAAGGATAACTACGTCTTCGCGGAGACGCGCGGGCGCGGGCACCTGATGGGAGTGACTTTGGGTGTCTTGCAGAATCAGGATTACTGGATGGGCGAAGGCGACGAAATGGTTTTCGTGGACGACGAAAACCAGCCCCTGATCACAGGCACCGGCACGGAGGATTACTTCAACGGCGCATGGGACTTTGGCGGCCGGGATACCGCCGTCCCGTTTGCGCACCTTTATAATGGGGCGCCGTTCATCGTCAGTGGCGAGCGTCCGGGAGGCCGCTATTGCCTGTACCGCTGGCACGCCGACAATCCCATCACGTTCACCAAGTATCTCAAGTACACCATTGAGCACGGCCACGCAAACCACCGCGCCGATAACTACTTTTCGGTAGCATACTGGTATCAGTCGGGACCTTACACCGATTTCCCGCCGCTGCCGCCCGCCGAGAGCCGCATCCCCAGACTGAAGTCGGTGCCAGGCCCCGGCACAGCCGATCCGGCCTAAAGAAGCGTTGCAGCGGCTGCTTGGCTTTCGTGGCCGGTCGACCAAAGGTACATGGAAGCGTACGCCCGCCAGGGCCGCCAAGCCTCGGCACGCCGCTCCAGATCGCGAGAATTTTCCAAGGTCAGGGCGCGCAGGAGGCCGAGATCGCCGTAGGGGAACGCATCGGGCTCGCCCAGCGCCCGCATCGCCACATATTGTGCGGTCCACTTTCCAATGCCGGGAATTGCACACATCCGGGCCATGAAATCTTCGGTATCGGCGACGCCCTCGAAGCCGATCCGGCCATCGCAAACCGCGCGGGCGAGAGCGCGAATAGTGTCGGAGCGTGCGTTTGTCAGACCCAGTCCCGCAAGGTTGGCGTCGGCGAGAACTTCGGGCGGCGGGAAGATATGGGTAAGACCGCCTGGCGCGGCAAATGGCTGCCCCAGCGTGCTCGCCAATCTTCCCGCCAGGGTAGTGGCGCCCTTCACGGTTACCTGTTGGCCGAGAATTGCGCGTACCGCCAGCTCGAAACCGTTCCAGCAGCCCGGCACACGCAGCCCCGGATTTGCCTGCAGCAGCGCAGCCAGCGGCCGATCCGCTGCCAGGCCTTGCGCGATGGCCGCCCAATCCGCATTCAAGTCGAACATTGCCCGAACGCGCTCGACGATCGAGTAGAGCCATCGCGGATCGCCGAACTGAACCCGCACTGCGAGGCCGTCAGTTCCCGCGTCGAGCGAGACCTCCAACCAACCGTGACCGCCATTCAAGGAAATCGTCCGGCGGTAAGTGGCGGACACCGCTTCCACTCCGGGCGTTGCCCGAGGCGCCAGAAACCCGAGCATGCCATTCCAGTCATAAGGCGGCCGGAAGCGAAGGCGGAAGAAGTACTCATGCTCCGATGGAGCGCCGGTTTGCCGCGAGAGGCGACGAATTTGCGTCGGGGTGCGGCGATAGACCGTGCGAATCGCGGCATTGAACCGCCGCACGCATCCGAAGCCCGCGGCCAACGCGACTTCACCCATCGGCAGAGTTGTCTCGTCGATAAGCTTCTTTGCGAAATCCAGACGCCGAGTCTGAGCCACCGCGCTGGGCGTCGCTCCCAAGTGTTGCAGAAACAAGCGGCGCAGGTGGCGTGAGCCCACTCCCAGACGTTCCGCGAGAACCTCGACGCCGCCGTCCGTCAAGCCGCTCGCTGCGATCAGCCGCAAAGCTCGCGATACGGTGCTGGGAGTTCCCAGCCAAGCAGGAGTTCCCGGAGAGCATTCCGGCCGGCAGCGCAGACAAGGGCGAAAACCCGCCTCGGCGGCCGCGGCCGCGGTTGGATAATAGCGGACATTCTTCTCCTTAGCAGTTGGCGCGGGACAAATCGACCGGCAATAGACCCTGCTGGTAAGGACGCCGATGAAAAATTTGCCATCGAAACGGGCATCCCGCGAGAGCCGGGCGCGCGAACATACCTGCCAATCCAGGTCCATATCGTCACCACCATGATAAAACGGCGATAACGGCTCCGGCGGAGAGGAGTGGAGGTTTTCGGACCAGGCTTAGTCCGGCTGCCGTCCCAAAGTGTAATTAGCGTTCGACGGGCAGCGGCAGGCGAGCGTAGCAGCGATAGATGGCTGCGATGAAGTGCTCGGCGGTGCGGAACACGAAGGGCCGATGGCTGATGGACTTGATCTTGTTGTTTGATTCCCTCGACGGCGCCACTGGATATGCGGCGCTTGGTCCATGCCAGAATCCCATCGAGATGTCCGCGCAGCATGCGCACGAATTCCTGGAACGGATTCAGCCGCGAGCGCATGGACGAGCGCATCCATTTCTCTAAGTGGTACTGGGCCGCTTGGGCTGTTGGTAATCCCAGAACATTTGGAAACCTTCTTTGAGGTAGTAAGCGCGCACGATCGGCGCGTTCCACCGCACCAACGTCGAAAGGCGCTCCTTCTGATCCACAACTTCAGATGCCTGTGCTCTCCGTCGACCTCCTGCTTATAGAGCCGATATCCCGGGCAGAAGGGGGAAATCGCAGCATGATCGGCCAAGCGGATGGCGGTCAACGTCGGTTCCTCGCGGTTCAGCGGGTGAAGCAAGCTGCGTAAGAGTGTCCGTTCCGTCAGATTCTCGCTTAGACCCTTGAAAACATTGGTAGGCGCGGCGGGACTCAAACCCACGACCGCTGCTTAGAAGGCGGCAGATGCCACGTTTCGCAAGTGCCCTATTTTCAAAGTTTTAGATTTCAATGAATTGCGGCCATCTGTTGATGCCTGTTGAGCCTTGTTGAACCAGAGGGCTTTGAACAGCTACAAGATCATCTACAGTCTCTACTAATTTCTTCGTAGCTGGAAGCTCCAGCGGTTCCGTAAAGCCAACATTGTTGGGAACGCCGAGCCCGGTCTGTGGTAGGAAGGGGTTTCGCAACAGGCGTGCAGGGTTCCGCCGTCAGCGGTGGGGCGAGGGTCATGGCTGGGGCAGCAGAGCGATCTGAACGGCGTCGCGCTGGATACCAGCCAGCATCCCGCGGAACACAAGGTGATGGAACGGGAGCACCGCGTACCAGTAGATCAAACCGAGCAGCCCGCGGGGCCGGAACAAAGCTGTCTGGTGGAGGATGCATTGGCCTTTGTTACGTGGCTCTATTCGGAATTCGAGCAACGCTTCCCCCGGTAATCGCATTTCGGCTCGTAACGAGACGCAACGGTCTGGCTCCAAGCCGACGACGCGCCAGAAGTCGAGCGCCTCGCCGTAGCTGAGGTCCTCGGGATCACGGCGGCCGCGGCGCAATCCAGGGCCTCCAGCCAGCCGATCCACCCAGCCACGGACGATCCAGAGCCAATTGGCGCCATGCCAGCCACGCTGCCCGCCTATCCGACATACGGCGCGGAATACTGCCCCGGCCGGCGCGTCGATGGCAACTTCGCGGGTGTCGCGAAAGACTGTGCCACCAGACCAATCCGGATCGCCGGGCATCGGGCCAGCCATCGACCAGTTCGTCTCCACCTGACGTGCCGTAACTTGACTGAGTGCGGCGCGGATAGCCTCGCGAACGTTCAACAGCTTCTGCGGGACCAAACGCGTGATCCGGTCATCACGGCACACGACCGGGTTCTTTAGCCCTTCGGCCAGCGGTATCGCGATCTTGTGGCTCAATGGAGTCACGAGATGAATCCAATAAGAACTCAAGCGAGGCGTCAGGACTGGAACCGGTATGAGCCAGCGTCGGGAAAGACCGAGTTCTTCCGACATGAGGCGAATGATGTCGCTGTAGCACAGCACTTCAGACCCACCGATGTCGAAAACGCCACCGGTGGTTTCTGGGACGGCTAGCACGCCGACCAGGTACGTGATCACGTTTTGGACCGCGATTGGCTGGCACCGAGTGCTCACCCACTTCGGTGTGATCATGACTGGCAACCGCTCGACGAGATACCGCAGAATTTCGAAAGACGCCGAGCCGGAGCCGATGATCATAGCGGCGCGCAGCACCGTGACCGGCACTCCCGCAGAGGCAAGCGCCCCCTCCACGTCACGGCGCGAAGACAGATGCTTGCTTAGGTGCGAACCGGTTTCACCCAGACCGCCAAGGTAAACGATGCGCCCCACTCGGGCGTCGTGGGCAGCCCGTCCAAACGCTAGGGCGAGTTGCCGGTCGCGTTGCGCATACTCGTCGCCGGCCGACATCATCGAGTGCACCAGGTAAAACGCCGCGCCACACGCTTCCAACTCACGCTTCAGCGATGGCGCGTCGGCGAGGTCGGTTCTACGAATCTCAACGCGGGAGTCTAAGGCCCAAGCGCGGCCTTCCAACTTCGCCGGAGAGCGCACGAGGCATCGCACCGCATAGCCGGAAGCGAGCAACTGCCGCACAAGTCTCCCGCCGATATAGCCGGTAGCACCCGCTATGGCAATGCGTTGCAGTCTAGGAATTCCTTGGGCCGTGGGCCTTGCTTCAGTATATCGGAAAGGCGTTTTGGCTTCTGTGCCAGCCCCCGTCGGGATCCGCGCGGCTGATCGGCACAACGCCCAATCAGCCCAACTGAGGCGATCTGGCCGCGAAGTCGCCTCTGGGTTGGCCTGCTAGACCAACACTGAGCGGCCCATAACATTCCGCCACTGTGGCGGGATGACAGAGGCCGCCCTTGACGTCTGGCGGCCCTCGCCACTCTGGATTGAACCCTTGGTAAAGACTTTGAGACAGCGACCCTCTGCCGCAATTGCGGAGGGTCGGCACTCTCAAACGTACCTGATTGAAAACATTGGTAGGCGCGGCCGGACTCGAACCCACGACCCCCTGCTTAGAAGGCGGTGGATGTAACGCTTCGCAAGTACCTTGTTTTCTGGTGTTCAGCTTTCAATGAGATACGCGCGGTGTGTTGAGGCTCGTTGAACCCTGTTGAAGAAGAAGGCTTTGAACAGCTACAAAATCATCTACAGTCTCTACTAAGTTTCTTGGTAGTGTAGGGCTCCAGCAGTTCGGTAACACAACTCTTAGGGAAACGCTGACCCAGGGATTGATCCGAAACATTGTTCGGAACGCGGAGCCCGGCCGGTGGTCAGAAGGGGATTTCGCGACAGGAACGGCGATCACGCGGCCGAGCCGTGGTCTCGGCCATTCTCCGAGTGCCCGACGATCCGCCCTAAGCCGCCATCTGCGGATGCAGGGGCGTTCCCCGGTCCTGATCCTTCAAAACCGGCCTTCCTCGTATTCGGCGACGCCGATCCGCACTTCTGGAAAATCGAATTTCAAGGCTGGGCCGTCGAAGGAGACGTGCGGAGATGGCTTCGTAGTCGCTTGCAGCAAGTAGTTGTGGCATCTGCCCTCCTGTTCACAGGTCTCCACCCGGTCGCTGCCCTTGCGCAGGACAACGCGGCCGCCGCCCGTCAAGGCATTGCCTCCCCCGGAACGGCCGGCCCTACGATCCGGGGATACTTGTCATGCGTTCTCTTCTCCTGTTGCGCAGTCTATTTGGTGAGGTTTGGAACCGAACACAGAGGGTAGCATGGCTGCGTTGCACCGGAAAGAGTCCTGTATACGGGTTTAGTCAGTGCCGACGAACGCCCTTATCGCCCTTAACTCCCGATTAGCCACCGGAGATCATGCGTGAAACACCGTCACTGCGCCGGTTTCGATGTCGCGGGCTTGGTGGCCGCGACGCGAGTCTCCCTCCCGCTCACGAACACCTTCATGGAGTTCTCGGTTTCGCCCGACTCGTCGGTGTATTGGTAGGAGTCCGCTGAAACAACCTTCATGATGTACCGGGTGTGATACATCTTCCCGCCAAAAATGCTCTCCCCAAGCCAGGTCCATACGTCGCCGCTCACGGTACCAGTCTTGTTTTCTACTCCTCCTGAACTGTCGACTGCGTGGTATCGGTATGTCTTGGAGGTCGGATCGTAGTAGACGAAGGAAGCCTCCGAGTATTTCCTGCCGGGTCCAAGGAGTGCTGCCTCGCAAATCACAGCGAAGCCGCCCGCCGTCCATCTGCAATCGTCAGTGCCACTGAATTTCGTCGCTGGCGACTTCGGCCCCATTGCCCCGGCTTTCACTTCGTCTTCGACAGTGAACTTGCCGACCATTACTGCCAGTTTCTTCACTTCCGGGCCAGGCGTTGTCTGAGACTGAGCGCAAGCCACGATCACGCTCGAAGCGCATGCCAGCACAAACGAGAGCGACGTTGTGAGATAACACATTGGACTCTCCTTTAAGGGATGCCATGCATGCTAGCACAAAACGTTGGGACCGAGGTCTCACCCTGGCCGACAAGAACGTGATCGGCTTAGCAATTCCGCGGACTTGAGTCTAAGCGCCCGATGTCGGGAATCCGGACATTGGGCTGGGTTGGTATTGGGAAGTCGCCTTGTGTCGGGCGATTCCGGCTGTATCTGATTGAAAATATTGGTAGGCGCGGCCGGACTCGAACCGGCGACCCCCTGCTTAGAAGGCAGATGCTCTATCCGCCTGAGCTACGCGCCCATGCCCCGCATTCAATTCGATTTTAGCAGGTCGGGGGCGCCTACTTCCCGGGTACCGGCAGCCAACCGCGGGTTACGAAGTCGGCCAAGCTGAACACCAGAAGGATGCCCAGCCACAACATCCCGCCGCCTACGACCACCTTGGTCAGGATGGTGCTGTGACGGAGGTGCATGAAGAATAGAGCCACCAGCAGCATCTTCACCACCGCGATGAACAGGGCCATGACGACATTGAGCGCTCCCAGGTCGATTGTGGCCACCAGTGTCGTGGCCGCTGTCAAAATCAAGAGCGATACAAAAACCAGCGTGTAGCTTTTGATCGAATCCACGTGTTCATGCATATTAGTGTTGATGACGCGCTATCAAATAAAGCAACGGGAACAGGAAAATCCAGATGATATCGACAAAGTGCCAGTATAGGCCGCCGATGTCCACCGGAGTGTAATATGACGGAGTGTATTTGCCCTTGTACGCGTGCCACAGCAGGAACAACATGAGGCCCTCTCCGATCACCATGTGCAGGGCATGCAGGCCGGTCATGGTGAAATACAACGAGAAAAACAGTTGGGCCGGCCCTTGGTCGCCTGGCGGAACGTCTTCCAGGTGGAACGTAGGTCCAGGCACGTGATGCTCCGCGAATTTCGTGTCCCATTCAATGCCCTTGATGCCCAGGAAGACTCCGCCGAATAGGATCGTCAGGATCAGAAACACGATCAGGGCCTTTCGGCTGCCCACCTGCGCCGCGCGTACCGCAAGCACCATCGTGAAACTGCTGCATATCAACACAGCCGTGTTAGCCGCGCCAAGCCATACGTCCATCGTGTTACTAGCTGCTCCGAATACAGTCGCGAACGTTCTTCGATAGACCGAATAAGCCAGGAACAAACCGCCGAAGAACATGACCTCCGTAACCAGGAAGATCCACATTCCCAGCGTGGAAACTTCCTTCTGCTGCGCCGGCGTTTCAAACTGTTCCTGCAGTTCCGGGACCTCGATGTGACTATCCAACTTTGGCCTCCTCCATCGCGGCCAGGGCGGCGTAATCGTAAGCCTCCGTCGTGACGATCGGCGTCTCTTCGAAATTGTGAGCGGGCGGGGGCGAAGCCGTCCGCCATTCCAGGCCGGTCGCGCCCCACGGGTTCGGTCCGGCAATGGGTCCATACCGCAACGACCACATAAAGTAGATCAGGGGCATTAGATACCCGACCGCCAGCACCGACGCGCCCGCGGTAGACATGACATGCAGCACCTGAAACTCATCCGGGTAGGTCCAGTAGCGCCGTGGCATGCCCAAGTATCCCAAAATGAATTGCGGAAAAAATGTCAGATTGAAACCTAAATAGATAACGAGGGCGGAGAGCTTCGCCCAGCCCTCGGGATACATGCGGCCGGACATCTTGGGCCACCAATAATGCAGGCCGCCCAGATAAGCCATAATCGTGCCGCCCACCATAATGTAATGGAAATGGGCAACCACGAAGTACGTGTCATGAACATGGACATCCACGCCCAGGCACGCCACAAACAAGCCGGTCAGTCCGCCCACGGTGAACAGGCCGATAAAACCGAATGCGTATAGCATGGGGGTTGCATAGGATATGGACCCCTTATGCAGCGTGGCCGTCCAGTTGAACACTTTGATGGCTGACGGAATGGCGACGAAGTAGCTTAGGAAAGAGAATACCAGGCCGGCGTATACGGACTGGCCGGACACAAACATGTGATGGCCCCAAACCAGAAAGCCGAGCACCGCGATGGCCACGCTCGAAAACGCAACCACTTTATATCCGAAGACCGGCTTCTTGGAAAAGACCGACACCAATTCGCTGATTACTCCCAGAGCCGGCAAAACCATGATATAGACCGCGGGATGCGAGTAGAACCAAAACAGGTGTTGAAACAGCACGGGATCGCCGCCGCGCGCTGGGTCGAAAATACCGATGTGAAGCGTCCTTTCGCCTATCAGCAGTACCAGCGTGATGGCGATTACCGGAGTGCCTAATACTTGAATCAGGGCCGTTGCGTAGTTGGACCATACAAACAGAGGCAGCCGGAACCATGTCATTCCCGGCGCCCGCATGCGATGCACTGTTACAATGAAGTTCAGCCCAGTGAGAATCGAGGAAAATCCGGCGATGAAGATACCCAGGCCGGTAGCGATTACATAGGTATTGGAATAATTTGTGCTGTAAGGGACGTAGAATGTCCATCCGGTATCCACTCCGCCGGCCAGCATGGCGTACAGTGCAAAGCACCCGCCAATCACCAGCAGATACCAACTCAGCAAATTGATCCGCGGGAACGCCAGATCCTTGGCACCTATCATCATGGGCAGGAAGAAATTTCCCAGCGTGGCGGGGATCGAGGGTATCAAGAAGAAGAAGATCATGATCACGCCATGCAGCGTGAACAGCTTGCTGTAAGTATCCGCGGACACCAGACTGCCCTTGGGAGTCAGCAGCTCCAGCCGGATCAGCGTAGCAAAAATGCCGCCCAGAAAGAAGAAAAACGTAATAGTGTGCAGATATAACAGACCGATGCGCTTGTGGTCCTTGGTCAGCAGCCAGGACTTGATGCCATAACTCGCATTGAGGTAAGTTTCGCGCTCTTGTACCGCTTCGGTGATCATAGTCTTATTTTTTAGCGGATTTCCGGTTCGTCGCGGGTGCCGCCGCGCCGGCCGGCGGCCGGGTCTCCTTCGGCGTCAATGACTTGATGTACTCGATCAGTTGCAGCACATTCTCCTCCGTTACCAGTCCCTGGAACGTTGGCATGATCGGCTGATAGCCCTTGACAATTTTAGCCGAGGGATTCAAAATCGACTCCCGGATGTAGTCTTCGTCGAATTTGATGTGTGCGCCGTCGGCGAGCTCCACCTCGGTGCCGTAAAGGTTTCGCAGATCCGGACCTCGGCCCGGCGATCCACTCAGGTGGTGACAGTTCGCGCAAGCGAAAGTTTGGAACAGCTTCTCTCCGCTGGATGCCAGCGATCCCGTCGCGCCGCCGCTCAGCCATACCTGATAGTCCTGGGGTTCCATGACATAAACCCAGCCAACCATTGCATAATGATTAGTGCCGCAATACTGCGAGCAGAATAAGTGGTACTTGCCGGGCCGCGTGGGTTTGAACCAGACAGTAGTATAACGCCCCGGCAACACATCGGCCTTTGCGCGGAAGGCTGGCACAAAAAAGTCGTGGATCACGTCTTCCGAAGTCATGCTGAGTTTGACGGCCTGACCGACGGGGATATGCAGCTCGTTAATCTCGCGCTGCCCCTCCATGTGCTGTATCTTCCACATCCATTGTTTGCCGATAACATATATTTGTTGCGCGTCGTCCGGCGGGCGCGAAATCGTAAAGAACACGTCGGCGCCCCATACGAACATGATCATTGTGAGACCGAATGGGATGACGCTCCAGAGGATCTCCAGACTCATGGCGCCCTCCGCCGCAACCGGCAACTCCGACTCCGACCGCCTCCGGTAGCGCACCGCGAAGTAGAAGATGGTGAGAAAGATACCCACGGAGAAAAAGACCGCCACGGCCAGCAGGAAATAGACCAGATGGTCCACACTGGCAGCCACGCTGGATGCCTGCACCGGGAATAGGGGTAGATCGGATCCCATGAATTATCTTGCCTGCCTCAAGATGCGGCGATCTCTACGCCAGTCGCGGCGCCATGCGAAGAACAGGAACGTGCCGCAAATCAGGACGAAAATGGCGCCGGCAAAACGCACCATGTTCATGGCGATGGCGCCGTATTTGCCGGTGGCCGGATCGTAATGGTAACAAAACAGCAGGATCTGGTCCACCGGCGAGCCGATCTTGTTTTGGGACGCCTCCACCAATCCCAGTCTCACATCTCGCGGCGCGTATTCCACGCCATAGTAATAGCGCGAGAGTTTGCCTTCCGGCGTCAGGATCATGATGGCGCTGGCGTGCGCGTATTGGCCCGTGGCCGGATCCAGCTTATAACGGAACCCCACGGCCGAAGTCAGCGCTTGGATGGAAGCTTCGCCGCCAGTCAGGAAATGCCAGCCGTTGGCGGTGTTGGGACGGCGATACCGTTGCAAGTAGTTGGCGCGCTTGGCTGCCGCGATCTCCGGCGTATCGTGCGGATCGAAACTCACGGCCACCACTTCGAAATCGCGGCCGGGGTCGAGTGAGATCGCCCGCAGGCTGCTCTCCATGCCGGTTAGGACCAGGTTACAAAGCATGGGGCAGGTGTAATAAACCAGGGCCAGGATAACGGGCTTGTGTCCGCTGAAGTATGTGGAAAGTGGAAGAGACCTGCCGAACTCGTCGCGGAAGACGAGATCGAGTGGCACCTGGTGGTTGAGATTCTGTTCGATGGTTACGCCTTGCAGGGCTGGCGGCAGCGGGGCGGGCTTCGAATCGGGGTTGCGCATCGACGACGGCTGGGCTGGCGCGGGCTGGGCTGGTTGGGCCCACGCTGAGGATATGGCCAGGATTGTAGAAAGCAGGCCGGCTGAAAGCCGGCTGCGGCCAGTATTGGCCGCCCTCCAATGGGGATTCAGTGTCATTTGGGCAAGCCCCTTTGCGCGATCAAATCCATGGCCCGCTCCACGGGTATTTGCACGATTCCTTTATCCGGATCTATCCACGCATACTGGTGCATGGCGCGTTCCTCCGCGGCGCGCCAGTTCCGCATATCCTGTGCCGCATGCGCCTGCAATTGAGGGTCTGGCGGGTGCTTCTGGGCATTCACCATAGCCGACGCCGACATCGGCAGCCCCAACTCCGCCTCACGATGAATCAGATAGTCGAACATGCCCCATAAACCGACCAGGAAAATAACAATCAGGGCCGCCATGGCCATACCGAACTTCGTCAAGGTCCGGGCATCGACGTCCCCCGGCTCATGATGGACGTGCGGATTGCGCGGTTCAATCCCGGCCATGTTCCAAAGCCTCCTCCAGATGCGGATCTCCCACCGGCATGAGCGGCCGCAGTTCGAGCTGCCACAAGAACGCCGCCAGCCAGATCCCGCCAAGTCCGATGGGCAGCACGAAATCCATCCAGCTCACCGTAAACTGCGCGTGATGGAAATCCGGCGCCACCATCCAATAAAGATCCACGAAACGCATCACGATGACGAGCACCGCCACGTTCCGCAGCAACTTGAAATTGCGTTTCAGGTCGCGCGAGAGCAGCAACGCGAATGGCAACGCGAAGTGCAGCAGCACCAGCGCCACCCCGATGTACTGCCATCCGCCGGCGAAACGGTTCAGGTACCAGGGGATCTCTTCCGGCAGATTGCCCGACCAGATCACCAACAACTGCGAAAACGAAAAGTATGCCCACACCATCACTAGGGCCAGCAGCAACTTGCCCACGTCGTGCAGATGCCGGTGGGTCAGGACGTCCGAGAGCGGCGGCCGGCCGCTAAGGATCACCAGCAGGCAAATCAAGAACGCCAGCGCCGACAACGCTTCGCCGGCGATAAAGAGCAAGCCGAAGATGGTGGAAAACCAGTGCGGATTGATCGACAGAACCCAATCGACCGACATGAAGGTGACGCTAAACCCAAAGAAGATCAGGCCCGGGCCGCTGAGCGCTTCCAAACGCCCGGCGACGCGCGCATCGCCGCGATCCTGTTCGCCCGACCACCGGTATAAGAGGTGTGCGATCAGCATCCAGCCCACGAAATACAGGCCCGCCCGGATCAGGAAGAAGGGTACGTTCAGATAAACCCGCTTGTGCAGCAGGACAGGGTCGTGCGCCACGATGTCCGGGTGCGACCACTGATACAGATGCGGGATGCCGATCACGATGGGGAGGAACAGAATCAGCAGCAGCGGCAGCGTGCGCGAAGCCGCTTCGCAGGGGCGCCGGATGACCATGCCCCACGCGCCTCCGGTGAGGTATTGGAGCATCAGCAGCGCGGTGCATCCCAGCGGCACGCCGATGAAGAACATGTAGCACCAGATGTACGAGCGGTAAAACTGGTCCGCATTGAAGAAGCCGCCGACGATGCCGAGGATCAGCGCCACCGCACCGATCGCCAGGAAGCGGGTGCGCCAGCCGCGCATATCGGCTGCCAGACCCGGCGGGATAGTAAAGGAGCGCTGTTCGGTCGCGGATGGCATTCTACTTTGACACCCCCTTGGCCAGCGAAGCACGCTGATCGGGCGGCACGTCGTTCAGGGAAGCGTTCTGGCTTAACTGCAGGACGCGCACGTAGGCCACGATGGCCCAGCGATCGCGCGGCTCGATCTGGGCCGCGTAGTCCGGCATGGCGCCCAATCCATTCGTGATCACGTCGAAGAAGTATCCGACGGGGGCTTGCCGCAAACGGTCGATGTGATAAGACTGCGGGGGAGGATGGTTGAATCCGCGCTGAGCAATCATGCCGTGGCCGGTGCCCAGGCGATCGTGGCAAGGCGCGCAGTAGATATTGAAACGCTCCTGTCCCCGGTCCAACACCGCGCGCGTGACGGGGAACGGGAGAGCGTCGACCGGCTTGCCGTCGACTTTTCCGGTATAGAAGGCGGAGTCGGCGTCCAGGTGCCCGCGCGCCACGGTGCCTTCCACCAGCGGGCGCTCGGAGCGGCCGTCGTCAAAGAAGGTGCTGGGACGCAGCGGGATGTACTTAGGCTGATCCTGCATGTCGCGCCGGCAGCCGGTGAGTAGGGCGGCGCAGAAGATCAGCAGGGCGGCCAATTCTGGCCGCAGGCAGTATTGCCCGCCCTCCAACAGTGGGAGTCTAATGCGCAACTTCGGTGACCCTCCGCGCGTCCAGACTTTCCAGGAAGTCCTCGGTGGCCTTGCGATCGAACAACGGATCCCTGGCTTCAATGCACAAGAAAAACCGGCTACGCGACGCCAGCGCAAATCGCTCCACGTTGAAAACGGGGTGATACGGCATGGGCAGGCCGCACACTGCCAGCAGACCGAACACCGCCGAAAGCGCCGCGAACAATATGGTCAGCTCGAAGGTGATCACGATATACATCGGCCAGCTATGCAGCGGGCGCCCGGCAATGTTGATCGGGAAATAGATCACCGTCACGTAGTACTGCATCAGGTAGCCGGTCAGCCCGCCCAGAATTCCGCCGATCAACACGATCAGCGGCAGCTTGCTTTTCGGCAGATGCAGGGCTTCGGTCAACTCTTCGATGGGGAATGGCGAATACGCCTCCAGCTTACGGTAGCCGAGGGCGCGCGCCTCGCGGGCGGCATTCACCAGGGAAGTGGGATTGTTGAATTCGGCCATTACGCCGTAAATGGGAGGCTTGGTCATTCGGCTTCCTCCTCGACTTTGGCTTGCGGCAGCAGGGTGCGCACTTCGAAGATCGAGATCATCGGCAGCAACCGGATAAACAGGAAGAACAAGAAGGTGAACAGGCCGATGGTGCCCACGTAGGTGGCCCAATCCCAGCGCGTGGGAGTGAAGACGCGCCAGGAAGATATGAGGTAATCCTGCGCCAAGCTGGATACGATGATGACGAAGCGCTCCAGCCACATGCCCACCAGCACCACCAGCGACGCGATGAAAAGGAGCGCCGGCGTGCTGCGCATCTTCTTGAACCAGAGCGCCTGGGGCGCCACGATATTGCAGGTGATCAGGAACCAATAAGCGAAGGCATAGGGTCCGGTCATACGGTGCCAGAGGGCCGCGCTCTCGTAGACATTGCCGCTATACCAGGCCGTAAACGTCTCCAGCATATAGGCGTAGCCCACGATCAAGCCGGTCGCCAGCATGACCTTCGCCGAGTTTTCCAGATGCTTATCGGTGATCAAGCCCTGCAGGCCGTAAACGTGGCGCAGGGGAATTGCCAGCACCAGCACCATGGCGAATCCGGAATAGATCGCGCCGGCCACGAAATAAGGCGGAAAGAACGTACTATGCCAGCCGGGCACGATGGCCACCGTGAAGTCGAAGCTGACCACCGTGTGCACCGAGAGCACCAGCGGCGTGGCCAGTCCGGCCAATAGCAGCGAAGCCATCTCATGATTCGACCAGTGCCGCGCCGAACCACGCCAGCCCATGGCCAGAATACCGTAGATGCCGCGCGCCATGCGGTTTTCCGAGCGGTCGCGCAAGGTAGCCAGATCCGGCAGCAGCCCCACGAACCAGAAAAGCAGGGATACCGTGGCATAGGTGGACACCGCGAAAACGTCCCATACCAAGGGGCTGCGGAACTGCGGTTGCACCCCCATGGAGTTGGGGTAGGGGAACATCCAGTAGAACAGCCACGGCCGGCCCATGTGCAGCAGCGGGAACATGCCGGCGCAGGCTACCGCGAACAGCGTCATGGCTTCCGCGAACCGGTTGATGGAGTTGCGCCAGGTTTGGTTCAGCAGCAGCAGAATCGCCGAAATCAGCGTGCCCGCGTGTCCGATTCCGATCCACCAGACGAAGTTCGTGATGGCGAAGCCCCAGCCGACCGGGATCTTGATGCCCCAGATGCCGACCCCCTTTGCGAATAGCAACACCACGGACCACAGGAATAGCAGCAACAGGGAGAACCCGCCCGCGAAGCACGCCATCCAGAATACCGGTGTGCGGCGGGTCAGGACTACGGAGGCGATCTGGTCGGTAACCGTGCCGAACGTGTAGCCCGGAGCGATCACCGGCGCCGGCTCTAATTCGTCGTCCGCGATTTGTCTTTCGTCAGCCATGGTTAGCTATAGTTGGCGCCGCATTACCCTTCCATCTCCGGGTTAGGGTTGCGCAGCGCCGCCAGATAAGTCGTGCGCGGTCTGGTATTCAAATCCGCCAGCAGCCCGTAATTGGTCTTCTCTTTTTTCATCCCCGCGACTCGGCTATTCGGGTCGTTGATATTGCCGAAAATAATCGCCTCCGTGGGGCACGTAGCCTGGCAGGCAGTCAGGATCTCCCCATCGCGCACCTTGCGGTCTTCTTTCTCCGAATCGATCTTGGCCCGGTTGATCCGCTGCACGCAGTAAGTACACTTCTCCATCACGCCGCGGCTGCGCACGCTCACGTCCGGGTTACGCTGCAACTTGATGCTCGGCGTATTCCAATCGGAAAACAGGAAAAAGTTGAACCGCCGTACTTTATAAGGGCAGTTGTTGGAGCAATAGCGCGTGCCCACGCAGCGGTTGTACACCATGTCGTTCAAGCCTTCGCTGCTGTGATTGGTGGCCTGCACCGGACACACCAGCTCGCACGGCGCGTTCTCGCACTGCATGCAAGGCACCGGCTGGTTGTAGATCTCCGGACTGGCGATGTCTCCGTGGTAGTAGCTATCCACCCGCAGCCAGTGCATATGGCGGCCGTGATGCACTTCTTCTTTGCCCACCACCGCGATATTGTTCTCGGCCTGACAGGCGACCACGCACGCGCCGCAGCCGGTGCAGGCAGTCAGATCGATAGCCATGCCCCAGGCATATTTGTCGTAAGTGAATCCAGGATAGAGCGTCAGACCGGGGGCAGGCTGTTCGAAATCCTCCTGAATCAGATTTGGATTCTTGCGGTATTCCGCGATGTCCGCCTTCTCGATGGTGTGCCGGCCGGTATCCAGGGCGTGATAATCCTGCACGGAAACCAGCAAGTAATCGCTGCCCACTTTGCGGACGCCCAGGCCATAATCCTGCCATAGCGCCGAAGAGGTGCGCATGCCATAAACGTTGAAACCGATGCGCGTGCCCACGTGCCCGGAGCGCGTCCTTCCGTAGCCCATGTGTACGGTTACCGAACCATCGGCGTGCCCCGGCTGGATGAAGACCGGCGCACGCATCTTGTAGCCGCGATATTCGATCTCGATCAGGTCAGTCGTGACAACGCCATGCTCCTGCGCGGTCCGGGGACTGAAGATCGCGGCGTTGTCCCAAGTTAGCTGGGTGATCGGCCGGGGCCACTCCTGCAGCCATCCATTGTTGGTGAAGCGGCCATCGTACACGGCGGGGTCGGGACGAAAAACCAACTCCAGCCCTTGCTCTAAGCCGTGCGGACTGGCCGATGGCGGCAAAGACCCGGCCCAGGCCGCGCGCACGGTAATGTTCCTGACTGGCAGCGCCGTGTCCGGCACTACTCCATCGTGAACCGCCTTTCGCCACCAGGCTTCGAAGTCCGAGCCCGTATGCTGCGTGGCCCAGTAGTCTTTCACAATCTGGTACGAGGTGCGCTCCAGTTGCCCCGTCAGCATAGTCAGCACTTCGTGCGCGGACTTGCCCGCGTAGAGCGGCGCGATCAACGGCTGCATGATAGTGGCCGTGCCGTCGTGCGCCCGGCAGTCGCTCCAAGTCTCCAGGTAATGGCTCATGGGCAAGTGCCAGTGGCACAGTTCGCTGGTCTCGTCCTCGTGCAGGCTCAGGTGTACGCGCAACCCGGCCTTCTTCAGCCGGTCCCGGAAGCCCAACTCTACGGGTGCATTATAAGCGGGATTTCCACCCAGGATCAGCAGCAGGTCCACCGCGCCGGCATCCAGGTCTTTCACGAGGTCGTAGAGCGACTCTACCTGGTGCACCGGATTGGCTTCCACCGGGTCCGTGTACAGCACGGTCTTGCCCACGTTACCCAGGGCCGCATTCATGGCATGCGCCAGCGCGTGGACCGCGGGGCTTTGCTGTTCGCCCGCGATCACCAAGCTGGCGCCTTTATGCTTCTGCAGGTCGCGCGCCACCGGGACGATCCATTTGTCGGCCGGGGTGGATACACCTTTTCTGCCGCCGGTATCCGCACCTAGCGCCGCGGCCAGAGTCCATGCGAACTGTTCCACATCGGCGGCCCGCAGCGGCATGCGGTGATCGGCTTTGGTGCCGGTGGGAGTCGGCATCGGCTCGACCGCGTAAAGGCGGTTCATCTGGGTCTGCCCGCCGCGCACCCTCCGCCGCGCGGAAAACTGGCGTGCGTATCGCAGGCTGCCCGGTCCCGAATTCAGGAAATCGGCATCGAGCGAAACAATCACATCCGCGACACTCAGATCGTACACGATGTTGACTGGCACTCCGAACGCCACGTGTGCTCCCGCCACGGACGAATGCGCGCCAGCCGGCTCCCATTGGTGCCACTTGGCCGAGGGGAAGGCCGCCAAAATTTCCTTGAGCTGGTTCGCCAGCGTCGGCGACGTAACCGTTTCGGTCAAAATCCGCAGCCCCGCGCCGCGCTTGGCCTTCTGCTGATTCATGGCTTGCTGGACAGCGCCCAGGAATGCGCCCCATGACCGGATCTCGCCTTCGAGCGACAGCGCCTGCGAGCGATCCGGATCGTACAATCCCAACACGGATGCCTGGGCATAAACATCGCACGCGCCCAGGCTGGCGGGATGGTCCGGATTGCCTTCCACCTTGGTGGGCCGCCCTTCGTGGCTTTCCACCAGCAGTCCGGTGGACCCGGAACCCAGCGGCATGGCAGTGGCGAAAAACAACGGACGCCCAGGCACGAGTTCTTCGGGCTGCCGGACGTAAGGCGTGATCATTTCGGTGGGCTGCCGCGTGCACGCCGTCAATCCGGCCAGCGCCAGCGACGCGCCCATCAGCTTGATAAAGTTGCGGCGGCTGTCGCCGTCTTCCCACTCCGAGGCATAGCGCGGGAATTCGCGATGCATCAGATCCTGGAAGGCGTCCGTCTGCGCCAGATCCTCCAGGCTGCGCCAGTATTCGCGTCCATGAGATTTCTCCAGCAGGGCGCGCACGCCGGCCACGTCCAGTTTGTGAGGCGCGGCCTGCGGCTCCGCATCGTCGTGGTGCAACGGATCGTTATGTTCGCTCATCTTCACTCTAGCGGTGGCAAGTGTTGCAACTAGTCAGCGTACGTGCGTCTTGAATCTTGTATTCCGCCACCAGGCGGCGTCCCAGGGTCTCTTGATCTTCGGGCGGTTCGTATCCCATGGTGAACACTTCCGAGCGCGGCCGCACATGCCGCTCCGGATTCCGATGACAGTCCAGGCACCACTGCATCTGCAACGAATTCTGCTGGTACATCAGCGGCATTTTGTCCACCCGGCCGTGACAGGTTTCGCAGCCTACACCTTTATTTACATGAATGCTGTGATTGAAATAAACGTAGTCTGGCAAGTCGTGCACCCGCGTCCAACTTATGGACGTCCCGCCGCGGAAACTCTCACGCACCGGTTCCAACATCGGAGCCGTGCTCCAAA
Source organism: Bryobacteraceae bacterium (assembly GCA_035602155.1). Lineage (GTDB taxonomy): Bacteria > Acidobacteriota > Terriglobia > Bryobacterales > Bryobacteraceae > Bog-159. Next base: position 8,497 of record DATNMW010000335.1, on the reverse strand, counting down.
TCTGCGAGTGGCAGTTCATGCATGTTTTGGTGGGCGGAATGTTGGCGGTGTTGGAGGTCTCCACGGTGGTGTGGCAGTAGCGGCAATCGATCCCGTCGTCGGCCACGTGGTGCACGTGGCTGAAGGGGATGGGCTGCTCGCGCACTTCCCCTTGGCGCGTCTCATAGCCGGACCTGTCGAGCGTGGCGAAGCACCAGACTAGAAACGCAAGGACGAACACCGCGCCGTAAATCGTGATGCGCGAAAAGGTATTCGTGCTGTGATGAAAGATCTGAGCCATTCGTCAGACGTACCGGCGAACTCACGCCTTTCGTTCGAATAGATACACGCAGGTTTCCAGACGGCTGGCGGCGCCGCCGTCGTTGACCGCGAAGCGCGCGGGTTTGAGCTTGCCCGCGCGTATGACACCGTTCCACAGCGCTGCGCCGGCGTACTCGCCGTCGTGGCGCAACGCATAGAAATTCAAGTCCACTTGCTCCAGCCGCGGCATGTCGTTGTCGAAATTCCGCGCCACGCGCTTCAAAGCCTCCAGGCAGGCATCCCGCGGCGGCATGCCGTGGCGCATATTTTCCACCACAGTATGTGCGCCGGCGATCCGAATATTCTCTTCGCCACGTCCGGTCGATCCTGCGCCACCCACGTCCTGGTCTACGTACAATCCCGCACCAATTATCGGCGAATCCCCTACACGGCCCGCAATCTTCCACGCCAGCCCGCTGGTGGTGGTGACACCGGACATCTCGCCTTTGGCGTTCCGCGACAGGCAGTTGATGGTGCCGTGCGTGGGGTGGCCGGCCATCTCCCAAGCCCAACTAAGGGTCGCCTCATCCGCCTGCGGGAACATTTCCTTGAGTCGCGACATGGTCTTCGGCTTGGGCGCGTCCAGGCCCGCTCCCCAATTGCTGTGGCCCTCCGGATCGCGCAACGACATTTTCCAGGTCAGCCACGCCATCCGCGATTTTTCGGTGAGCAGATCTTCTTCGGGATAGCCCATCTCCCTGGCGAACTTCCCAGCGCCAGCGCCCACAAGCATGATGTGGTCCGTCTGTTCCATCACCAGCTTGGCGATCTTCGATGGCGTCTTATTCCCACGGATGGAGGCCACGGAACCGGCTCGCCGCGTTGGCCCATGCATCACGCTGGCGTCCAGTTCCACCACCCCCTCTTCGTTCGGAAGTCCGCCGTAGCCGACGGAACTATCCTCGGGGTCCTCTTCGTTGACGTTGACACCGGCGACGACGGCGTCCAGGGTATCGCCGCCCGCCTTCAGAATCTCCATGGCGCGGGCACATGCGCGCTCCCCATTGGCGCTTGAAATGACAATGGTTTTCGAGGTTTGACCGGAAGCTATTCCCAGCGCCGGCAGCAAAGCCGAGCCCAGCATGACCGCTCTGCGGCTAATCCCCTTATCGTTGTTCATCTTCCGCTCCACCTGCACCCGTTTGAATGAGCTATTATGGCACAGGTTCAGCGGGATGATGTACTCTTTTTTCCGCTCAGGACTGGCGGCGGTTCTCGGCTCTATTCAATCCGGACCGAAGCGCGGCGGTGCTCGTGAGCAGCAGGCGTATTAGCTCGCCCTGGCGGCCAGTTTCAATCTTGCCAAATATCCTCTTGAGATGGACACGGGCAGTTTGATCCGCATCCCAATTGTTCGACGGTGGTTTCCAGGCTCACGCCCTGCATCAAGCAAATGGCAACCTTTGACTCGGTGGTGTCAAACAAAACAACGCACGGAGATGCCGCGGGTCCGTCTGTACCTCCGCATCGGGATCTGTGATGAAAAGCGCGAACCGCCGGTGTTTTCGGTCGATAGGGAATGCCGGCTCGACATCAATGGGGCCATGAGGATCGAAAAGGGCCGGCGGAGCGACGGGCGATTAAGGGAAAGGCTGTCTGCGCCCGTGGCCCTCTTGCCGACGGTCGTTTGGCTCGCCGCCAGGAGTTGCGCGATTCGAGCGGTTGTCCCGGCTCGCTCGCTACGAGGGAACCATCGCGCCGGTTTTGCAGACCGTCCTTTCGGGACAATATTTCTTCCGCCGCGTGGTTGATGAACTGGACTTCGCCGCTGTGCCGATCGAGGGTGTAAAATTTCTTGTGTAAACGTTCTCCGATGTCGATAAGGGGAGACATGAACGCCGAGTTGCCCATCATTTGGGAGAAGCACGATCCCGCCGGCAACAGTAGCGGGAATTCGCGCAACGGGATCAGTAGTACGACGGTCAAGGGGGACTTTGGAGAACTGGAAATCGAAGTTCCTCGAGAGGATCACCGTTTATCCGAAGAGCGTAGCGGCGGATCTGACTTCGAAGCAGGTCTTACAGCTCGCCAAAGCGATGCCCATCGGGATCTTCGATGGCCGCGCATGGCCGTACTCCGCCGCCTAGCGTTCCAGTATCCGCTGTGTTGCCGATTGGCCGCCGCCCCTTCCTGGTACTGCCGCATTCGACTGGTTCTTTGCGGCAAGAAATTCCCCGCACCACCCCTTTCGTCTTTTTCCCTTGCCGCGCGTACTCTTGCCGTACCAGCACGCATTCCACCCACCGGTAGACCTCCTTCGTTCCCTTGGCGGCGAACCGCCCCCCCAGCTGGTTCCCAAGCAGAGCTTCATCTCCGGCAGGCTCATACATTCGGCATCCATTCGGATGATCATTCACCCGCAGTATCCCGTCCGTTTTCAGGATCCTTGTTTTGGATTGTATTGGAGACCGATCCGCTTGTATTCGAAACCGATCCGCCTTTCGGGATCATCTCGAATTGGAACAATTCTCGACGCACAACCTTACTCTCATCAATGCTAAAATCAAAGCTAAAATCGAATTGTACCGCCGCGGGCCCGTAGCTCAGTTGGTTAGAGCGCTACCTTGACACGGTAGAGGTCTGGCGTTCGAGTCGCCACGGGCCCACCACCCTATCTCTCGAAAACGTCCGCACTTATGCGCCCTTTATCCGGTTTTCGCGCCGTGGTGCAGTATTGGTGCAAGAACTCGATGACTGCCTGCCCGCAATGGCTGTCGCCGGTACCTCCCGATCCCGGCGCCTGCCGGCAACGATACTCCACCTCGCGTGCAACATCAATAATTCACTCTACGCACGGGAGGCAGTCCCGGAGTTCATCGAGCAAAGCCCCCCGCGTTTGCTTCTTCGCCAGATCCGGCCCAACGCAGAGTGGAGGCATGAAGAGGAACAGTTGGAAGGGAGTCCCAAGAATGTTGAAGCCGGGCCGATCCAATTTGACAAGGGGCGGGGCCGGTTTGCCGACCACTTGCACAAGAGCATGCTCAGGAAATCGGACAACGGCGGGAGGCGGGCCAACGGCTAGGCTGCGGTCTTAAGAATCATCCCGAGTGGAACGCCGACCACGCTATACAGGGAGTTCGGCGCCCAAAGCGGCTGCCCGCACTGTAACGGACCCGAAAAAATTGGACACCGAAAAAGGCCTTTTCTTAGATGGTCGGCGGCATTGAAAATGGGGGGAGGCGCAAAAGCGCATCCTGAGTCCGGAGCAACCATGCGTGTGTTGACGCGCTTGCGGGACCCGGCACTGCCGATCAGCCAGAACTGCCCGGAGACCGGAGCGCGCATTTCGGAGGTCGCCGGATTGCGCATCCGGCACGTGGATCTGCAGGCGCGCTGCGTGCGGATCGAGCAACGGCACTGGCGGGGAGACATAGACGATGGATCGCGGGGCTGGGAGAGCGCAGAGCGGAGGGCCGGGTATTTCCGCAGCAGCCGGATGGGATGCGGCCGATGCGGGACTCCGGGGTGCGCAAGGCACTGAAGCTGGCGGCGCAGCAGGATGGCGGCGACTATTTGGGTCTGGGGCTGCACACGCTGCGGCGGGTGAACATCAAGATTCAGAAATAACGGGCAGGTAACGCGAGCTTAAGAGCAGGCGATCTGGTTTGCGCGCAAGCTGGAGATTCGCGCCGCTTCGATTTCGGGGGCCCAGTACCAAGCCGTACGCGGATTCTTCGAACGCGTTGCAAACGCTGAACAAAGCCAGGTGGTTCTGCTGCGGCAACAGCCGTTCGCGTCAACCGGGCGAATTAAGTGTGATTTGTAACAGTTCATGCATCGCACGGTCGCTGGCGTCCTTCATGCTGGCTTTCACACGAGCGCTTCGACGCGCAAATTTGTTTGCAACAAACCGGCCGTTCGTCTCACCATATACCAGCAAGTGCGGACTGGATTGAGGGTGTGCCGCTCCCGCGTACCCGCGGACCCCGGCTGTGCCGTCTCAATCCAATAAATCGAAAAGGAGCAAATTCATGACAGCACATAAGAATCGCGTGGTACTTCCCGGCAGTGAGCGCTCCGCTCGCCGTGGATCCCGGGTCGTAGGCGCCCCGGATCCCAACCAACAAATCAAGATTAGCGTGCGTGTTCGTCCGCGCCAGACCCTGCAGACTCTGGCGTCGGCGAACGAACTGAACGCGACTCCGCCCGCCCGGCGCAAGTATTTGAGCCGCGAACAATTCGCGGCCAGCTACGGCGCAAATCCCGTGGACCTCGCTAAAATCGAGGCCTTCGCCCACGAGCACAACCTCACCGTCGTCGAAGCCAGCCAGGCGCGGCGCACCGTTGTTCTCTCCGGAACCATCGCGGCGCTAAGCGGGGCATTCGGGGTCTATGTGGCCAATTACGAGCATCCCGAAGGCGACTTTCGCGGCCGCACCGGCCCCATCTACATACCGGAGGATCTTACAGGTATCGTCCAGGGTGTCTTCGGGTTCGACAACCGGCCGCAGGCCCGGCCCCATTTCCGCCAACACAAGAAGCAGCCTGCCCAACCGTCCGGTTATACGCCGCTCCAGGTGGCCCAGCTCTACAACTTCCCCGCGGGATTGAACGGTACCGGCGAGTGTATCGGGATCCTCGAGTTCGGCGGAGGCTACACTACCAGCGACCTGAATACTTACTTTCAAGGCCTGGGGATCGCCACTCCGTCCATCACGGCGGTGTCGGTCGATGGCGTTACCAACCAGCCTGCTCCGGGTCAGGACAGCCCCGATACCGAAGTCATGCTGGATATCGAAGTGTCCGGCGCGGTCGCGCCAGGCGCCAACGTGGTGGTCTATTTTTCGAACTTCACCGAGCAAGGCTGGGTGGACGCCGTAACCACCGCGGTGCACGACAGCGTCCATAATCCCTCCGTGCTCTCCATTAGTTGGGGATACGCGGAAGGCCAATCGATCTGGTCGGCCGGGGCCATCCAAGCCGTGAACGAAGCTTTTCAAGCCGCTGCCGCCATGGGCGTCACAGTTTGTTGCGCGGCCGGCGACGATGGCTCACGCGACCAAGTCGACGACGGCTTGGCCCACTGCGATTTCCCGGCTTCCAGCGCCTTCGTGCTGGCTTGCGGCGGTACCACCCTGCAGTCTTCCGGCGCCGGCGTCGCCAGCGAGACGGTCTGGAACGACGGCCCGAACGGAGGCGCCACCGGCGGTGGGATCAGCGACAGCATCGACCTGCCCACCTGGCAGGCGAACGCCCATGTGCCGCCCTCGGTGAATCCAGGCGGCCGGATCGGGCGCGGCGTCCCCGATGTGGCTGGCAACGCCGATCCTGAAACCGGATACCAGATCCTGGCCGACGGACAGTCAGGCGTGGTCGGCGGGACCAGCGCGGTTGCTCCGCTTTGGGCCGGCCTGATCGCGCTCATCAATCAAAAGCTGGGCACGCATGTCGGCTTCCTCAATCCTCTCTTGTACTCCCAGCTCGCCACCGCCAGCGCCTTGAACGATATCACCGTCGGGAACAACGATATCACCGGCCAGATCGGAGGCTATTCGGCGGGTCCCGGCTGGGACGCTTGCACCGGATACGGCAGCCCGAACGGTGCGGCCATCGGTAACTCTCTGGGCGGCGCCAGCGCAGCCGGCCACTAAAATAACACTCCAAGAGGCCAGCGGGTAGCAACTCAGTTACCCGCTAGCCCCTTCGTCAGCGTCCTGTTTTCAACAAGTTAGAGATTTCGTACCAGAGTAAACTAATTTCCATAGACACTGTGGATTGATCCTGGTAAGATAGCTGAAACACACTCAGCGGCACTTCCCAAACGATTCATGCCTGGAAATAGTTGAAAATGGTTGAAATCCTAGTTGGCTTTCTGATCGCGGCGGGTGTTGGACTAACGGGCGTTGGCGCGGGTTCGCTCATGGCGCCGGTTCTGATGCTGTTCTTCAAGGTTCCGCCTGCCGCGGCCGTGGGCACTGCGCTGGCATTTTCGGCGGTCATCAAGCTGACCATCGCGCCAGTCTACATTATCCGCAAACAGATCCATTATCCAACCCTGCTGCGTCTTTGCTGTGGCGGCGTCCCCGGCGTCTTGATTGGCTTCTATGCCATGGGTTTATTGGATGCCAAACATCATCGGGGCGTCCTGTTTCTCGGCATCGGCGCATTGGTGGCCAGCATGGCGCTCTATAATCTGATCCGGACCCTGCACCGCAGCGCCCACTCGCGGACCATGACCGACCGCTCCGGTTGGCTGCCTCTTATCGCCCTCGGAATCGGTGCGGAAGTGGGTTTCTCTTCCGCGGGCGCCGGCGCTCTGGGCAGCGTCGCTCTGTTGAATTTGACCCCGCTTCCTCCAGCCCGCGTAGTCGGGACAGATGTCATGTTCGGCTTGGCATGTTCCCTTATCGGTGGCGGTTTTCACTTGTCCGCGGGACATTTCCAGTCCGCCATCCTGATCCACCTCATCATCGGTGGTATGGTGGGCGCGTTAATTGGCGCCAACCTGTTGACAGTCCTGCCGGCCAGGCCTCTGCGCGTGGCGCTCTCCGCTTGGCTCACATGCATGGGCGTACAGCTCTGCTGGCAAGCCTTCGGTTAGCGCGGCTTGCCGCCAAAAAAGAGTTGGCAGGGTTGTGGGGAGACCGGCAAGAATCGGGCAGGCCCGGCTGATAACCCATGGCGGCATCGTCCCTCTGTGGTCATTCATGATGCAGTGCTACTAGCGGGTCAACACGCGTGGCCCTCGCGGCGATGCAAATCCACGCAACCGGCGGCGGCCAGGGAGGTTTGCACGATCAAAAGGACCGTCCAGCAGGAAAACACCGCGCCATGGATGCGAATCGGCAAGTTGGGCCGCGGAGCTTTGAGCACTCCGGCAAGACAGTAGGTGCGTGCGAAACCCGCTAAGACGGAGGCGAGACTCAGCACGGCCACGACGGAGAATAAAAGACGGTCGAAACGGCCGTCGCGCTGGCGGCGCATATTCAATTCCTTCCGGATTCCTCAGGGGAGCCAAAGGTCATGACAGCCTTCGCAATCGGTGTCACATGGCCGCCGACGTAGATTCCATCCGCGGCTTCCCTTCCCTGAACCTCGACATGCAGCAAGCTGCGACGGCCCATTTTTGTTCCCTGCTCGCTCACGAATCGCGTTCCGTCGTGGCCCGATACCAGCCCGTGCCGGATCATGTATGCTGCCAGGGGTCCGGTGGAGCTGCCCGTCGCAGGGTCTTCGACGATCCCGTATTCCGGCGCAAACATCCGGGAGTAGGCCCCATCGGGCGATGGCGTAAACAAGAAGACGCAGAAGGACTCGTTCTCCGCGCCCTTCAGAGTGCGCAGACCCGCCAAATCAAGCCATGCACGATCGACTGCCGCCTTATCCTTCACGGCAACAACTACCGTAGGATTGCCCGCGCTTAGAAGTTGCGGCCGCATGGGAAGGAGATCGCTTGGTTCCAGCCCCAGCACTCCCGCACAAAGAACGGGGTCATAGCATCGTCCCTCACGAATCGGAGGCATGCGCAACCAAATTATCGGGCGCGGCCCACAATCAACCCGAACAGGAACCGGGCCTATCTGCTCTTCCAGAACGAACGCCCTGCTGTTTCGCGGCACAGTTCCCTCCCGCAACAGCACGAACGCTGCGCCGACCGAGGGATGCCCGGCAAATGGCATCTCCTTTGCCGGCGTAAATATTCGGACGCGTGCCGCGCAATCCGGGCGCGTTGCGGGAAGCACGAAGGCGGTTTCCGCCAGGTTGAGTTCCCTGGCGATCTTCTGCATGGTCGTTTCATCCAAGCCGGACGCTTCCTGGAATACCGCTAGCGGATTCCCCGCCAGCGGCTCCGTGGTGAAGACGTCAACGACTGTGTACCGGTAGGAATTCATCATTCTGCCTAATCATCATGGAACGGTTAGCCCGGTATGTACAGATTCAGATCCAGCTATTTTTGACCAGTACAGTTTGCAAAGAAGGACTCTTCGAATTGAACGTGAATTGAACGGCGACTCGATCCGGTGTGGTGCCGATTAATCACAATCTTGTATCACTCTATTTCTCGACCAGTACAGTCTGCCGCGGTTCTGATATGCTCGTCGACATGGCGCCCGAGCGTTCGCCGCTCTATCTTCAGATCGCCGAGACGCTGGTTCAGCAGGTAGCGCGCGGCGCCTTGCGGCCTGGCGACCGCGTGCCATCTCTGCGGCAGTTGAGCCGGCAACAACGCGTCAGCGTTACGACGGCATTGCAAGCC
>DATNMW010000334.1:0-3691 GCA_035602155.1 Bryobacteraceae bacterium | reverse complement strand
GCCAGAAATAGAACCACCACCGGCGCGGGCTGCGGCGCATCGCGCCATAGAGCACCCAGAGGGCGATGCCGGCCAGGGCGAAGGTGAGCAACTCCCCCTTGGTCCAGTCCCAGAACCACGACGGCCAGTCTTGGATGGATTGCTCGAACTTGAGTAAGAGGTGGTGGCCGTAGAGGGAGATGGGCAACTCCAGAGCGTCGATGGCCAGCAGCAGCAGCGGGGCGAAAATGTAGGCTTGCAGGATGCGGCGGCGCGTTGTGGATTCCGCGATGTCGCGCAGGCGCGGGGCGACGCGCCATGCCAGCAGCGCGACTAGAACGAGGATGCCGTATGCGGCCGCGGCGAAGTGCAGGCGGTTGCGAGCGGCCGCATATTCGATGGCTTTGGCGAGTTTGTCCGGAGGGAGCGTGTAGGTTTTGACGGCTAAGAGCAAGGCTGGAAACATATTTCTCCTTTTCCCCAGACGGTCTGGCGGCCCACGCCGGTCCACTGGCCGGCGCGCAGGTAGGGCAGGAATTCGCCCAAATCGCCATCATACTCGGCTTCTCCGGTGAATCCGCTCAGCGGGTGTATTTGGCCGGTGCGGCTGGAGCGGCGCTCAATGTCGTGCCAGGTGAGTTCGCAACGCGAGAGGCGTACGGAGGCGGCGCGCTCGCCCATGGCGCGGAAATCGATATCGAGGGGACCGGGTCCATAGAGCGCGCGGAGGGTGCTGATGCGGTCGCGCAGGCGGGCGAACAGGATGGGGAATTCGGGGCGGTCCGCTCCCTTCAATTCGGTTGGTGTTACGAATCGGACTCGAATATGGGCGGCGTGCTCGGGCGGGCCGTCCAGGTCGATCGCGATATTCTCTTGATCGACGGAGGTCAGTTCCGCGCGGGTTCGTTTGGGCCCCAGGCCTTCTTCAGCGAGACGTGCGAAGGTTGCGACGAAGATCTGGCGGCGGTCGCTCGCCAGGTCAAAGAGATGCACGTCGAAGTGAAATGCAGCGTCTGGCGCGATGGTGCGATCATCAAGCTGCGCGGCGCGAATTACGAAGGGACGCGGCGGATCGGCAAGGCCGCTGGGTCCGGTATTGGACTTTGGCGCGAAGACGCCCGCGTATTCCGGCGCGGCGGCGGTTTCGCGCAGCATCATGCCGAACGCGCCGCGTAGCGTATTGCCCGCTTTGCCAGGTGGGAAGTACAGCGACTGGGCCGCGCGAAAATGGAACCGCAGCCGAATCAGTTCGAACGTCACGCTGTCACTTTAGCAAATGCAACGACAGTCAGATCTCAAGACGTTCGATGCGATGCTCGTGGTTTTGGGCAGTGGCGGAGGTTTTCGACGACATCGAGGATACGGCTGAACCGCTCGTCGTATTTGGCATCGCGCTCCGCGGCGGCTGCGCGCATCTCGGCTATGTCGTGCTGGAACAGCTCCATGCTTTGCGTCAGGGCCTCGTGCCGCTCCGTGAGCCGCTCGAGACGCTCATCGATGGTCATGGTTCCTCCAGAATATCGTGATTGGGCTTCGGGACGCCGCCCAACTCACCCTCCGCCTGTGCTGGCCAGCCATCCAGGCGCTATAGGCCGTTGGGCGAGAAGTGTAACCTTGTTGTGGCGCCCGTTATGGCACTCGGAAGGCCATGTTGCTCGAAAGCGTGCCGCTGGGTGTGACCACCTCGACTCTTCCACTGGTCGCGCCCGCGGGTACGGTGGCCGTGATTAGGTAGCTCGATACCACGGTGAAAGTAGCGGCCGTGCCGTTGAAGGTAACGCTGGTCGCGCCGGCCAGGTCGCTTCCAAGAATCTTCACGGCCACTCCGACCTCGCCGGAGGTAGTCTGTGTTTCCACAAACGGACCCAGTCCCACAGACAGGCTGAATATTGTGCCGCAACCGTTCGCGCAGGCGCTGTCGGCCCCGCCCTCCGCTGTAGTCCCGTAGAAGCTCCCGTTCGTGGCCTGGACGAGCGGCGCGTAAGGGCCTGAGCCGTCTATGCACCCGCTTTGGGAGCAAAAGCTGTATATCGTGGTTAGCGCGCCACTCGGGGTGATTTTGAAGGCTGTCCCATAGCTGCGGCGGGCCCCGCCGGAAACGGTTGTCCCGTAGAGGTCCCCATCGGTAGCTCGGACCAGTCCCGCGCGGGGGCCGGTGCCCTCTCCGCAATGGTAGCAAAAGCTGTGAAGCCTCGTCAGCGTGCCCGTCGGGGTGATGCTGAAGACCACGCCCTCGCCCTCCGTCCCGCCGCCGGCTGTCCCAAGGAGGTCCCCATTCGCCGCCTGGATAAGTCCGCCCTCGGGACCTACGCCATCCGCGCAGTCTGTTTGGGAGCAGAAGGCGTATAGCGTCGTCAGCGTGCCGCTCGCCGGGTTTATCTGGAAGATCGTTCCACCGGCGTTGGCGCCGCCCTCCTCGGTTGTTCCGTAAAGATCCCCACTGGCTGCCTGGACCAGCCCCGCCACTGGGCCTTCGCCGTCCACACAGCCGGTTTGGGGGCAGAAGCTGTATATCGTCGCCAGCGTGCCACTCGGCGTGATCCTGAAGACCGTCCCATAGTTGCCGTTGGCCCCACCGCTGAAAGTTGTCCCGTAAAGGTACCCGTTAGCGGTCTGGACCAGCCCCGCGTAGGGGGTTGAGCCGTCCGCGCAATTGCTTTGGGAGCAGAAGCTGTATAGCGTCGTCAGTGCGCCGCCAGGGGTGATTTTGAAGATCGTTCCCGCGTTGTTGGCCCCACCATACAGGGTTGTACCGTAGAAGTCCTCATTGGTGGCCTGGACCAGCCCCGCGACGGGGTCCGCACCGTCGGTACAGCCACTTTGGGAGCAAAAGCTGTAAAGCGTCGTAAGGGCGCCGCTCGGGGCGATTTTGAAGGCCGTCCCCTGGCTGTTTGCCCCGCCGGCGGAAGTCGTCCCATAAAGGCTCCCATTAGTGGCCTGGACAAGGCCCGCCCAAGGATTTGCGCCGTCCGTGCCGTCGAAGGTGTGCAGCGTGGTGAAAGTCTGCGCCGGTAAGGAAATCACAGCGAAAAGGGCAAGAACAGCATACGCGTTTACGATTCGTTTCATTGATACACCCCTTATCCCGCCGACGCCGCCGCCGTCGCGTCGTAGAATCCTTTCCCCGCCACGGCTAGCCGCTCGAGCAGAGGCGCGGGCTTCCAATGATCGCCCAAGCGCGCGCGATATTCGTTCAGCTTCGCTAGCACGTGCGCAAGACCCACCGAGTCGGCGTAGGCCATAGGCCCGCCGCGATGCCGCGGATAGCCGAAACCATATGCGTAGATCACATCGATATCGCCGGGCCGGATGGCGATGTGCTCATCGAGCACGTTGGCGCCTTCATTCGCCAGGGCCACCATGATGCGCGAGAGAATCTCGTCGTCGGACACCGGTTGCCGCGAAATGCCCCGTTCGTGCGCTGCCTTCGCCGCCAGTTCTTCGATCAGCGGATCGGGAATCGGCGTGCGGCTGCCGCTTTCATAGCGATACCATCCCGCGCCGGTCTTCTGGCCGTAGCGGCCCATCTCGTACAACCAGTCGGGCACGGGCGATTCCGGCCCTTCGGCGCGGCTGGCGCCGATCGAGCGCAAATACTGGCGGATGCGCGCGCCCACGTCGATGCCCGCGATATCCTGCATGCCGAACGGTCCCACCGGCATGCCGAAACTGGTCATCGCCTGATCGATTTGCGGCACGCTGCCGCCCTCTT
>DATNMW010000333.1:0-14725 GCA_035602155.1 Bryobacteraceae bacterium | reverse complement strand
TGGCTTCGGATAAGCCCTGGAAGTGGCTGCGCGCTTGCGTCGGCTGGTTCTCGACAAAGTGGACAAACGGCGATTCCAGGTCGGTTCGTGCCGCATGTTGCAGCTTGGTGGCGAATGCCCGCAGAATCGCGAGATCCGTGGAGCCTTCGAGGTAAAGCACCCAACCGCGCTGCTCAGCCTGATAGTAGTCCTCGAATCCAATGTCCTTCAGCGCTTTCAGAAGCTGGTTGGGACGGTCGTTCAACCGGTGCGGCTGCCCCACAAACGCCACGACCACGTCCCGCGCCGCAGCTTCGTTGAGGAGCACTTCGGAGTGGCTCGCGATTACCACTTGGCTCTCCTGTTCGCGAGCGGCTTCACTGAGGACGTTGTAGATCTGGCGCTGGCGCAGGATTTCCAGGTGCGCATCCGGTTCGTCGAGGAGCAATACCGAATTCGGATTGACGGACAAATACGCCAGGAGGAGTAGTGTTTGGTGGACGCCACGGCCAGCCGATGATAGATCCAGGAGAGCATCCGAGGATTCGCGATACGTCATCGTGATCTCACTGCGATCTACGGAATATGCGGGCGGATTCAGTTCGATGCCGAACAGATTCTTGACGCGGTCCACCAGCGCGCGCCACTTGGCTGGGCCACCGGCGTCGGAATTGAAAACTTGCAGGCACAGATTCCGCAAGACCTCCGCCGTCCGTCCTTGCCCGATCAAAAACCCGATCTCGCCCGGTTGCTTGACAAACTCCCGATCCGCCAACCCAGACATGGGAGGGAGAAAAGCAACGCGCGTGGCGCAGGCCTCCTCCGGCACGGGCATTCTTTCGGGGTTATCGTTCGGCGATCTTCGAAGGGGCCGGCAGTACAAGGATTCGTCGTTTGCGTAGTCAAATTCAAGACCGCATATCCAACGCCTGTCGCTAGCCACCCCCTCGACGATGATATCGACGCGGATATTCTGGATACCTTGCTTGCCGTTCACGCGCCGGACGTCTCGGACGTGCAGATCTTTCCAGAGCAGGTTGGCATTCGGTATTGGCACGGCAATCAGATCCTTCCGAACAATGGCCACGCCAGGCCTTTTGGCGGTCTCTTTGCCCCCGCGTTTCTCGTTCCAAAGCCGCAGTCCCACGTCCCAGAGCGCGATCGCTTGTAGTGCCGTGGTCTTGCCGGAGTTGTTAGGTCCAATAAAGACGACCGGATTGCCAAGCTCAATCTCCGCGTTGGTAAAGCGTTTGAAGTTGCGGATCGTCAGTTTGGTCAGCACGTCAGAGGCAGCTTAACATGCCTAATAGACGCCCGCCGGCCATGCCAGCCTCGCGGGCGTGGGCCAAAAACCAACCAGAGACATAAATCCCACATAAATCCCACTTTGCCCGCAAGGAACGGATAGCGTCCCCCATCACCAGCGCCTATCCTCGAATTATGGCGACAATGGTAAGTAGCAGCTTGGCGATGGCCCCCAAAGACGAACAGGCCTACTGGGAAGCGAATTTCTGGGAGGCGCTGGAAACCCGCGACACCCACATGGACGGCGTTTTCTTCTACGCCGTCACCACCACCGGCGTGTACTGCCGCCCCTCATGCCCGTCCCGCCGGCCGCGCCGCGAGAACGTGATCTTCTTCCAGCGGCGGGATACCGCCGAGCGCGCCGGTTTTCGTGCCTGCCTGCGCTGCACCCCCGATCGCGAGCGGGCGCGCGACGCCCAGTCCGAGATGGTCGAAAAGATCTGCCGTTATCTGGCGCGCCATCTGGACCAAGCCGTCACCCTCGATGGACTCAGCCGCGAGTTGCATCTCAGCCCGTTCCATCTGCAGCGCACGTTCAAAGCGGCCACCGGCATCACGCCGCGCGCTTACGCCGATTTCTGCCGTTTGCAATTCTTCAAAGGCGGATTGCGCGAGGGCCGCTCCGTGACTACGGCGCTTTACGATGCCGGTTACGGGTCCAGCAGCCGGCTCTACGAACGCGCGGCTTCGCAGCTCGGTATGACGCCCGCCACCTACCGGCGCGGCGGCGCGGGGCTCGATATTCGCTACGACATTATCGATACGCAGGCCGGCATGTTGCTGGTGGGCGCCACCGGCAAGGGCGTGTGCGCCATCCGGTTTGGCCCTTCGGCGAAGCAGCTCGAAGAAGCCCTGCGTGCCGAGTTCCCCGCCGCCACACTGCAGCGCGATGCGGAGTTTCTAAGTTCTTGGGCCGGGCAGTTGCGCGCGCACCTGAGTGGACGATTACCGCAGCTGGATGTGCCGCTCGACATACAAGCGACCGCCTTTCAGCGCAGCGTCTGGGAGTATCTCCAGACGATTCCTTACGGCAGCACGCAATCGTATGGCGAGATCGCCAAGGCCATCCGGCAACCGCGGGCCGCGCGGGCGGTGGCGCGCGCCTGCGCCTCGAATCCGGTGGCCGTAGTGATCCCCTGCCATCGCGTAGTGCGCGGCGATGGCGACACCGGAGGCTATCGTTGGGGAGCGGATCGCAAGCGCAAGCTACTGCAAATGGAAAGCCCCAAATGACCGTGCGGCAAGCTCGCAGCCTGCGCGGGTCCCCTGGACCCGCTCCCCAGCTAGCCAACCTATCTATCGCTTTTCCTTAGCGACATGCCCGCGCCCATCCCGCATTTCATTCCCCTTGAAGTGCGCCGCATCGACCCGCCGCGCCTCATCCGCCTTCTCGCCAACCTTCGGCGTTGGGCCCTTATACCCGTGCGCCGGATGGAAATGGTTATTCACGTGGCCCCTGAAATCGGCCGGACCGTGGAACCATGGGCCCGCCCCAATGAATACGCCGCCCACAAACCATTCCGGACCGTAATAACCCGCCGGCGCACAGGCGTAGGGCGCGACGTCGTAGTAACCATAAGGACAGTCGGGGGCTACTCCGACTGCGACATCCACCTGAGCCGCTGCCTTCGGAGCGGTAGCCGTCAAGCCCATCGCGGCAACCGCGGTTAACACTGCAAATTCAAATCCGCGCATTTAATTCACCTCGCGCGTACTATGTGCAGTCCGCTTGCCAGTGTGGGTCAGCGCACTTCCGCTTGATCCACGCGCAACTCCGCCAGCGTGCCGCTCATGTGCATCTCCTTGCTCCCGCTAGTGAGTTGAAACAGCAGCCGCCCGTCCGGCTGCGTGGCGCCCTGCCCCACATAAGTTTCATCGCCCGACACCAGTTGCAGATCGGTGAAGCGCAGCATCGGCGCAGCCTGCGACCATACCAGGTTATACGCTCCCGAAACGCTTTCCAGGTCGGGCAGCGCCTCCATCTCCAGCCCGTGCGCCACGAACGCGCCAGTCGAATGCAGGCGGGCCAGCAATTCCAGTCCCGTGCCGCTCGATTCCAACACGGTGTCCGCATCTACCTTCCCGGACTTCCACTCGACGCCCTTGGCGCGCGCCTGCAACCGGTACGTGGGGCGGTTGCCGCGCAAGCCCACAGCCAGCACGCCCGTCACTCGGCCGCCATCCAGGCTGGCGCGGATGTCCGCGAACTCGGCCCTGGCCGCATCCCAAAGCAGGTGCGTCTGCAGAGCGCCCACCTCCGCATCGCCCAGGCGCAGCCTGCCGATCTGTACAGTGGCATCCACGTGCCGCCCTGCCAGCCAGTCTGGCAGCGATGCCCTCCCCAGGCTCAGTGCCCGCGCGATCAATCCGCTGTAGCGCAGGGTGGGCATCAGCAAGCGTTCCAGCTCCTCCGCATCCGCTTCCGGAATCGTGATGCGCAGGCGATGCGGGCGCGCCATTTGCGGCTCATAGCGGTACTCTCCCTCCAGGGCGATCTTGCCGGCCTGCGCATGGATGTCGTCGAGCGTCACCCGCGTCCCATCGATGCGGGCGGTAGCCGATTCGACTGCTACCGGATCGGCCAGTCCCGGCAAGGGAAACTGTGCGTCCCGCAGATCGATGGCGCCCGTCCACCCGGTCTTGGCCGGCAGCGCCACAATCTGGTAGCGAAGCTGGCCTTTCCAGGTGCCGCTCGAAACCTGCTCCAGCCACGGTATGGCGGCCAGCGCGGCTTGCGCCCGCAGCGATTCCACGCGCATGGATTCCGTCGAAATAGTCAGATCCAGCGATTGCGCCGCCAAGTCGTAATCGGCTTCCAGTTGCGCGGTCTCGCCCTGCGCCGTGAGCACCGGCGCAGGCGCCAGCCTGGCGTGGCCGCCGTCGAAAATCAACCGCGCCTGTTGCGACCGGATGGGCGGAGAATCCGGCATGGCCACCAATGCGTCGTGGAACTCCAGCACGCCCTGCAGGCTTCCCCGCCCCGTATAACCCAGCACACCATCCAGCGACCCGGTCATGTTCAGTTTGGCCGGCAGGTCCGCGCCCATATGGCGGGCCAGTTCCAGCACCGGGCCCGCCGGAAAACGATTCCAGTTTAGGGCCACGCCCCAATGCGGCTGGCTCAGATAATCGGAGCAACGGAATCGCACCGCCAAAGGCAGCGTTTCGCCGCCCGCCGTGCTGGATTCCATTTCCACGATCTGGGCCGGCACGTTCAGCCGTCCCGCCAGCCGCAACGGCCAGCTCTGCCCGTATGGCGGCATGCGGTCCCAACGGTGTACGCCCTCGATGTCCATGTTGCCGGAGATGCGAATATCGTCCAGCGGCCCCGTAAGCTGCATCCTCCCGGCAACCGTGCCATGTATGCCCGCGTCGAAGCCGTGCAGCAGCGCCACGATCTCGCTGATTTCGCTTTTTTCCAGGCGCACGTCCAGATCCAGCGTGCCCGCCCCGGCCTGCGTCCAGCGGCCGCGCGCGATGAACTGGCCGAATCCGTGCGCGGGCTTGTCCGTGCGTGCCGGCTCACCGGTGAATTCCACGTTCCATGCCGCCGCGCCCCGGCTTCCACTTAAGCCCGGCGGCGCGATATCCAGGTCCGTATTCATCAAATAGAAGACCGACTTGGTGTCGCCGAACTTGAAATTGATGCGCCCCGAGCGCACGTGCAACTCCGGAATCGCGCGGATCACCGACCGGTTCAGCAGCGGTTCGAAATTCCAGCGGCCCGGCTCGGAAGGGCCGCCCGTCTTCGCCACGTTGATAGTCGCGTCATCCAGACGGATGGATGCGAATTCCAGATGCCCCGCGAAAATGGAGGTGAGCCGCGGCACCGCCTCCAGCGACCCCACATAGGCGATCGGTTCGATGCCCACCGCTGGGTTCTCGTGGATCACCACGTTGTCCACCGAGAAGCCCGGCCCGGCGAACAGGCTGAAGTGGATGGCGCCCAACTCGACCTTGCGCCCCAGCCCGCTTTCGAGCGCCGCGCGAATGCGCGGGGCGAAGCGGTTTCCGCTCAGGTATGGCGCCGCGATGCCCGCCGCCAACAGCACCGCCACGGCGATGCCCAGCCACTTGGCCGCACGTTTCGCGGTGCGTGTCATGCATGGCTCCCGGCCAGCAGCTTGGCGTAAGCCGTCGCGTCGTCCACGTCCGCCAGAATGCCGGGATCGTCCACGTCGATGTAGGCGATTTCACTTGCGTGGCTCGTTACCACTTCCTTGGCCGACGCGCCCGTGGGCAGAGCCAGGAATTCCGGTATCAGCGATTTTGAAAACCAAATAGGATGCCCGCGCCGGCCGTCGAATCGCGGGATGCGCAGCCGCGCCGGCGCACTCCCATCAAGCAGGCTCGAGATCGTCGCGCGCGTCACCGCCGGGTGATCCACCAGCGTGAACAGCACCCCATCCGCATCCGCGGGCACGGCGCGCAGGCCGCAGTGCATCGATGTAAACTGCCCCAAACGGAAATCCGGATTCGCAATGAGCAGCGCTTGGCCAGTGCGGCGCAATCCGGCGATCACCGTATCCCGGTGCGCGCCCACCACGGCAATCACGGGCGCGCAACGCTCCGAAAACAGGCCGATCAGCCGGTCCAGAAACGTCTCCCCCTGAAACTCCAGCAGCGCCTTGGGCGAGCCCATGCGGCGCGACTCGCCCGCCGCCAGTATCAGTCCGCAGGTCACTTCAACAACAGCGCCCGCGGGAATTCGCCGGTAAACACGGACTTGGAGAGCGCCCGCCAGCCCGAGTCCGCGTTACGCCGCACCGCGATCATTTCCGCCACCACCGACACGGCGATTTCTTCCGGCGAGACCGCACCGATCTCCAGCCCCATCGGTGCGAACACCCGCGCGAAGCTCTCTTCGGAGGCGCCTTCCTTCTCCAGTTCCTTGACCACGTTGATCACTTTGCGCTTGCTGCCGATCATGGCGATGTACCGCGCGTTGGTCGAGACCGCCCAACGCAGCACCAGCATATCGTCGCGATGGCCGCGCGTCACGATGACGATATAGCTGGTTTCGTTCACCGGCAGCTTTGGGAAGACTTCCCCGTACTCCTCCGCGTATATTTCGCCGGCTTCGGGAAAACGCTCGCGGTTGGCGAAGGCTTCACGGTTATCGACCACGGTGCTGGAGAATCCCGCCAGCGTGGCCACCTTGGAAATACTCTTCGAGATGTGCCCGGCGCCGAAAATAAATACGCCCGGCACAGGCAATACCGGCTCCACGAAAACGTCCAGTTGCCCGCCGCAGATGAGCCCGTTGTCGTAGGCCGCATCCTGGCCCAGATTGAAACTCAAATGGCGGGGCTGCTCCTTCTCGATGACTTCGCGCGCCGCGTTCCACACTTCGGCTTCCACGCATCCGCCGCCGATGGTGCCGACCATGGAACCGTCCTCCCGCACCAGCAGCTTGGCGCTCTCGTAGCTGGGGATGGACCCGCGCACCTGGACGATGGTGGCGATGGCGCACTTCTGGCCCAGTTTGCGCAGGCGCAGAAGCTCCTCGTAGACATCCATTCCACCGCAATTATAGCGCGGCTCCCGATGAACACGGATGAACGCCTCCGTTGGGATCGTCGATGGACATACCCTTATTGGAAAGATGCTGGCCGCGCCACTATTCGTTAGCGTTCCGCAAAAAGTGACAGAACTGCCGCCATGTGTCGAATACAACTATGAAGGGGAATTTAATGAACGCCTTTGAATACGAAGCTGAGTACGACTCCGATGATAAGTGTCGCAAACGGAAGCTTGTTATCGGCGGTGGTGCCGTGTGGGACATTGTTGTGCTTGTCCTTTGCTTATGCGGCCCTCCGTTGGTCGCGGACCTCGCTGGGACGTTTTCTGGGAGGCGTGGGGGTTCTGGCGGACGCCTCGCGCACGGAAAGGGCCAAGGCGAGACCGCGGCATCACCGGGGCGGGCAGCGCGAAATCTCCGAACAAGCGGCGGAGGCGGACGGCCGCGAAAAAGAGAAAGCGCCGTGCCCTGGGAGTGGGTCGAGCAGACCAACAAGGCGTCGCCTCGGCCCACCGCCCCAACCCATCGCGATAAACTCATCCATGGTGCCTCGCCTTGACAAGCAACCCCATGCACCATCCCCACATCGCCATCATCGGCGCGCCCCTCGATCTCGGCCAGGGCCGCCGCGGCGTCGACATGGGTCCCTCCGCCATCCGCGTCGCCAATCTGAACAAGCGCCTGGCGGCTCTCGGCTTCCACCCCGACGATCTCGGCAACGTCCCCGTCGACCAGCCCGAGAGTCTGCCCGAAGGTCCCGACCGCGCCAAGTACCTGCCCCAGATCGCGCTCGCCTGCAAGCGCCTGGCGCTGATGGTGGATCGCGCCCTCACCAAGAAGAAAATCCCCCTGGTGCTGGGCGGCGATCATTCCGTGGCGGTGGGCGCCGTGGCCGGTGTTTCCCGCCATTTCCGTCGCAAGAAGCAGGAAATCGGACTCATCTGGATCGACGCACACGCCGACATGAACACCCCCGAAATCTCGCCCAGCGGCAACGTCCACGGTATGCCGCTCGCCCGCTGCGTCGGCCTCGGACCGCCCGAGCCTGCGCGACGTGGACGCGATTGAGAAGGCTTCGATCGCGGCGCGCCGCCCCGCCGACGACTCGCATCGCTGTTCATTCATACACGTCGCGCCGGTGTCCAATGCGCGTGATGCTGACGAGCTTCGCCGCGTCGTTGATGATGTAGACCACGCGCCAGTCACCGACCCGAACGCGCCACTGATCCTGGTAGCCTTTCAGTTTCTTGCATCTTGCGGGCCGGGGGTTATCGGCCAGCGCCAGAATCTTCCGGTCGATGCGCGTGAAGAGCGGATCGCCGAGCGCATCCAATTCCTTTTGCGCCGACTGCTTGATTTCGAGGGAGTACTTAGCTTCGTATTCAAGGGCGTTCACAAAATTCACCTTTCACCGTAGTTCTCGACATACCGCTGTATTTCACGCAAAACGTCTGAAGGCGAGAGTGAATTGGCTAGGCTGCTCGTAAGTTGCTGCAAGTCATTATGTTTAGCGATAGCATCGGGCTGGCGAGGCCCAGCGAGGCCCCAAGGAATGACCTAAACAGGACCGATCTTTAATTTTCGATTGATTAGGCGTTGCCAACACGAGCAATCTACGGATCCCGCCCCCCTACTTTAGCCACGCGTGCGGGCACGCTTCAGGCGACTTGCGCGGTATTGCTCGTAAGGAATGCCCTTTTCCTTTCGGCGCGATTCGGAAATCAGACCGTCCGAGAGGTCCTCCCAGATGGCCCCGTGCGTTTTCAGGTCGATAAGGACACCAACCTTGCGGCCCTTCTCATCGGTCACGAACTGGATTCCGGTCATAGCTTCATTTTCGCTCAGGTGACGGCAGCGCCGCAATCTCCGTACCTCTACCGCATGCCCCGACCAAGAAGGCAGCACCTCGTCGCGGCTTCGTAGTGATGGGGAACCTACGGGACAACCAACTTGGGAAGGCCTACGGCGGTGGGACAATCTTTGAAATCACCCCGAGTGGCACGCTTCCGACGCTCATCGAAGAACGTCCCTTGTTGGCGCCAGTCGCTTGTTCCTTTGGCAATGCCCACACAGCCGGGAGGACGGTCCTACCTGATACACTCGTTCATGGCCCATGCACCATCCCCACATCGCCATCATCGGCGCGCCCCTCGACCTCGGCCAGGGCCGCCGCGGCGTGGACATGGGTCCTTCCGCCATCCGCGTCGCCAATCTGAATAAGCGCCTGGCGGCCCTCGGCTTCCACCCCGACGATCTCGGCAACGTCCCCGTCGACCAGCCCGAAAGCCTGCCGGAAGGTCCCGACCGCGCCAAGTACCTGCCCCAGATTGCGCTCGCCTGCAAGCGCCTGGCGCTGATGGTGGATCGGGCGCTCACCAAGAAAAAGATCCCCCTGGTGTTGGGCGGCGATCACTCCGTGGCCGTGGGCACCGTAGCCGGCGTCTCCCGCCATTTCCGCCGCAAGAAACACGAAATCGGACTCATCTGGATCGACGCGCACGCCGACATGAACACCCCCGAAACCTCGCCCAGCGGCAATGTCCACGGTATGCCGCTGGCGTGCTGCGTCGGCCTCGGACCCCCCGAGCTTACCCACCTGCTGGGCTACGCGCCCAAGGTCGATCCCCGCAAGACCGTGCTCGTCGGCCTGCGCGACGTGGACGCGCTCGAAAAGGGCCACGTGCGCAACACCGGCGTGCGCGCCTTCACCATGCGCGACATCGACGAGCGCGGCCTGCGCTCAGTCATGGACGAAGCCTTCCGCATCGCCACCGACGGCACCGCCGGATTCCACCTCTCGCTCGACATGGATTGGGTGGACCCGCAGTTCGCCCCCGGCGTGGGCACTCCCGTGCGCGGCGGCGCCACCTATCGTGAGGCGCATCTGGCCATGGAGTTGATCTCCGACAATGGCCGCATGCTTTCCATGGAAGTGGTCGAAGTCAACCCAGTCATCGACGAGATCAACCGTACGGCGGATTTGGCAGTCGAAATGATCATGTCCGCCATGGGCAAGAAGATCCTATGAAGACAACAGTCGCCGTCATCTACGGCGGGCGCACCGGCGAGCACGATATTTCCATCCGTTCGGCGAAAGCCATCATGGCGGCATTGGATCGCGAACGCTATGACGTGGTCGATTACTTCATCGATCCGATGGGCAAATGGTCGCCCGAGCCGATCCTGCCGGAGCCGGGCGCGCAGCCGGAAATAGACGTGGTGTTTCCCGTTTTACACGGCACCTTCGGCGAGGATGGCACCGTGCAAGGCTTGCTTGAACTGGCGGACCTGCCCTATGTCGGCGCAGCCGTGCTAGCCTCTGCCGTTTCCATGGATAAGGAGATGATGAAGCGCATTTGCATCGAGCGCGGCCTGCCGGTCGTCGAGTATGTGGTGCAGGCAAGGCATGCGTTGGATCCCGCGCCGATTGCGAAAGGCTTTCCTTTTCCGGTTTTCGTGAAGCCGGCCAACCTGGGATCCTCGGTGGGAATTTCCAAGGTTCACAACGCCGCCGAACTGGAAGCGGCCATGCGCCTGGCCGCCGAGTTCGATCGCAAGATAATCGTGGAGCGGGCGATCGAAGGGCGCGAGTTGGAATGCGCGGTGTTGGGCAACGACGATCCGGTGGCTTCCCTGCCCTGCGAAATCCTGCCCTCCAAGGAATTCTACGACTACGAAGACAAGTACCTGCTCGACCGCGCGCAGTTCCGCCTGCCCGCGGAGTTGAGCGCGGTCGAGACCGCCGAGCTGCGCCGGCTGGCTGTGGAATGCTATCGCGCGGTCGGATGCGAAGGCATGGCGCGCGTCGATTTCCTGCTGGAGTCCGCCACCGGCAAGCTCTACCTGAACGAGATCAACACCATTCCCGGCTTCACCTCCATCAGCATGTATCCCAAGATGTGGGAGCAAAGCGGGCTGTCGTTTTCAGCGCTGGTGGATCGCCTGATCGAGCTGGCCTTGGAGCGGCACGCCGCCCGCAAAGCGACGCGCTTCACGCGCTAATTGCTATTCGGGCGAACCCTACAGTGCGTCGTCAACGCCCTAGCCGCCGGCGCCTCACCGAGGCCGCAGCAACCTGGCATAACGCTAACAGGATCACGGTCGGAAAACCAACACATTAGCAAAGGCTTCCTTTGGCCAGAAGGTTCCCACCCAGGAGTAGGCCCCGTGTCGGGACATTCTACATACAGGTCTCCCAGAAACACCCGACGGGTCGGCTAGAGACGTTTTGAATTGCGATAAATCGCAATTTGTGCCGATCGCGATTTCGACTCCGAAGCCATTCCGTGCCACGATTCCCGCCTGATCGCCCCCATTCACGCCTTCGGCCCACACGCCAACCTGCCGCCGTCCGAACGCCACGTGCGCCAAACGGTCGCGACGGGTGGCTAAACCTCCGCTGTCCCGCAGGGTGTCAGTACCGGTACCCATGGCTTCGCCTTCCCGAATAATTATCGGGCGGAAGCCTCGGCTGTTCAGTATAATCCAAACATCTCGACCGAAAATGAGGCTCTATGGACAAACGCTCACGTTGGGGAAGACCTATCATCATTCTTCTCTCGTATTGCGCCGCCATCGCATCGTCTGCACAGACCTTTACCACACTGCAGAATCTCGATCGGACTAACGGCGCGAACCCGTATTACGTGTCCCTTGTCCAGGGCACAGATGGTAACCTCTATGGGACGACCTCATCGGGGGGACCAATACGTATGGCACGGTCTTCAAGATCACTCCGGCCGGCACGCTCACAACCCTTCGCAACTTCGACGGCGCCCACGGAGCCCTCCCCATGGCCGGATTGATTCTCGCCACGGACGGAAATTTCTACGGCACAGCTAGTAGGGGTGGAACTCATCACAATGGCGCTATTTTCAAGATCACTCCCGAAGGGGTCTTGACCGCGCTGCACAGTTTCGACGCAATTGACGGAGCCAATCCCGTCGCTCCGTTGGTACAGGCCTCAAGCGGAGACCTCTATGGAGTGGCAGGCGAAGGGGCCAACGGCTACGGCACGATCTTCAGGATCACCCCCGGGGGGGCTTTCTCAATACTTTACAGCTTTAGCGGCACCGATGGGGCCAATCCCTCCGCGGGCTTGCTGCAGGCGCCTAACGGTAACCTCTATGGAACAACTGCGGGGGGAGGGAGCAATAACGTCGGCACGGTTTTCAAGATCACCCCTGGGGGCGCGTTGACGACGCTACACAACTTTGACACGACCGACGGCGCCGGCCCACTAGCTGCCCTGGCCCAAGGCGCCGACGGCAACTTCTACGGAACGACCGACGGGGGCGGGGCCAACGGCTATGGCACAATTTTCGCGATCACCCCAGGCGGCGCACTGAAGACGCTATACAGCTTCCGCCCGGCCGATGGCGCCAACCCGATAGCCGGCCTGATACAAGCCACGGACGGAAGCTTCTATGGAACAACCTCGGACGAAGGGCCCAATTTCCTTGGCACAATCTTTCGGATTACTTCGGGCGGCACACTGACAACTATGTACAACTTCAGCCCGACCGATGGCCAGGACGCCGAAGGTGGGCTGGTTCAGGGGACCGACGGGAACCTTTACGGCACAACCACTGAGGGCGGAACGTTCGGTGCTGGTATCGTATTCAGCCTGGCTACTGGCTTGGGTCCATTTGTGAAGACCGTGCCCACATCGGGTTCCGTAGCAGCGAGCGTCACCATCCTGGGAACGGATCTGGCTGGCGCGACCAGTGTGAGTTTCGGTGGCGTGCCGGCGGCGTTCACCGTGGTGTCGGCGTCCGAGATCGCGACGGTCGTGCCGGCGGGCGCGACTAGCGGCAAGGTTCAGGTGACCACGCCAAGCGCAACGCTATTGAGTAACGTGGCCTTTAAGGTGACTCAGTAATGCTCAAGATATCTCTGCAACCCGCGATTGTTTTCTGGTTTGCGTCTGCTTTAGCGGTCATCATGACAGCGCCGGCGCACGCGAGTGAAGTCGTGTTGCATAATTTCGGGTGTCCGCCAAAAGGTGCGGAGCCCTATGCCGCGTTAATCGCCGACTCGATGGGCAATTTCTACGGAACTACGGCCAATGGCGGCGCCGCGGGAGTTGGCGTTGTGTACAAACTGGATGCCACCGGCTATGAGACGGTGCTGTACAGCTTCATGGGCGGGAACGATGGGGCCAACCCCTATTCAGGAGTGATTGGCGACTCCGCCGGCAATCTTTACGGAACTACCTACCAGGGCGGCGCGGCGGGCTTTGGCGTGGTGTACAAGCTGGACAGCACCGGCCATGAAACGGTGTTGTACAGCTTCACCGGCGGGGACGATGGCGGCCGCCCGTATGCGGGAGTGATCAGCGACCCGGCGGGAAACCTCTACGGAACTGCTTACCAAGGCGGCACTGCGGGCTTTGGCGTGGTGTACAAGCTGGACACCGCCGGCCAGGAGACGGTGTTGCACAGCTTCACTGGAGGCGCGGATGGGAAAAGCCCTTACGCGGGCGTGATCCGGGACCCGGCCGGCAATCTCTACGGAACCACCACTTACGGCGGCACGGCGAACGCGGGCGTTGTATATGAGCTGGATGTCAATGGCCAGGAAACGGTACTATACACCTTTACGACAGCCGCCGGTGGGGGAGAGCCTTACTCCGGGGTGATCCGAGACGCGGCCGGCAACCTTTATGGAGCAGCCGGTGGAGGCACGCCGGGCTATGGCGTGGTGTACAAGCTGGACACCGCCGGCCAGGAGACGGTGTTGTATAGCTTCGCGGACTTTGCCGATGGCGAAGAACCCAATGCGGTGATCGGGGACGGGGCAGGCTCTTTCTACGGAACGACTCGATCTGGTGGCACGGAGGGCTTGGGCGTCGTGTTCGAGCTGGATGCCACCGGTCATGAGACTGTACTGCACAACTTCTTCACTGCGGAAGACGATGGCTCCGGTCCTTATGCTGGACTAATCCGCGACTCGGCCGGAAACCTCTACGGAACTACTACTGCAGGCGGCAGCGGGATGGCGGGCGTCGTTTTCAAGCTGGACACTGCCGGCAATGAAACGGTGCTCTACAGCTTTCCGGGTGCGGTAGACGGAAGCTACCCAAACGCGGGAGTGATTCGCGACCCGGCGGGTAATCTTTTTGGCACTACTTACCAGGGCGGCACGGGGCACGCAGGGGTAGTGTACAAGCTGGACAGCACCGGCCATGAGAGCGTGTTGTACAACTTCACGGGCGGGGCCGATGGGGCCAACCCCTACGGGGGAGTGGTCCGCGACTCGGCCGGTAACATTTATGGAACTGCTCTTCTGGGCGGAACGGCGAACAAAGGCGTCGTGTACAAGCTGGATACCGCCCTCAATGAGACTGTTTTGTACACTTTTACCGGCGGTACCGATGGGGGCAACCCCTTTGCAGCCGTGATCGGCGATGCGGCGGGCAATCTCTACGGAACCACTCTCCATGGAGGCGCGGGAAACGCAGGCGTCGTGTACAAGGTCGATGCCACCGGCCACGAAACGGTCTTGTACGCCTTCACGGGCGGCGACGACGGCGGCCAGCCGTACGCCGGGGTGATCCGCGACTCGGCTGGTAACCTCTACGGGACTACCCGCTACGGAGGTGCGGGAAATGCAGGCGTCGTGTACAAGGTAGACGCCGCCGGCCACGAGACCGTGTTGTACGGCTTCACGGGAGGGGCCGATGGCGGCCAGCCTTGGGCCGGAGTGATCAGCGACTCGACGGGCAACCTCTATGGAACAACTCTCTCCGGCGGCGATGGGGACGGCGTTGTCTACGAGTTCGATACCGCTGGCCATGAGACAGTGCTGTATAGCTTCCGGGGCGGTTCCGGTGGCGGTTTCCCCCATGCCGGAGTGATCCGTGACTCGGCGGGCAACCTCTACGGAACCACCTACGATGGGAAAAATCGGCAAGGAGGG
>DATNMW010000332.1:0-3360 GCA_035602155.1 Bryobacteraceae bacterium | reverse complement strand
CGCTCAACTGCAGAATCTGCTGCAAACATTTCTATCCGCGGCCGCCGAAGGCGACGCGATTCGTGCGTTGAGCGCCTTAAGCGAGATCGCGGCGCTGGACCCGTCGCGCCCGGACGTGCTTCGCACAGATCCTGCGATCGCACCGATCCGCGCAAGTGTCGATCAATTTCTAGACCGTCAGACCACGGTTGCGAGACTGGATGCGGAGGGCCGATTGGAACAAACCGCGTCGGGGGCTGACAGACTAGCGGGATGGGACATGCCGCCGGCGACCATGGTGCTGATCGCAAACCGGGTCTTCGATTCTGGCGGGTTGGCGAATTACATGCGCGCCGCCGATCTGGCCCAGTTAGCGATCGACGGTTCGCGATGGGCGCCAGCCTTCGTCAGTGTTCCGGCGGACGCGCCGAAGCCAGTTCGGATCAATTCGCTGGGCGGCCCTAAGCGGCCAGGCGGGATGCCTCTCCAGGGCATCCGGCAAGCGACCGAAGGAATAGGTGCACGGCTGCGATATCTCTGGCGGGCTCCTTTGCTCATTCTGTTGGTCGCGTGGCTGCTGCTTGGTATTGCGGGCGGTTTCGGATCTATGCTGTGGCATCGATTCCGGTTGGAGACGTGGCCCAGCTTCCTGGCCGCCATCGCGTTCCAAATCTGGGGAATAGGGTTTCTCGGCCTGGTTGTTCTGGGCTTCTATGCGCACGTGCGCAAGGTGCGGTTTTGATTGACCGGCGATGCGGGAACTGCGCGCGAAGTTAATCCGCTGGCTGGCATACCTGGGCGGCTGGACGCTCTTCGCGCTGTTCTTCATCAGCGAGGATGCGGGGCGCGCCAACCTTACCAGGGCCGCGCCGTCGAATGGCACGGTTATCTGGTGGTATGGCTGACCACGGCGTACGCTTGGGCTTTTCTCACTCCGTTCGTCTGGTGGCTTGCGCGGCGCTTTCCCATCGAACGAAGGAATTGGTGGCGCAACGCCGGACTGCACCTGGTTTGGAGCGTATGCTTCGCGCTGCTCGAAGAAGTCTTGTTGCCTGCATCACGCCGGTGTTCGGCCTGCCCTGGTTCCCGCGGAAATTCGGCGCGACGTTTCGTGCCGTCTTGCCGATCGATTTCCATTTGAACGTGATCGTTTACTGGCTGATCGTCGGCGTGCAACACAGCGCGGGCTACTACCGGAGGTTCCTGGATCGCGAGCGATTGTCGGCGCAACTCGAATTGCGCGCCACGCAACTGGAAAGTCAACTCGCACAGGCGAAGCTGAGCGCACTCAAGATGCAACTCCGTCCCCAATTTCTTTTCAACACGCTCAACGCAATCGTCGTCCTGGTGCGGCAACACAGGGCAGAAGAAGCGGATGCGATGCTGACCAACCTCAGCGAGCTCCTGCGCCAGACTCTGGCGGGATTGGAAACGCAAGAGGTTCCGCTGCGCCGCGAACTGGAATTGATCAATCTCTATCTAGACATCCAGCGGGTCAGATTCCCGGACCGCTTGACCGTCGAAACGAACCTCTCGCCGGCGACGCTGAATGCCCTGGTCCCCAGCCTGTTGCTGCAGCCGCTGGTGGAAAATGCAGTGCGGCATGGCGTGTCCAAGACTTCCGCGCCCGGTCCGGATCGAATTGAAATCCTGCGTGAGGGACTCGATTCTGGAGCTGCAGGTTTGCGATAGCGGACCAGGGGTTTCGGGGGATGGTTCCGGGGGCGGCTTGGGATTGAGCAATACGCGAGCCCGTCTGCAGCAGTTATATGGCGAGCGGCAGTCGCTGCGTCTCGATGGTCTCGCGGGCGGCGGAACGGCCGCGACGGTCCGGCTTCCCTACCATGCCGAGAAAGGCTGCGTGTGACTACTCGCCGGAGTGAACCCGACGGGATTCGCAGCGCGCGCGAAGGCCTGCGCGCTCTGATCGCAGACGATGAGACCCTGGCGCGCCAGGGGATTCGGATGCTCCTCGCTCAGGATGCCGAAATCGGTCTCATCGAAGAGGCCGGCAACGGTAAACGGGCGGCCGAATTGATGCTGGCGGGCGGCTTCGATGTGGTCTTCCTGGATGTGCAGATGCCGGAAATGGACGGCTTTGCCGCCTTCCGGCGGGCCGGAGCGGAATTGCCCAGCGCCGTGATATTCGTCACCGCCTACGACCACTATGCAGTGGAGGCCTTCGAGGCGAACGCCGCCGACTATCTATTGAAACCCTTCACACCGCAGCGGTTCCACCAAGCCTTGCAAAGGGCGAAGAACCGAATTCGCGGCGGCTCGCAAGGAATGGATGCCAGGGTGTTGGCAGTCCTGGAACGGATAGCGAGACAGCCAACCTACTTGAATAGGATCGCGGTGCGAAGCGCGGCAGGCACGCACTTTGTAGAAACGAGAGATGTGGATTGGTTGAAGGCGGCGGAGAACTATGTGGAATTGCACGTGGGTCCGGCGCGCCATCTGGTGGAGGCGACTATGGCGGAGATCGCAAAACGCCTCGATCCCTTCCGCTTCGTCCGAATTCACCGTTCCCTAATCGTGAATGCCGAACGTATCCGGACGGTGCGGCCGGCATCCCATTCGGAGTTCCTGGTGACTCTCGCCGGCGGCACTCAGCTTCGCTCGGGACGGACTTACAGGGAGACGATGCAGCGGTTGATATCGAATCCGTTTTGACCTTCGCAGCCCGCTCTGGTCTTTCGCGAGCGCGGGTCCAGGGAGACCCGACCCAGTTCCGCGGTTCGGGCGAGTTCCAACCGTAGCACAATCACGCTACGTAGACGGTTCTTTGTGCAACGCTGCAACGCGTGCCTTGAAGATCGCTCTGGCCCGGTGCGACTAGAATAAATTTATGCTGAATGGCGTATGGAACATCCGCCCCGCGGCGATTCACGATGCGCGTGCCATTGCCGAGGTTCACGTCGAAAGCTACAAGAGCGCGTATCGAGGCATCTTTCCCGAGGCTCTTCTGAATGGATTATCCGTGGAGAAGCGTGAATCCTCTTGGCGGGATTCGGACAGGGCATGAGCCGCCCTCAGCGATAACATTGGTCGGCTGTGACGCTGGTGGTAGCGTTGTGGGTTTCGTCTCAGGTGGCAAGGAGAGGACTGGCCTGTTGGAGTGCGATGGTGAGATCTACGCTATATATCTCCGCCAGGAGGCGCAACGAAAGGGACTGGGAGCGTTGCTTGTCCGGCAATTCGTGCGCGAGTTGGTTACGCGCGAATTTAGTTCCATGGCCGTGTGGTTTTAGCACTCAACCCCGCAAGGAGATTCTATGAACGCCTCGGGGGGAAGGTCATTGGGCAACAACAGATAGAACGGGGAGGGCAGACGTTCATCGAAGTCGCATATGGCTGGCGGAGTTTGAAGGTCTTTCCCTA
>DATNMW010000331.1:0-6134 GCA_035602155.1 Bryobacteraceae bacterium | reverse complement strand
GCGAGAGGTCTCGCACTTCGCCCGCCACGCCAATGCCCGCATTATTGAACATGTAATCCAGGCGGCCGTGCCGGCGCGCGGTGTCTTCCACCAGGCGCTCGACATCCGCCGCGCGCGTGACATCGAGCGGCGCGGCTGCGGCCCGTCCGCCTTTTGCGGTAATCGCGGCGGCCACCGCCTGGGCGCCCACGCAATCGATATCGGCGGACACCACCAGCGATCCGCGGCGGGCCAATTCCTCGCAGAGCGCGCGGCCGATGCCGGAAGCGCCGCCGGTCACGATGGCGACGCGGTTCTGGAAGGAGTTTGTCATTCCGGGATTACTCTTTGTGATTGAGTCTAACCTAACGCGGGGTTTGCCATGCAGCACTGCGACGAACTCCACTGGTACGCCGGCGCCCATTTCCGGCAGTCGCCGGCAGGCCGCAAACGTCCCAAGAGGTGGGGCAGACGATCGCTTTATGTCGTCTGCCAGCGCTCGGCGAAGGCAGACAAGAAAGGCGTTCATCGAGGCTTCTGTACAGACAACCAGGCCGCTTTACGCCTCTCCAGGCGGGCGCGTAAACCTTCGCCGGAGATGCCCTCGCCGCGATCAAGCTGCGCAATGCCCCGCTCGATTTTCCGGTTGACGGCCTCTTCGTTTTGCGCGAGCTATGCATCCTCCGAACGTAGCACCTGTTATGCCCGCGCGATGACCTCCTCGGGGCTGTGGTAGACGCCGGACTGAGGGGAAACATGCCGGTTGGGGCCGCGTCATTGATACAATTTCCTCTTGGCAAGTTCCACTCTTTACGACGTCCTTGAGGTTCCGGAATCGGCGAGCCCCGAACAGATTCACGCGGCCTATCGGCGGCTAGTTCAGGAGTACCATCCCGACGTTCTACCGGATCACGGTACAAAACTAAGGACAGACGCAGAAGACAAAGACGCAGGCCCTGAATGAGGCGTGGGCGGTTCTCAAAGACGCCGACAAACGAAAACAATACGACTCGTTGCGCAAATCAACCCGTGTACAAGCACATGATATGGAGGCGCCGCGTGACAGTGGCGCGCTGCCTCGCCTAGCGCCCCACGCATCAGGGCAGGCGCCAGAGCCAGTCCAGGTGCGGTATTGCTCGGAATGCGGCCAGCCATGGCCCCCGGAGGAACTCGCCCACTTCGGCGACCGTCTCATCTGTTCGAACTGCAAGATTGCCTTTACGCAGAAGCTTCGCGAAGGAGTGGTATCCGCGATGACCTTCACGTATGCGGGTTTTTGGATACGATTCGTAGCCGTGCCGCTCGACGGCGTGATTCTTTTCGCGGTCAGCGTGGTCGTGCAGTTACTGTTCGCGCCGATGCTACGAAGCGGACGCATGGACGTGATGTTGATGGCTCTGGGGATAGAGTATCTGATCGGCATGCTTATCGGGGCCACTTACGAGGGCGTTTTCGTCAGCCGCTTTGGCGCGACGCCGGGCAAGATGGCGTTGGATTTGAAGGTCGTTCGGCCGGACGGAAGCCCGATATCGCTGGGCCGCGCGGTGGGGCGCTTTCGCGAAGATCGTGAGCGGGATCATTCTGGCGATCGGCTATATCATGGCGGGATTCGACTCTCAAAAGCGGGCGCTGCATGATCTGATCTGCGATACGCGCGTCACCCGGGTGACCAAATAGCGGGCGGTATGCCGGTCGGGAGCCTGACATCCCGGTGTGATTTGGTGTATACTGGTGCCAGGTGAACATATGGGAACCGCAACCGCGCTTCTAGAAACGCAAGCCATCCGACGGAGCATTTCGCTCCCTGCCGGAATTGCCGGCAAGATCGATGGCATCGCGGCAGCCCGCCGCGTTAGCTCCAATCGTGCCATCGTCGATCTCTTAACCGATGCGATCGCCGCCTACGAGCAGCGGCGCAAGGCATTTTTCGACCTCACGGACCGCTTCCGCAACTCCACCGACCCGGCCGAAACGGAACGGCTTGGCGAGGAACTCGCCCGCATGGTTTTCGGCAACTGATGCCGAAAATCAAGTGGCTAAACCTGCCAAGCCAGCTTCGCAAGCACCTCCTCGACCGCGCAAAAGAACGCAACATCGGCATGGAAGACCTCTTTGCCTTGGAGGAGTGGCGTCTGCACTCGCCCGACGTTCCGGAGGGGGCTTGGTACAAAGACTTCGGGTCGTTTAAACTTTGCGGAGAAGGCCAGCTTCCAAAGACTTTCCTTTTGCAGGGCCAGCCCGCGCACGGTGAGGAAGTCGAGTAGACGACGACTGAACGACGACTGAGCGACGGCTGAACGGCGGCTGAACATTGATACGATCGACTCGTGCCCCCGAAATTGGCCACGTTGTTCCTGTTCCTCTCGGTGGCGGCCGTCGTGGGCGTGCGGCTCCGCGCTCAGCCGGCTGCGCCTCCCTACAAAAATCCCGCACTGCCCGTTGACCAACGGGTGGAAGATTTGCTGGCCCGCATGACGCCCCCGGAAAAGGCGGGAATGTTGAGCGGCTCGGGTTGGATGGAAAGCCAGCCCAACGCGCGTCTGGGCATTCCCGCGATCAAGATGGCGGACGGTCCCATGGGCGTGCGGAACTGGCGCGGCTCTTCCGCTGTCACCAATGCCGCTTCCACCGTGCCGGTCACGGCCACCGCGTTTCCAGCCGGAATCGGCATGGGCGCCAGTTGGGACGTTGAACTGGTTACGCGCGCGGCTGGCGCCATCGCGCAGGAGGTGAAGGCCCTCGGACGCGATATGATTCTGGGGCCCACCGTGAACATCAATCGCGTCCCTCTGTGGGGCCGCAACTTCGAAGGCTATGGCGAGGATCCCTATCTGTCGGCGCGTATGGGAGTCGCCTACATCCGCGGCGTGCAAGCCGAAGGAGTGATTCCCTCGGTCAAGCATTTCGCCGCGAATAATGCGGAATACGAGCGCCATCGCATCGACGAATCCATCGACGAGCGCACGCTCCATGAGATCTACTTCCCGGCATTCAAGGCGGCCGTTCAGGAAGCCGGCGTGTGGGCCGTGATGTCGGCATACAACAAGGTGAACGGCAAATGGTGCGCCGAAAATCCCTACCTGCTAAAGGAAACGCTGCGAAAACGCTGGGGCTTTCGGGGATTTGTGATCTCCGACTGGGGCAGCACCTACAGCACGGACGCCACCATCAACGCCGGCATGGACTTGGAGATGCCCGGCGGCGAGGCCATGCGGATTTGGGCCAACAAGCCGGAAACCAGACGCGACGGGAATGGCGCTGGGTGGCTCACGGCGGACAAGGTCATGGCGGCGGTGTCGGCTGGCGGGGTGACGCAGGCTGCCGTGGACGACGCCGTGCGCCGCATCTTGCGGGTGATGTTCACCGCTGGGCTGTTCGACCGCGTGCACGACCCCGGCGGAGACGTGGACACGCCCGAGCAGCGTCAAATTGCGCGCAGGGCGGCCAATGAGAGCATCGTGCTGCTGAAGAATTCCGGCGCCTTGCTTCCCTTAAGCGCAGGGACAACTCGCAAGATCGCCGTCATCGGCCCCAATGCGGCGGTGGCGCGGACGGGCGGCGGCGGCAGTTCCCTTGTGCGCCCGAAATACGCGGTCACTCCGCTTGATGGCATCCGGGAAGCCGCGGGACCGAAGGCCGATATCGTCCACGCGCTGGGAGTTGTCATGGAAGGCGAGGATGCCGCCAAACCGCCGCGGGAGTTGCTTGAGGACGCGGTGGCAGTCGCCGCTCATTCCGACGTCGCCATTGTCGTGGTGGGAAACGCTCCCAAGATCGAAGGCGAGGGATTCGATCGCAAATCAATGGATCTTCCGGCCGGGCAGGACGAACTGATCGAAACCATCGCCGGCGCCAACAAGAACACCATCGTGGTAGTCGCCGCCGGCGCGCCTGTCAGCATGACCCGGTGGATCGGCCAAGTCGCCGCCGTGGTCTATGCCTGGTACGGCGGGCAAGAGGCCGGGCATGCCATCGGCGACGTGCTGTTTGGCGCGGTCAACCCTTCCGGCAAGCTTCCGGTGACTTTTCCGAAAGCGTTGCGGGATTCGCCGGTGTACGGCCACTACCCTGGTGCGAATCTGCATGTGCAATACGCGGAGGGTATTTACGTCGGCTATCGAGGGTTCGACAAATACAACGTCGAGCCGCTGTTTCCGTTCGGTTACGGACTCTCGTATACCAAATTCGATTACAGCCGGCTCAAGATCGCATTCCCCACTGTCACTGTAAGTGTGCGGAACAAGGGAACCCGAGCCGGGGCTGAGGTCGTGCAACTCTATCTACAGCCGCCGCCCTCGCGCGTCGACCGTCCGGTGAAGGAGTTGAAGGGATTCGGGCGCGTCATGCTGCAACCCGGCGAGACTAAGACGGTGTCATTCACGCTCGATAAGGCTGCCGTCTCGTTCTACGATTCCGCTGTTCATGATTGGGTCGCCGAGCCGGGCCGGTTCACGGTGTTGGTGGGGGCGTCCTCACGCGACATCCGGGCCAAGGCCGAATTCGAGTTTGTCCGATAGCTGGGAGAACGGTGATGCGCATCGCCATCGTATCCGACATCCACGGCAACCTTACCGCGTTTGAGGCAGTCCTGGAGGATCTGCGGCAAACTTCTCCCGACTTGGTCCTGCACGGCGGCGATCTGGCCGACAGCGGAGCGAGTCCCGCTGCGATTGTGGATCGCATGCGCGATCTCGGCTGGCAAGGCGTGGTTGGGAATACGGATGAAATGCTTTTTGCGCCCGAGTCGCTGACGGAGTTTGCCACTCACTCGCCCAAGCTGCGGCCGATGTTCGCTGCCATCGAGGAGATGGCCGCAACCACCCGCGAAGCGTTGGGGGAAGAGCGGCTCGCTTGGCTGCGCGGCCTGCCGCGCGTTCAGATGCATGGTCCGATGGCGCTGGTGCATGCCAGCCCCGAGAGCCGTTGGCGCGCCCCCGCGCCGGAAGCCGGCGATGCAGAGTTGCAATCGGTCTATGGACCGCTCAGCCGGCCGATTGCCATCTATGCGCATATCCATCGCTCATACATTCGGAGCGCTTCAGGACTGATTGTCGCCAACACAGGCAGTGTGAGTCTCTCTTACGACGGCGATCGCCGGGCCTCATACTTATTGCTCGATGACTCCAAGCCAGCCATCCGGCGCGTGGAGTATGACGTGGACCGCGAGCTTAGGGCTCTTTCCGGTTGCGGTATTCCCCACGCCGATTGGGTTGCTAACATGCTTACCAGCGCTTGCCCTAGGATGCCCTAGGTTGTTCGGGTGTATAATTCACGAAATGCGGATGCTTCGAAACAGCGCTCGAATACCGGGTTGTGCGTTCATTTTGTCTCTAGCGCTCTCCGGCCAAACTTTTACCACTTTGTACACCTTCAACGGGGCGGACTACGGCGCCTCGAGCCCGTATTCCGGCGTGATCCTCGGCCCGCAGGGAGAGATCTATGGCACTACCTACTTCGGCGGCAGGTGGGGTCTCGGCACACTGTACGAGCTTTTGCCGCCGGCGTCTCCCGGAGGAGGCTGGACTTCGGTGGTGCTCCACAGCTTCAATGGCGAAGATGGAGAGGATCCCCTCGCGGCCCTGGCGATGGGGCCGAACGGATCGCTCTACGGCGTCACGTCAGACGCGGTTGCATTTAAATTAGACCCGCCCACGGGCACGGCCACTGATTGGACTTATGCCGTCCTATACAAGCTCGCGGAGGATGGCGAGGCATATTTTGGCCCTCTGGTTTTCGGATTGCCTCTCGGCTACGGCCAATCTTTGTACGGCGCGTCCCCGGGGGGGAACGTGGAAAATGGCGCCGTGTACAGGCTGACGCCTCCCCCGGCGGCTGGCGGCGCTTGGACCTACACGACCCTGTACACCTTTCCCGGCGGATCCCCGGGCAGCAGTGCGGTGGGCGGACTTACGGCGGGTACCGGTGGCACGCTCTTCGGTGTGACATCGTATGGCGGTTACCGCGGGTTGAACACTAGCTTCGGTACGGTGTTCTCGTTGACGCCGCCCGCACAAGCTGGCGGGCCGTGGACAGAGCAGGTGCTCCACGCATTCGACCCCGGAATCGGTGATGGGTGTAACCCGGTTGCCGGGCTGACTAGCGAATCCGGCGGAGTGCTATATGGAACCACCAACGCCTGCGGCGATGGCAACGGC
>DATNMW010000330.1:0-26928 GCA_035602155.1 Bryobacteraceae bacterium | reverse complement strand
GGGCCGATCCGAAGGCCACCGGTTGCGACACCCCAAATGCCTTTCTGGCCAAGCTGAATTCGACCGGTGCCACTCTCGAACGTTCCACCTTCCTGAACGGCACGAGTTGCAACGGCGCGGCGCTAGGCTATGGTGTAAGCGTGGATTCCGCCGGCAACGCGTATGTAGCCGGATATACGAACGACCCCACATTTCCAACCGTGAATCCGGTGCAGGCTGGAACGAGCAGTGCCGCCTTTGTCAGCGAGTTCAACCCGGCCGAGTCGGAATTGCTCTTCTCCACGGGCCTGGGCGCCAACGGCAGCGATGCAGCCTATGGTATTCATACCGATAACTACGGAAATATCTACGTAGTTGGTGTTAGCTACGGCGCATCGTTTCCGACGACAACGGGCGCGCTGCAGACCACTTTCGGCGGTGGCTTGGATGACGGCTTTGCGACCCGCATCGCACTCACCCAGGCAGACCTGGCCGTGACCAACTCCGCGCCCGCAACGGTGCTTACCGGGACGAACCTGACTTACACCACCACGGTCAACAATAACGGGCCGAATACGGCATACTCGGTCACGCTCGCAAATAGCGTGCCCAGGGGGACGACCTTCGTCAGCGCCGCCACCAGTGACGGCACGTGCAACACACCAGCCGTGGGAGCCACCAGCGGCAGGGTAACCTGTACGGCGCCGTCTCTCGCTAACGGCATCGGCTTCACCGTAAGCATGGTGGTGAACGTGACTGTCAGGTCCGGCCACACGCTTACCGATACGGCCAGCGCCAGTTCACTGGTCTTCGACGCCAACACCGTCAATAACGCGGCGACAGCCACCACCACGGTGAACTGAGCCAGTAGGACAGGCCCCGGGGTTTCGCAGCCAAAGTGAGCGAAGGTGAGCGAAACCCGCCCCACGCGGGGCAATGATACAATTGTCCGTCTCCCAAATCAGTTAGGACGAACAATCGGTGACTTGGAGTCAGGTCTACACCCCGGTCGCGGGCAACGTGGGGCTTTCCGCGCTGGCCGCCGCCTTACCCGTGGCCGTTCTGCTGGGCCTGCTCGCTTTTGGCCGTGCACGCGCGCACTGGGCCGCCCTGGCCGGCTTGGGCGCGTCCGTGGCCGTCGCAGTCCTGGCCTTCGGCATGCCGCCCAGTCTGGCTGCGGCCGCCGCGCTGTACGGCGCCGCCTACGGCCTGTTCCCGATCGGCTGGATCGTGCTGTGCGCCATCTTCGTCTACGACGTGACCGTTCAGTCGGGCGACTTTGAAGTAGTCAAGCACACCGTCGCCGGCTTGGCCGGCGACCGCCGCCTCCAGGCGCTCCTGATCGCATTCAGTTTCGGCGCCTTCATCGAGGGTGCGGCTGGCTTCGGCACCCCCGTGGCGATATCCGCCGCCATGCTGATCGGCCTCGGCTTCCGGCCTCTGCAGGCCGCCGGCATGGCCTTGATCGGCAATACTGCGCCCGTGGCGTACGGCGCGCTGGGCACGCCCCTGATTGCGCTGGCAGGCGTCACCGGACTGCCGCTCGAGCAGCTCAGCGCCATGGTCGGCCGCATCCTGCCGGTGTTCAGCGTGTTGGTCCCCTTCTGGCTGGTATGGGCCATGGCCGGGCGCAAGAACATGTTGGAGGTGTGGCCCGCTTGCCTGACCGCGGGCGTCAGCTTCGGCGTCACGCAATTCCTGGTCGGCAATCTGCACGGGCCGTGGGTGGTGGATATCGCCGGATCGCTGGTTTCGATGTTGGCGCTCATAATTCTCTTGAAGTTCTGGCAGCCGCGCCGCACGTGGAGCTTCGAGCATGAAACCGAAGCCGGGCGCCGGGCCGAAGCGGCCGCCAGGCCGGCGATCGGCGGCCGGCGCGCGCTCAAGGCCTGGATGCCCTGGATTCTGCTCTCAATCCTGGTGTTCGCCTGGGGCGTGCCTCAAATGAAGGCTTTTCTCAACCGCATCTCCCAAGTCGCGTTCAACTTTCCGATTCTGCACAAGGCCGTGCTGCGCATGCCGCCGGTGGTTCCGAAGCCGACCGCCGAACCGGCCGTGTTTCTCTTCAACTGGCTCTCCGCGACGGGCACCAGCCTGCTGCTGACCGGCATCGCCAGCGGCTTGCTGCTGGGCTTTTCGCCTTTAAAGCTGCTCGGGATTTTCTGGGGCACGTTGCGGCGCGTCAAGCTGTCGCTGCTCACGATTGCAGCCATGATGGCGATCGGCTACGCCATGCGTTACGCCGGTCTGGACGCTACCATGGGGCTGGCGTTCGCTTCCAGCGGCGCGCTGTTCCCGTTTTTCTCGCCCATGCTGGGATGGCTGGGTGTGGCGCTCACCGGCAGCGATACATCGTCCAACGTGCTGTTCGGCGGCTTGCAGCAGGTCACCGCGCGCCGGTTGGGCGTGTCGCCGGTGCTGGCCGCGGCGGCCAATAGCGCCGGCGGGGTGATGGGTAAGATGATCGATGCGCAAAGCATCGTGGTGGCGGGCGTGGCTACCGGCCAGGAAGGCAATGAAGGCAGCATCCTGCGTTATGTCTTCCTGCACAGCGTGGCGCTGGCGGCGCTGGTGGGCGTCGTGGTGTTGTTGCAGGCCTACGTTTTTCCGTGGGTGATTCCCGTGGCGCCTTGAACTGCGAGAGCCGCATAATCTCTCGCGCTCCTGGCTCTTGCGCAATTTTTCAGACGCAAGCCAGCGACTTTTCTCCGTTTGTGCCGATAAGAAGCTTGTGAGTGATAACGTGCACACATATCTTAACGATCGCCAGCAGGAACCGGCCATCGACTCCGACGACGTCAGACGCCTGGTACGTGCCATGACGATGAGCAGGACTGAAGTGGATTCCGCGTGGAAGGCCAGTCAACGCCGATCGGCCAAACATGTTGACGTCTGTATTGTCGAGGACGATGCGTCCATCGTCAGCATGGTGCAAATTCTGCTGGAATCGGCGGACATCGATCTGCTGGCCGTGGATAGTTGCGAGGGCGCTATCCTGGCTTTGCGGGATACTCGCCCGCGGCTGCTGTTGGTGGATTTGGGTCTACCGGATCGCAGCGGCCTGGAGATAGCCAGGGTCGTCCGCGGATGGTACGACTACCCGCACATACCAATCGTGGCCCTCACTGGCAGCGCCGAAAGAGCCGGGGCTGCGTGGCGGGCGGGCTTCTCCGGGTTCATCGCGAAGCCGTTTGTGCCGAAGACGTTCCAAACTATGGTGAAGAGTTGGGTTTCGGCGCTGACGCACTGATTGCTACGGCGCCCGATTCACGGCTCGCAACGGCCACGCCCCATCTATAATGGGAAGAGACGTGCGATTCCTTCCAGCGCTTCTACTCCTTTCCGCCATCGCCCTCGGCGACGTGCGCAACTGCACCTGCGATCCGGGCAGCGCCGAAAGCATGGCTAAGCGCGAATGCGGGCTATGCCGCGAAGCCGAAAAAGAGCCGCAGGATACCCCAGTCTTCTTCCTGAAAGATATTAATCCGAACAAGCCGCATCGCTGGCTGGCGCTGCCCAGAGTACATGTGCACGCGCTCGCCGACCTGCCGCCCGCGCAACGTCTGGCGTTGTGGACCGCCGCCATCGCTAAAGCCCAGGAAACCTGGGGCGACCAGTGGGGGCTGGCTTTCAACGCCGATGTCCGGCGCACGCAGTGTCATCTCCACATACACATCGGCAAGCTGCTGCAGGACGTCGAAACGAAGGATTTCGTCCTCGTGGACAGCCCCGCCGATATTCCCGTCCCGCACGATGGTGGCGGCATCTGGATTCATCCGGCAGGCGGGAAGCTGCACGTCCACTTGGGCGAAGACGCCCCCGAAACGCTGCTCATGAGGTAAAAACCAGCATGCTGGAAACGCTGCTCGAAATCGCCAAGCTGCCCACGGCGGAGAATTCCGTCATCCATTTGCATCCCTCCGACAACGTGGCCATCGCGCGCGTGCCGCTGTCCGCGGGAGCCGAATTGAAGGTGGACGGCCAGACGCTCAGTGTACGCGAGTCCATCCCCGCCGGCCACAAAATCGCGCTGACCACTATTCCGCGCGGCGGTATCGTAAGGCGTTACGGTCAGGTCATTGGCCGCGCCCGCCAAACCATCGAGCCCGGCCGTCATGTGCATACCCACAACCTGGCTTTCGAGGAATTGCACTTCGACTATGAATTCCCAACCGGCGAAACGCCGCTGCCCGTGCGCCGCGCTGCCCCCACCTTTCTAGGTTATCCGCGCGAGGATGGCTCGGTGGGCACGCGGAACTATATCGCGGTGGTGGCAGCCAGCAACTGCGCCGCGCACACCGCCGAGCTGATCGCCCACAGCTTCGACGGCGAGTCGCTGCCGCCCAACGTGGATGGCGTGGTGGCCTTCCCACACGGCGAAGGGTGCGGCCACACCATCGGCCCGGACACCGCACAGCTTCGCCGCACGCTGGCCGGCGTATTGGCGCACCCCAACGTGTCGGCCGCGGTGATTCTGGGCCTGGGCTGCGAGGTGAACCAGATCGAGCACTATCTGGGCCCCAATGCTCCGCGCGCCAGCCGCCTGGTCGGGATGACCTTGCAATCGAGCGGCGGCACGCGCGGCGCGGTGGCGGCGGCGCGTTTCGAGATCGCCCGCCTGATGGAATCCTGCGCCGCCGAACGGCGCGTGGAGATGCCGGCTTCCCGCATCGTGCTGGGGCTGAATTGTGGTGGCTCGGATTCGTTCTCCGGCATTACCGCAAACCCGGCGCTGGGCGTCTGCTCGGATATGCTGGCCGTGATCGGGGCCAGCGCAGTGCTGGCGGAGACCACTGAAATCTTCGGCGCCGAGCATCTGTTGGTGCGCCGCGCCCGCAACCGGCAGGTGGCTGAGAAATTATTGAGTTTCATCCAAGGATACAAGCAATACTTGAATCGCTTTGCGGGCAGCTTCGACGACAATCCTTCGCCCGGCAACAAAGAAGGCGGGCTGACCAACATCCTCGAAAAATCGCTGGGCGCAGTGGCCAAGGCGGGCACCTCGCCGCTGAACGATGCGGTGGACTACGCCGAGCCGGTGCGCACTCCCGGCTTCGTCTTCATGAACACTCCCGGGTACGATCCGGTTTCGCTCACCGGCCTTGCGGCCGGCGGCTGCAATCTGATCGCCTTCACTACCGGACGCGGAAGCGCCATCGGCTTTCCTTCCGTGCCGGTGCTCAAAATATCGAGCAACAGCTTCACTTACCGACGCATGCAGGACAATATGGACATCAACGCCGGCGCCATCGCCGATGGAGAGAAGAGCGTCCAGGACGTGGGCCGCGAGATCTTCGAGATGCTGTTGCGGGTGGCTTCGGGCGAGAAGACTTGCGCGGAACGGCTGGGGCACCACGAGTTCGTGCCGTGGCGCATCGGTCCAGTGCTATGAGTGGAGGGCGGGCAATCCTGCCCAATGCCAATTAGTTTTCTCCTTTTCTATAGGGGAATCCAGGCTGCCGGCGCCAGATGACCCGGGGGTAGGAACGGCGGCGCGTTCGTTTTGGTAAGGTGCACTGCGCCGCAAGCTTGAGGACTCGGGCGATCTCGCGTTGCAGTTCCAGTTGAGTGGTTGC
Source organism: Bryobacteraceae bacterium (assembly GCA_035602155.1). Lineage (GTDB taxonomy): Bacteria > Acidobacteriota > Terriglobia > Bryobacterales > Bryobacteraceae > Bog-159. The sequence goes on along the minus strand of DATNMW010000330.1, from coordinate 21,373 downwards.
GGCGGCCAGTTTGGGCCAAGCGCAGTCCACCACGTTGGGCACTCCTGCGAAGCTGAGTTGGCGCGGATCGACCCGGCCTTTCCGGGCGGCCAAGCACATGACGGCGCGTACCAGATTGTAGGCGCAGACCGCCATCAGCAGCTCTTTCTCCAGCATCGCAACGCTCTCGATGGCTATATGGTGCAGCCGCACAGTCCGTTTCAGGGACCGCAAATCCGTTTCGATGTTCCATCGGTCCCCGTACATGGCCACGATTTCCGGAGCGGGCTCCGGCGCGGTATCTACAGTGCGCAAGTGGTGCTGTGGCTGATGATCATGCAGCGGTTGCACGCCGTAGGAACCTTGGCCGCGGCGGTGCAACTGCCGATCCAAGGGACGGCCCAGCCGTTGTTGCAGAACTGCCTGCCGCGTGCGCATGCCGCTTGTTTCTGGAAGTACTCGACCGCACCAACCGACAGAGCCCGCCGGTACAGATCCGGGATGTTAGCCAAATTGGGGGAGGCCATATCCCAAAACATACACCATATGGAATGTTTTAAGCTATGATGGGCGTGTCGCCCAGCTCCATGCATCGGTACGCTGTGGAGTCCACTACTCTGGCTTCGATTTCCTACGCAGCCGATGGAATTCCGCGACGGCACCCGCAACAGGTTCGGTTTTCAACGCGTTGCCGACCGAAAGGCCGACCGAAACCGAAGAAAACTAAGTGGCATTGGGCAATCCCGCCCGCCCTCCAATTTGTGCAATTGCTACTACGGCGCGATGGTCAACAGGTTCAAGGTGTTGGTGGCGTCGTCTACGAAGAAGAGGCCTTCGTGCGCGGGCGAAAGCCCGAAGAGCGCTCCGCTTCCGGGAGGCGATCCGCTTTTGTCGAGCAGCACGCTCGAAACCTGCGCGCCGCTGGGAGTAGTTTCCACAAGCAGCCCGTTATTGCCGTTTACCGTAAGAATGTTGCCATTGCTCGGACGCACTGTGAGGCCCAGCGGATCGTTGAGACTGGGGCTCCTGGAGACCGTCACCCCAATACCTGCGGTCGCAGTCCGGCTGGCGGCATTGGATATCGAGGCAATCCGGTTCTCCAGGCTGTCGGCGACATACAGCGTTCCGTCGGGAGCCAGACCGAGTCCGGTGGGACCGATGACCAGCGCCGCGGGATCTGTTCTCTCAGGGAATCCCGAACCGATGGTGGTCATGGATGCCACCCATGGCATGGTAGTTTGCGAAAGGCCCAGATCGATGCGGACGACCGTGCCTTCGTCCACCAGGCTGCCGTTGCCGGCCACGGTGTCGTTAAGCACGTTGGTAACGAACAGGTCCGCCGTTGTGCCCATGTCCAACGCCGCCATATCCCACGGACCATTGATGAGATTGCCGGTAATCGTCTCCACGACCGCGCCTTCGTTATTCAACACGATCAGGCATCCCGCCTGCGCGGTGGCCGACGTACCGTCGGTGGTGGGCAGGCTGCCCACAATCACCCAACCGGCGCGCAAGACCGCAAGCGCCGTTGTCAGGCCCACGCCTCCCGGGCAGGCGCCGGGCAGAGCCGCGGCGTCGATCCACGCAAACAAGGTGGTTGCGCCATTGGGCGCGATATCCACGATGGTCGTGCCGGTACCCTGCAGGTTCAAGCTATTGTTGAAATTGCTTACCAGGATGTGGCCCTGGACTAGGTTCCCTATCGAGTCGGGAACCACGGCGACGCCATAAGGGTTCACGTCCCCGTTGGGCGGCACGGTGGAAGCCACGGTTACGATCGAACCGCTGGCGCCCTGTGCCATCTGACCAGCCGCGACGGCCATCGCTAACGCAGCGGCGCCCATCAAGCGTCTGGTAATATACTGTTTCATATTAGAAACTCCTTTATAACTTAGTCTATATCGATGTTATGACTATAAATAGGTCACTCTTGTAAAATGACACGATAGAGTCGGACTTATGGTCACAATTGTAAACGGATGGCGGCGCGAGGCGGGACGGCGTGAGCGGCCGCCGCAGGCCGGGGCCCTGCCCGCTTTTCCTGCCAGAATGGATGATTTTCCCTGTGCCTGTTTCGCGAACCTTCTTATAATAGGAAAGCTTGATAGGAGGATAGGGCAACGCGGGGATGCGACCCGAGCGCCGACTCAAGCGCGGAATGGATGGCGGCCTTCGGGCCGCCTCTTGGTCACCCCGCCGCATCTAGCGACGGCCAAAATGGGGGTCAACACCCTGAGAGGGGGAAGCATTTTCCAATGAACCCTTCGGCCCGGCGCTTTACCTCACTCGGTGTATCCGGATGCTCGATTTCCGCCTTAGCGGAACACGGCAAGAGCAGTGTGAACGCGCCCTCGCGGCGCGGCCGCGGAATCTCGTCCACCGCCGGGTCCTCCGGCCCGCTCGTGCGATCAAGGACGTTGGCATCGACGAAGTTGTTGCCGTAGCGCGGGTCAAGCATGGAAAGACACCGTAGCACTCTTCATTTTGACCGGAATTGTCCCCCAGCGCCAAGGCTTGACGGACCCGTTGCTTTCCCGAGAGAGCATACAACTCATTTTGAAATTACCGCCAGACCGGATTCCCCCATTCCCTGTGCTACACCTAATCAATGGGGGCGGGATTTGTCTCCCGCGGACCTCAGCCGTGCCATCGCCGAGCAAGCCGTGTCCAACACCAAAATCTATGACGCGATCGTGGTAGGCTCCGGCGCGAGCGGCGGCTGGGCGGCCAAGGTCCTTACCGAAAAGGGCATGCAGGTGCTGATGCTCGAAGCGGGGCCGCCGCGCATCCCCACGCGCGACTTCACCGAGCATGTCTGGCCATACCGCATGCGGTGCCGCGGCTTTGGCGATCAAAAAACGCTGCTCGCTGAACAACCCGTGCAGCGGCTCTGCTACGCGTGCGACGAATACAGCCATCAGTTCTTCGTCGACGATCGCGAGCATCCTTATACCTTCCCGGCGGACAAGCCGTTCATGTGGATTCGCGGCCGACAAATCGGCGGCAAGACGTTTTGCTGGGCGCGCGTGAGCTACCGCTACAGTGATTTCGAATTCCAGGCGGCCGCGCGGGATGGCTATGGCGAGAACTGGCCGGTGACTTACAAGGAGATGGAACCCTATTACGACCGCGTGGAGCAGTACATCGGCGTAAGCGGATCGGCCGAGGGACTGCCGCAATTCCCGGACGGCAAGTTCCTGCCGCCCATGCGGCTTTCCTGCGGCGAGATCCAGGCGGGCAAGGCGATCGAGCAGCGCTTCGGTTGGCGGATTATTCCCGACCGCACCGCGAACCTGACGGAGCCGCACAACGGAAGGCCTGCTTGCCACTATTGCGACCAGTGCCAGCGCGGGTGCTACACGGCCTCGTACTTCAACAGTCCGTCGGTGACGCTTCCGGACGCGGCGCGCACCGGCCGATTCACGCTGGTGAGCGATGCCATCGTAAGCCACCTCGCCATGGACGACCGCGGCAAGGCCACGGGCGTGGTGTTCGTGGACCGGCAGACCCGCGCGGAGCGGGAAGCCCACGGCCGCACCGTGGTGTTGGCGGCCAGCGCATTGGAATCCCGCGCATTCTGCTGAACTCGCGCTCGCCGCGATTTCCGGAGGGCGTGGGCGCATCCTCGGGCGCGCTGGGCCATTACCTGATGGACCATTTCACCCTGGAGGATGGCGGCGGCCTGCTGCCCGCTTTGCGGTCCGCGCGGCGCGAACCGGTCGGACGTCCCGCCGGTTATATCGTGCCGAAATACGTGAATGCCGATGCGCGCTTCCGCGATAAGAATTTCCTGCGCGGTTACTATCTGGCCGGCGACAGCCAGCAGGAACTCTATGGACACGCTTTCGGCCTGCGCGGATTTGGCCGTGCGTTGCGCCGGCAAGTGAGCCGGGAGATACCATATCGCTTCGGCATCTACGCGCAGGGAGAGTGCCTGCCGCGTTACGAGAATTACGTGAAGCTGGACCCCGGCAAGACCGACGCGTGGGGAGTTCCCGTGCTGCACATCAGCGCCAGTTACGGAGAGAACGAGCACGCCATGGCGCGCGCGATGCACACCCGGTTGAGCGAGATCCTGGCCGCTGTCAAAGTCGAAGAAATGCAGGCGCCGTCGGAAAAACTGAGCCTGTTTGGAAAGAATATACATGAGTGCGGTACCGCGCGCATGGGAGACGATCCGAAGAAGAGCGTGGTGAACCGCTTCAACCAGGTGCATGACGCAAAAACTGTCTTAGTGACCGACGGCGCTTGTTTTGTAACGCAGGGATGCTATGAACCTACGTTGACCATCATGGCGGTCACCGTACGCGCCGCCGAGCACCTGGCCGACGAGTACCGGCGAGGGAACCTGTAATGGATGCGGAAGATCTGAGCAGGCGTGTATGGCTGCTGCGGCTGGGAGGCGGTGCGTTGCTGGCCGGATGCAGCGGTATCGATCTGGGAGCGGCGGATGGCGCGAAGCTCCCACCGGGTTTATACGAGCCTTCCATCGATCACCTGGCGCACGTCTTGAGGCCCGCGGCGAAAGATGTGAAGCCGTCCGTGCCGCTGTTCTTCGATGCGGCGGAGTATCGCCAGTTGCAAGCCCTGGTCGCGCGCATGCTGGGCGAAGATCCGAGGACGCCGCCGGTTCCGGAGATTACAGCTTGGATCGATTTGACGGTGTATGACGCGGCCGAGGTCCGGCGGGCGGCACGATCGCTCTCGGCGGAACACCGCGCGCTGGCCGTGGGATTCTACGGCGAAGCGGCGGTGCAGGAATTGGAGACACGCGACGTGCAGGAGATCTGCAGGGCCGGCCTGGCACGGTTGAACGGGGAACCATCGGTTTCGCTGGAGTCACTCGAAGCGAAAGGCGATGTGTTCATCGCCTGGCTCAGACATCGCGCGATCGAGGGCTTTTATACCTCGGAGGCAGGACTCAAGGAACTGGACTACAAGGGACACTCATTCTACAACGTTTCCCCGGGCTGCGATCGCTGATGGTATCGTTAAGGTCGTGCACAAACTTCCAATTGGGATATTGTTGGCGCTGGCGACGGTCACCGTAGGCGCGGCTGCGGCTACGCCCGAGGCCGCGTCGGCCAAGCGTGTCATCTACTACTATCAGACGCAGTACAATAACGGGACTTATGTCTCCTTATCTCCGATTTGGACCACCTTGAATCCATCGACAAGCAAGCCGTACGTCACCGACGTGATGGTGGCCGCATTTCACCTGGGTTACAACGCGAACGGTACGCCTTATATCCATCTCAACGATAATGTGCCGAGCGATCCGATGTTCACCACCATGTGGCAAGAGGTGGCCACGCTGCAAAGCTACGGCGTAACCGTGCGCATGATGTTAGGCGGCGCGGCGCAAGGCTCCTATGCGGATCTCTTCAGCCAATGGGCGACATTCTACCCCATCCTGCAGCAAACCCTGCAGCAGTACAAGCTGAACGGCATCGATCTGGATATCGAGGAGGATGTGTCGCTGGCACATGCCGAGGGGCTGATCGCCAGCCTCAGCGGGGACTTCGGTTCGCACTTTCTGATCACCATGTCGCCGGTGGCTTCGGCCCTGTGGGGCGGCGCGAATCTCTCCGGGTTCAGTTACTCGCAACTCTACCAGAGCTCCGCCGGCCCTAAGATCGCGTGGTTCAATGGCCAGTTTTACAGCGGTTTCGCCACGCTGGCGTCGGAAACGAATTATGAGCAAGCGATCAATGCCGGCTATCCGCCGGACAAGATCGTGGGCGGTATGATCGCCAACTCCGCCGATGGCAGCGGTTTCGTGAGCATAGGGACGGTGGCGAAAACCGTGAACGCGCTGGTGACCCAATATCCGACCTTCGGAGGCGTGGCGGCATGGGAGTATTTCAACGCCGAGCCGGGAGGCACCGCCGATCCGATCGAATGGGCGGTGGACATGGCGAAGGCGATGCAATAAGAGCTTGTCAGTAGGGCGCTGCCGCGTTGCGGTGCAGGCACGCTGTTCGCGCAAGGCACCCGATTGTGGAACGATTCGGGAGAAGCCGATCGCGGACGAGATGGGTAAGCTGCGCGGACTGGTGACCGAAGGCCATTTTCTCCAGCGATTGTGCGCAGACCGGCTCCATTGTAGCCTCTTCCGAGCATTTTTTTGCTTTCCAGGAACTCTAGCGGGATAGGCACGGTACTCGAACCTGGCGTTATGCCATCGATCTTGTGGCGCTTTGAGCGATTTCGTACCTAGGGAATTTCCCGGATGACCACCTTCGGTATACAATTGGTTTAGCCGAGAGGGGTAGCTCAAAATGGAAATCGCGGTTAAACGTAATCCAGCGCGACGTTCGGGCTGGAGTTGTGTTCGAGTTCGTGTGAGAAACTTTTGCTTTTGTGCGATTTTGATCGGTCTGTGCTCCACCAACCGTGCGGCTGCCCAGTGTTCCTCGGCTCCGACCGCCTACTCCGCGACATGCGCAAACATGCAGAGCTATATTAGTCCTTACAACACCACACTCGGTTCCCAGTGGCACGGATCGAAGGCGCCGACGGCGTTCGGCACCGAACTGCTCTCCGCCAACGATAACATCGGCCTCACCGGCATACTGTCGGCGGACGCGATGACCAGGGTGAACATGGAGTTGGACGGGCTGGCCAAGGTGGGTGTGCAAATGGTCACGACTGCCGTGTCGTTTCCTATCCTATACCAGCCGTTCTATACATCCACTGCCTGCACTTCCCCCTGCGACGCCCAAGACTATGCCACGGTGCTGACCTTCTATCAGAATGTGGTGGCGGCGGCCCGCCAGCGCGGCATGAAAGTGCTGATCGAGGCGTTTATAGTATTCCCGGACTATGTCTCAAATCTCGGGCTTCCCGAGCTGAACACCTACTTTCTCGGGCTTTCGGAGGCGCAGTTGACCGCCGGCCGCGCGCAGCAGGCGCAGATCGTCGCGCAGCAGCTCCAGCCCGATTGGATCAATCTGGGTTCGGAGCCGGATACCCTGTCCGAGCTAATGGGCCTGAAAGTCGAATATACGGCACAACAGTGGGCCACGGATATTGGCGCCATCGTCTCTACGGTTCGAGCCGCCGGGCCCGGCGTGGGAGCCACCAAGCTGCCGCTCCTCGGCGCCGGGTGCGGAGCCTGGCAGCAGAACGGGAGCGACTACGTCACCGCCTTGATGACCTCCGGCATCGACTACTTCGACATGCACACCTTTTCGGTCAATATGGGCTATCTGAACGCTGGTGAGACTTACATCGATATGGCGATCGCCGCAGGCAAAGGCGCGGCCATCTCGGAGGCGTGGGATCACAAGCTCACCGATGCCCAACTGCAGGGGCAAACCGAATTCGGTATTATCAATTTGCTGGCTGACGCCGAACCCTACAACGCTTACAGCTTCTGGGAGCCGCAAGATGCCCAGTTCTTGCAGGAGCTGATCGATTTGGCGTATTGGAAGCAGCTCTACTACGTGTCTCCCTTCGAGAGCGAATTATTCTTCGCCAATCTGGACTACACCCAATACTCCAGCTTGAGCTCGTCCGATCTGACCTCGCAAGAGGGTACCGCGGCGGGGGCTGCCTTGGCCGCCGGAACGCTTACGCCCCTTGGGAAATGGTATGGCGCCGCCATCAAAGCGGCCAATGCGTCCACGGTTTCGTCGGCCGGTGGCATTGCGCCGGTAGCGCCCGCCTCCCTCGTTAGCATCTACGGGTCCAACCTGGCCACCGCTCCGATGTCGGCCACCACTTTGCCGCTGCCGACGAACTTAGGCGGCACCAGCGCCTTCGTCACCGATTCTACAGGCGCCGAAACCTCGCTGCCATTGTTATTCGTGGGCCCCTCTCAGGTAAATGCCGTGATCCCGGCCGGCGCCAATACCGGGCCGGCGGTCATTACCATCAATGCGCCCTCGGGCGCCGTCACCAGTCCCGTGGTGCTCAACCCCACCGCGCCGACTCTGTTCAGCGCGAACCAAAGTGGTGGGGGGGTGGCTGCCGGCCAGTTGGTCACTAACAAATCGAGCGGCCAGGTGACGGTCGATATTTTCACATGCGCGGCTGGAAGCTGCACCGGCGTTCCTCTGGATGTGAGCGCCGGTAATACCGCGCTGGCGCTCTATGGCACCGGCATTCAGAATCGCGCCGCGCTTTCCGACGTGACCGTGACCATTGGCGCCCAGACACTCACCCCGTTCTTCGCCGGCCCTTCGGGATATTCCGGGGAGGATCAGGTCGACGTCTCGCTCCCGGCGAGCTTGGCCGGCGCCGGCACCGTCAATTTAACTGTTACGGTCGCCGGAACGGCGTCGAACGTGGTAACGGTAACATTCCAGTAGGGTGAGGCAGGCGGTTCGCCTGCCTCCGCTTTTGATTATAAACGGTAGGTTTCATACTTACTGCAACTACTTTGGTCCCCCCGCATACAATCCATCGCAATTCGATGTTAGTGAACGTGTTAACTAAAACGGAAAATCCCCGATAACTCCGCCGCGCCGCGCGACCCTCGCGCTAGTGGCGTGTTCAACCAGTTGTGAGAAACATACACATGAGACACTTTTACCTTTCCCTGATTTTGCTCTGTCTATTCACCGCCAACCGCGCTGCGGCCCAATGTCAGTCGGCTCCGGCCGCATATTCCGCGACGTGCACGGATATGGAGAGCTACATTAGTCCTTTCAATGCCACCATCGCTTCCCAATGGAAGGGCGCCAAACCGTCGTCGGCATTCGGCACGGAACTATTGTCCGCTAACAGTAACATCAGCCTTACGGGCATCCTGTCGGCTCAGGCTTTAACCAGGGTCCAGGGGGAGTTGGACGGCTTGTCCAGGCTTGGCGTTCAATTCGTCACTGTGGGCTTGTCGTTTCCCATCCTGTATCAACCGTTCTTCACATACAACAACGATCCGCAAGACTATGCGTCGGTGCTCGCGTTCTATCAGGGCGTGATGTCGGCGATCCGCCAGCACGGTATGAAGGTGCTGATCGAGACAACCGTAGTATTTCCGGACTATGCGACCGATCTGCCGCTGAAGGCCTATTACGCCTCGCTTTCGAGTGCGGAATTCACCGCCGGGCGCGCGCAAACGGCGCAGATCGTAGCGCAGCAATTGAAGCCGGATTGGCTGAATCTGGGCTCCGAGCCGGATACCATATCCGAGTTGATCGGACTCTCCGCCGAATACACGCCGGCGGAGTGGGCCGCACAGATTTCCACGATAGTCAGTCAGTTGCGCAGCGCCGGAATTAACGGCACGCCGCTGATCGGCGCGGGCTGCGGAGCTTGGCAGCAGGACGGCAGCGACTATGTCTCGGCCCTGATGTCCACCGGCATCGACCACTTTGACATGCATACCTTCTCCGTCGACGCGGGCATGCTCAACGATGCCGTGAATTACATCGATATGGCCACCGCGGCGGGCAAACCGTCCGCCATCTCGGAACTGTGGGATCACAAGATGACCGCCGCCCAACTGCAAGGGCTCAGCGAGTATGGCATCATCGATTTGCTGGCCACCGTCGAGCCTTACAACGATTACAGCTTCTGGGCCCCCCAGGATGCCGAGTTCCTGCAGCAGATTATCGATCTGGCGTATTGGAAGCAACTCGAATACGCGTCTCCCTTTGAGAGCGAGTTATTCTTCGCCAACGTGGACTACAACCAGTACGGCAGCTTGAGCGGAACAGCTCTAACCATCCAGGAGACGTCCCAGGAGGGCGCCGCTTTGACCGATGGCACGCTCACGCCGCTTGGTAAATGGTATGCCGCCGCCATTAAGGCCGGCAGTGCGGCGACCGTTTCGTCCGCTGGCGGCATTGCGCCCGTCGCACCCGGTTCGCTGGTGAGCATTTATGGCTCCAACCTGGCCGCCGCGGAGGTATCGGCGACTTCGCAGCCGCTGCCGAATTCCCTGGGCGGGACCAGCGCGCTCGTAACGGATTCGAGCGGAGTTCAAACCCAGTTGCCATTGATCTTCGCCGGGCCTACGCAAATCAATGCCGTGATCCCGGCGAGCGCCAGCATGGGCCCGGCCGTCGTCACCATCAACACGCCATCGGGCGCTGTAACCAGTCCCGTAGATCTAAACCCGGTGGCGCCTACCTTGTACGCGGCGAACCAAAATGGTACGGGCGTGGCCGCGGCGGAGTTGGTCACCAATGGATCGAATGGCCAGCAAACGGTCGTCACCACATTCGATAAAGGCTGTACGCCCGGAGACTGCACAGCCGTGGCTATCAATGTGGGGTCCGGCAGCGCGCTGGTGTTGTTCGGCACCGGCATTCAGGGCCGCGCCGCCCTTTCCGACGTGACCGTCAATATCGGAAGCCAGACATTGACGCCGTTCTACGCCGGAGCGGCGCCCAACTTTACCGGGCTGGACCAGGTCAACGTCATGCTGCCCGCGAGCCTGGCCGGAACCGGAACTGTCAACGTCTCGGTTACCGTCTCCGGAATTCAGTCGAACGTGGTAACAGTGACGTTCTAATACAGCGAGTCGTCGAGACTCGTGGGGCAGGCGGATTCGCCTGCCCCTTTCTTATGCCGTCTTGACCAACTCTACTTCCAGCGAGATCTCCACCTCGTCCCCCACCATCACGCCTCCGCCTTCGAGTATCGGATTGTAGGTCAGGCCGAAGTCCTTGCGGCTGATCTTGCCGATCGCCTCGGCGCCCCGCCGCGTATAGCCCCAGGGATCCTTGATTTCAGGGGTCGGACCGGTCACGTAGAGCACCACTTGGCGCGTCTCGCCGCGAATCGTAAGATCGCCCGTCACATTGTAGGCTTCCGGCCCGTCCGCCTCGATCTTCGTCGATTGGAACTTGATCGCGGGATATTTCGCCGCATCCAGGAAGTCCGCACTCTTCAGGTGCTTGTCCCGGTCGGGCTCGCGCGTGTTAATCGAATTGACATCGATCTCGGCGGTGACGCTCGAGGCGCCCGGGTCGGCAGGGTCTGCCTTCACCGTGCCGCTGATCTTGCTGAACTCCCCCCGCACATTGGCGATCATCAGGTGCCGAACCTTGAAATGCGCGCTGGAATGCGCGGGCTCGATCGTGTAGGTGGCGGCCGTGGGGCTGGCCGCTGGCGTAGAACTCATGAAGAATCTCCTCTCCATACTGATGCTAACTCTTTCCCCCCGGACTCACACTTCCCGCGCCGGCCCTGCGTGTTTGACGGTACGCTCCCTGGACGCGATACTAAGGAGATGCCGCCTTCCACACTCGCGCCCGCCCTGCGTGTCCGCAACCTGCGCAAGACGTTTAAAGATGTGGTGGCCGTGGACGGTCTCGAACTGGAGGTGCGCACGGGCGAGTGCTTTGGCCTGTTGGGCCCCAACGGCGCCGGGAAGACCACCACCATCGAGATATGCGAGGGTTTGACCGACCCCGATTCGGGCGATGTGGAGTTGTTGGGGATGCGCTGGAAATCGCACGCGACGGAGTTGCGTCAGCGCTTGGGGATTCAGCTTCAGGAAACCCAGCTCGCCGACAAGGTCACCGTAATCGAAACCATCCGCCTGTTCAGCAGCTTCTTCCGGCACGGTCCGCCGCCGGCCGAAGTGATTGCACTGGTGCAGCTCGAGGAGAAGTTGAACGCGCGCGTGGGCGGCCTCTCCGGAGGGCAGAAACAGCGCCTGGCGCTGGCTTGCGCGCTGGTAGGCGATCCGGATTTTTTGTTTCTGGACGAGCCTACCACCGGCCTCGATCCGCAGGCCCGTCGCCAGCTTTGGGAATTGATCGAACGGTTCAAACTGCAGGGGCGTACCATTCTGTTGACCACGCACTACATGGACGAGGCGGAACAGCTTTGCGGCCGCGTGGCGATCATGGATCACGGGAAAGTGATCGCGCTGGGCACGCCGCGCGAGTTGATCGCCTCGATCGGGGTGGAGCATATGGTGGAGTTTTCGGCGGGAAGCGCGGCGCGGGCGCTGGAGATTCCGGCGCTGCGGCGGCTGGAGGGCGTACGGGAGGTACGCGCGGAAAACGGCACGGTGCAAATGCAGGTGACCGCCTTGCATCGCGCCGTGCCTGCGCTGCTCGAAGAGTTGCAGCGCCAGGGCGTTCCACTCACCGAGCTGCGCACGCATTCGGCTACTTTGGAGGACGTCTTCGTCACATTAACGGGACGGCATTTGCGCGATGAGTGACATTTATGAGTGACACAACGGCGGTTCCCGATGTTCGCCCGAAAGACGTGGCGGAGCGCGCGCTGCGCCCAGCGCTCCGCGAGAGATCACCGGAGGACCATGCGCTGGTGCAGTTGACCCTCACCCGCTTCCGGGAGTTTCTGCGCGAGCCCGAAGCGCTCTTCTGGGTCTTCATCTTCCCCATTCTGCTGGCGGCGGGACTGGGCTTGGCGTTTCGCAACCGGCCGGCGGACGTGCTTAAGATCGCCACGGTCACGCCGGAGCTGGCGCGATCGCTGCGCCAGGACAAGCTGCTCGACGTGCAGCAGTTGTCCGCGCCAGCCGCCGAGGAGGCGCTGCGCACGGGTAAGGTCGCGCTGCTGGCCGAGCCGGGGCAGGATGGCGCGGTGGTGTACCGTTACGACGACACCAATCCCGAAGGGCGCGCTGCGCGCATGCTGGCGGATCGCGCCGTCGAGCGCGCCGCGGGCCGCGTCGATCCTGTGGCGTCCAGTGACCGGCTGATGCGCGAGCCGGGATCCCGCTATATCGATTTCCTGATTCCCGGCTTGTTGGGCATGAACCTGATGGGCAGCGCCATTTGGGGCATGGGATTCGCCATTGTGGATGCGCGGCGGAGAAAGCTGATGAAGCGCCTGATCGCGACGCCGATGCCGCGGCACTACTATCTGCTGTCTTTTTTGCTGTCGCGGCTGGTCATGCTGGTCATCGAAGTGGGCTTCCTGCTCAGTTTTGGCATTTTCGTCTTCAAGGTGCCCATGCGCGGCTCGCTGGCGGATCTCGCGGTGGTGTGCGTAGTCACCTCGCTCTCCTTCGGCGCTCTGGGATTGCTGATCGCGTCGCGCGCGCGGACCATCGAGGCGGCGTCGGGATTGATGAACCTGGTGATGATGCCGATGTGGATCGTTTCCGGCGTGTTCTTTTCGGCGCAACGGTTTCCGGATATGCTACAGCCCGTAATCAAGGCCCTGCCGCTGACGGCGGCCATCGACGCGCTACGCGCGAACATGCTGCAGGGGGCCGGCCTGGCGCAAGTGTCGGGCCAACTGGTGGTGCTGGCCGCCTGGCTGGTGGTGTGTTTTCCGGTGGCGCTGAAGCTGTTCCGCTGGCGGTAGCCGCGGCCCGTTACCGAGCCGCGGCCGCCAGGAAGCGTTGATTACGGCGTTGTGGCGTTCACTGTCGCCGACGCGGGTGAAGCGTCCCCGTCTGTGTCGGTTGCAGTTATCTGGAAGTAGTAAGTGGTAGCCGGAGTCAACCCGGTGTCGACAAATGTAGGTGTATTCCGCTTGGCGCTGTTGGTCAGGCTGGTGGGCGAAGTCCCCCAGTTGATCGTGTAGCTTGCAATGGGCAGACCGTTAGTCGGAATGTTTTCGGCCCAGGTCACCGTGATTTGCGTGGTGGAGTTAGGCGTAGCCAACACGTTTACTGGCGCGGCCGGCGTTGCTGGAGTAGTGACCTCCGCGGGGCTCGACGCGGGAGAGACGTCCCTGCCGCTGTCGGTCGCCGTTACCGCGTAGTAGTAAATCGTGTTCGCGGAGGCTTTGGTGTCCACAAATTTTAGCGCTGTCGTGGCGCCCACGTCGGTGGTTATGGTGGTGGGCGTGGCCCCCCGGTAGACTGTGTAGCTGGAAATCGGCAGGCCATTCGTCGGGATGTTCTCGACCCAGGTTACGGTGACCCTGGTGCTGGAGTTCGCCGCGGCTGCCACATTCACGGGCGCGGCGGGCAGCGCGGGCGTAGTGACCTCCGCGGCAGCCGACAGGGGCGAGACATCCTGGCTGGTATCCTTCGCTTCCACCGCGTAGTAGTAAGTGGTATCCACGGAAGCCTTCGTGTCGACAAATTTGAGCGCCGTTGTGGAACCCAGGCTCGTGGTGATGGTGGTGGGCGTGGCTCCCCGGAAGACGGTGTAGCTGGAAATAGGTAGACCGTTGGTTGGGACGGTCTCGGTCCATGTCACGGTGACTTGGGTGGTGGAGTTAGCCGTAGCCGTAACGTTGATAGGCGCGTTTGGCAGCGAATCCGTCGTGACCGCTATGGCGTCGGAGGGCAGCGAATCGTCGGCGGGTACGCCGGTATCCACCGCCACGATCTCGAAATAATACGTCGTATTGGGGGTCAGGGGATCCGACGTGGTGCTTGTCGTGAAAGCGGTGGTGGGGGCCTTCACCGTTCCGACCTTGGTGACGTTGCCGGGCGTTGTACCTTGGTAGATCAGGTAGTCGTTAATCGGCAAACCATTAGGCTGAACGGTTTCCTGCCATGTAAGGGCGATCTTAGTGGGATAAGGCGTCCCCGCGACATTGTTGGGCGGGGTCGGCAGCGGCCGCGTGATGGCATAGGCGGTGTTGGACATCGGCGCGTGAATCCCCTGTTGCACGGCTACGATGCCAAAATAATAAGTCGTTGCCGCCGCCAGGGACAATGCAGTGTAAGTAGTCGTCGGGAACTGCCTGGTTGCGACGTCCTGAAGATTCGACAGCGAGGTCCCCATATAAATCAAATAACTGCCGGAGGCGCCGGCGTTCGATGGCGGAGACCAGGTCAAAGTGATCTCCTGGGCCGACACCGTCGTCGCCACCAGATTGGTCGCGGCGCCTGCCGAAGTTATGTACGTCTGCAAACTAAGCGCCGCCGAAAGCGGCGAATTATTGTTGGCAAAATCGAATGCCTGGACCTGATAGTTATACGGCACGCCACTTGTTAGCGAGGAGTCGGAGTAACCCGGTAGAGTCGTAGTCGCGAGATATACCCCCGTGCAAGGCTGGCCTTCCGCCGGTGGAGAACAGCGATACACGTTGTAACCGGCTACTCCAATGTTGTCGGTGGAAGCGCCCCAGGAAAGAGTCGCCGTGGTGAAGCCGGCCGAGCCGGTCAGGCTGGGCGGCTGGGTTGGCGGAGTGAGGTCGGGCGTCGTGACCAGTTGCTTGTAATAGTTAACCCCGGTGTCGGTGTAAACGCTGATCTGATCGGCGGCGGTGGCCAGCGAATTCTCGGTCTCCCCGATGTCGTAATCCGAACAGCTCGTGGTAGTGCATGTGCAGTTCAGGGATCCGAGATTGGCAACGGTTCCGCCATATGTTTGTTGCGCGAACATGTACACCGGGAATTGCGGCACCAGATAGAGCATATTCGTGTAATTCGCCAGAGCCTGGGCGGTCTGCATGAAATATAGGTTCAGAGGCGCCCAGAAGCTGAAAGGCCCTCGGGCGCGGACGATGTCGATGTTCAGAACGTTCACTTCCGCGTTGGTTTCGTCTTCCATCCAAGCCTGGGTGATAGCGACCGGCTTACCGGCGGCCGCGGCCATTTGGGAAATGGTCAGCGAGTTATTCAGAAAATTGTCGCCCGCTACCGTGCCTATCTGAAGAAGATGGTAATCGATGTAGTCCAAGGGCAGCGGAGTGAATGCGTTGAGGTAGTTCAGCAGGCTGCTGACACCTGCCTGGGTCATCCAAGTGCCGAAGCCCGCCCCTAGTTTAGGGTAAGGCGTCACGGTCGCCGTGCTCAGGTAGTTCTTGACGGCCGTGATCTCCGCCTGCACCATGGCCGCGGCGTCCGCCGGAATATTCAGGTTTATTTGGCCCGTCTGCAAGGCTTCCGTATCCGGTTCGTTCGCCAGCATCAGATAATCCGGCTGCATGTATTGTTCGATTGTGGCGGCCATGGTGGCGCGCGCCGCGATGTATTCCGGCCAGGTGAGCGTGCCGTAGAACGCGTTCATGTTGCTCCAACCGGCCGCGGTGTCGTTGGAAAACAAGATCTCGTTGTCGATAATGAGTTTTAGGCCCTCGGCCCGGATCGCCTGGGCCACCTGCGTATAGAAGGTTAAGTATGGCTGATAGGCAGACTGGCTGCCATAAAAAGGCTCATAAAGAATGGGAAACAGGACCGGCACCGATATGGCCTGCACACCCAGCGCTTTCAAAGCCTGCAATTGGGGTTGAACGGTACTCGCCAAATAGCCGGTGCCGCCTACGGAAGGACCGGTGTTGCCGTTGGCCCACTGCAGATTGGCGGCGTATATTGTGGAGGCGCCGGGGGCAAATGGTATCGGCGTCCAGGTAGGCGGGGTCGCCAGCACGGTGTTGAACGCCTGCAGATCGCCTTGCAGTTCGGTATACATCGAAGCACAGTAGCCTGCAGGTACGGAGGGCGGGGTCGCGGGCGAGATCACAACGCCTTGCGCATAAACGAGCGACGGCAAAGCAGCCAAAATGCAGAAAACGAAAATCTTGGGTCCGGATGGTTTGGTCTTTCTGAAGTACGCAGGCGTCATGGGGCGAAGAAGCATTACTTTCCCTCCTCTGGAAAGGCAGCACAGATCAGATTTTACGATGTTTTTAGGGTGGGGTCAATCATCACATTGGAAAGCATGTTAAGCGCGTAGAGTACTATAGCTACTGGAGATTAATGCGTGACAGAATTCAACCATATCCATATCCGCGATGGGGAAGATTGGGTTTGCGGACGAAGCATGGCGTTTGAAGACCGCGAGCTGATACGGTGCGAGGCCCGCGGCCCGGATGAAGACGAGTGCTGCGGCCGCTGCGCGGAGCGCATTTTGTCCTATTTCGGCGACGCTATGCACGTACAATAGGGGAGGGGAGACGCGGTGGAGTTCTGTTGAAAGAAACGATCCTGGTCGTCGAGGACGGAGACGCCGTGCGCAACCTGGTGTGCCTGATGCTGGTGCAGAACGGATACCGGGTGCTGGAGGCCCGCGACGGACATCACGCCTTGCGCGTCTGCGCAACTCACTCCCAGCCGATTCAGCTCGTGTTGACCGACCTGATGATGCCCAAAATGCGTGGCGCGGATCTGGCCGAACGGCTGCGCCGTGCGCGCCGGGATTTGCGCATCCTGATGATGTCGGGTTATCCGGACGAGCCGACGGTCCAGCGATTGGGGCGCGACTCGGTGGCGTTCCTGCCGAAGCCGTTCACATCGGTCGAGCTGGTTGAAAAGGTCCGCCAGGTGCTCGACGCGCCCTGGAACGGTTCTCGCACCGAAAGGTCCCCGGATGGCTGAACGCCAGATCTTTTCGATACGCCAATTTTGGCTTAGCTTGGCCGCGGTAGTGCTGGGGAATGCGGCCTACTTCAGCCTGGACCGCTTCCTGCCGCCGGCCGGCCGCCACGTGCCGTACAAGATCGATTGGGGACTGGCAATCGACTTTTGGTGCTGTTTGGTGTGCTATGGCGCGCTGGCGCGGCTGAAGTGGTTCAGACGCCCGTAATCCGCGTCGCGAGCTACTCGTGCCGGAGAGCTTGCACGGGATCGATGCGCAGCGCGCGGCGGGCGGGACCGGCGGCTGCCGCGAGGCCCACGCAGGAGATGGCCAGCACGGCCGCCCCAATCACTAGCGGATCGCGGGAACTGGCCTGATAGACGATGCTGGCCAGCACACTTGCTCCCGCTATGCCCAGCGCCAGTCCGGCCGCCGCGCCGATAGCCACCAGCATGCCGGTGCGCGCGAAGATCAGCCGTAGGACCTGTGCGGGGCGCGCGCCGATGGCCACGCGGATGCCGATCTCGCGCACGCGCCGTGATACGGTATACGCAGCCAAACCGTAAATGCCGGTGATCGACAGCATCAGGGCGAGCACGCCGAACGCACCCAAGGCCACCACGGCCGCGTGCATCGGAAGGTAAACCAGCCCAAGCATCTGATGCAGGCTGCCGACGCCGAAGACCGCCAAATGCGAATCCAGCCGCGCAATGGCATCGCGCATCTCCGCTGCCAATTCGGGCTCCGGCCGATGGGATCGCGCCATGAGCACGATGGTGGACGAATAGTCTTGCAGAATCGGAAAGAAGACAGCAGGTTTGGGGCTTTCGGTCAAGGTCTCGTACTTGCCGTCCTCCACCACCGCTACAATTTGAAAGAGCGGTCCGCCGGAACCTCTCCTGAAGCGGCGGCCGATGGCATTCGCCGCGCCCGTCACGCTGCGCGCGAAAGTCTGGTTGACGATGGCCACCCGCGGAGAGTTCGGGTTATCTTGCGGAGTGAACTCGCGTCCGGCGGCCAGGCGTGTCCCGGCGGTTTGGAAGTAGCCGGGAGCCACCTTGTAGAAACTCGCCGCCTGCGCGTTCTTTGGGCGAAAGTCGGTAGTGGATTCGGAGTAAACGGTGGTGTTGGATTGATCGATGCTGAGCGGGACGGAGCTGGAGTATGCCGCCGATTCGACGCCCGGCAGATGCGCCACGGCTTGCAGGGCACGCTGTTCGAACACGCGTCCCTGGTCCTCGTTGTAGCCGGCCAAGCCCACGTCATAGCCGATGACCGACGCGCCATCGGGCCGGAATCCGAGCGGAGTCTGAAACGACCGCATCAGCCCGCGCACAGCTACCAGGCTGGCCGTGAGCAGCACGCAGCATAGCGCGATCTGCACCGGCAGCAGGATATCGCGCGCGGCCCAGCGCCGGCCGGAACGCGGCGTGGCTGTTCCCTTCAAGTGGAGCGCCGGATCGGCTTTCCAGGCATGCCGGGCGGAACCGATGCCGAACAGAAGGGCGGTGGCCAGCGCCGCCAAGCAGGCGAAGAGGAAGACACGCCAATCCGGAGTGACATCGAACTGCACCGGAAACTCCAGAGGCGCGTGCCACTGGCTGAGAAGCTGGAGTAACGCAACCGCGAGAGCGCATCCGGCGGCCCCGCCGAGCATGGCGATCCAAAGCGATTCGGTAAGCAACTGGCGCACGATGCGGCCGGCGCCGGCGCCGATGGAAACGCGGATCGCCAGATCGCGGCTGCGATCGGCCATCCGGGCCGCCAACAGGCTGGCAAGGTTCGCACAGGCGGCCAGTAGAACGAGCGCGGCCAGCAGCATTATGCCCCCCGCAAACGCTTGGGTCGGCTCGCGTCCGGCCGATCCGACCATACCTGGAACACTCAGGGTCAGGCGCATGCCTTCGTTCACGGTGTAATCGTGCGCCAGTTGCGCCGCGAACATGCCGAGGTTGGCCTCAGCCTGCTTGACCGTGACGCCCGGCTTCAGCCGTCCGGCGACCCACGAATTGCGGGAGTATCGGTCCTCCAACCAGGAATGGCCTTCAATTTGAGGTTGCATCGTCATGGGCACCCAGATTTCCGACCAGTAGAAGTCTTCGGTGCCGTGGAACTCGCGCGGAGCGACTCCGAGGACGGTATATGAATGGCTGTTGATGCGGATATTTTTCCCAGCGATTTGCGGGTCGCCGCCGAACCGGTTTCGCCAGCATGCATGGCTGATGACCGCGTAAGGGCTGGCATTGGGATGCATGTCCTCGGCAGGCGTGAAGAACCGGCCCAGCGCCGGCTTGATCCCCAGCGATTCAAAGTAGTTGCCGGTGACCAGGTATCCCCACACGCGATGCGCACCGCGGTCGTCATCCAGCGACATCATGGCGACGCGGTACGCGAACAGCGATTCGAACACCGCATTGCGGTCGCGGATGTCGCGATAGTTCGGGAAGGATTGCCCGGGTCCGCCGGAGTTGTTGACGAAGTAGACGCGGGCGGCGTCGGCGATGGGCAGCGCCTTCAGCACCAGCGCGTTGAGCACGCTGAACACCACCGTGTTCGCACCGATTCCCAGCGCCAGCGACACCACCGCGATCAACGTGAACGCCGGACTCTTGCGCAGCACCCGGAAGGCATACCGGGAGTCTTGCGCGAAGGCTTCCAGCCATCTCCATCCCCACATGTCCCTGCTCTTTTCCTTCAGCTCCGCCGGGTTTCCGAGGCGGCGCATGGCCGCGTGGTGCGCCTCCCGTGCGTCCGCGCCGTCCGCGCGATAGGCGGCCGCTTTCATGGCGGCGTGGAAGCGCAGTTCCTCCTCCATCTCGGCGTCGAATTGCCGGCCGCGGCGGAGGAATCCGATGCGCCGCCACAATTCGCCGGGCTTCATGCCGGTTGAATCACGTTGGCGACCGCCCGCATGACCCTCTCGAATTCGGACACTTCTACGTTCAGTTGCTTCTTGCCCGCCGGAGTCAGGCGGTAGTAGCGCGCGCGCCGGTTGTTTTCCGATTGCGCCCAGTCCGCGGTGACCCAGCCCTTGATCAGCATGCGCTGCAACGCCGGGTAGAGCGACCCTTCTTCCACCTGCAGAACCTCCTCGGACAACTGTTGGATATGTTGCGCGATGCCGTAGCCGTGCATCGGCCCGACACGGGCGAGGCTGCGCAGGATGAGCATATAGAGCGTTCCGGGCGGGATTTCGGTGCGAGCCGGATCCTTTCCCATAGGCAGACTACTGTAGTGTGCATCAAGCCGGGCGCCGCTGTCAAGTTGGGGTGCTGGAACATTCGCCGCGGCGCCAGTGTCGAATCAGGCGAGGGTGCGGATAGGGCGATGATGCTCGATGGGAAGGCGCAGGTCAATATGACTCCTACGATCGATATCCTGCTGGCTCCCGCCAACCGGGAGCAACCACCGCCCGCAGGGGATATTGTCATCACGGTTCGCGCGGACGGGACCGTCCGGCTCAACCAGGAACCCGTGGATGTGGCGCAACTGCGGCAGCGTCATCTTCGTGCGCGGAGAGAAGGGGCTGGCGTTTCGCTCCGCCGAGTGACGCGGTAAGCTGCCTGCCCCACATGTTACCCTGAGCCATTGCCCCGCCACTCGCATTTCAGCGCGCATCTGGCGCTGGCTGCCGTATGCTTCTTCTGGGGAACCACCTACCTGGGCATCCGCATGTCGCTGGAGTCGTTTCCTCCCTTGCTGCTGGTGTGCGCGCGCTACGTGATTTCCGGCTCGCTGATGCTGGCGGCCATCGCCGCACGCGGAGGAGAGTTGCCCCGCGGGCGCGAACTCCGCGCCGCATGCCTCAGCGGCGTGCTGGTGCTGGGCATCGGCAACGGCGCACTGGTCTTCGCCGAGCAGTGGGTGCCGAGCGGTTTGGCGTGTCTGATGATTACCATCTCGCCATTCTGGATGGTGGGCGCGGAGGCGCTGCTGCCCGGCGGCGAACCGCTGCACCTGCCGACCATCCTGGGGATGCTGGTGGGGCTGGGCGGCGCCGCTTTACTCTTCGCGCCGGACATGCACACGCACACCTTCCACGCGGGTTTGCTCAATGGATTTCTGGTGCTCCAACTGGGCATGGCGGGATGGGCTTTCGGATCGATCTACCAGCGGCGGCAGGTGACCGGCGCGCATTCCATAGTCATCGGCGCGGTGCAGCAACTTGCCGCCGGCTTGTCCTTTTTGCCTTTCGTTTTGCTAATCCACGAGCACCCCATACACTGGAGTCTGCGCGGCGTGACGGCGATTCT
>DATNMW010000329.1:0-7461 GCA_035602155.1 Bryobacteraceae bacterium | reverse complement strand
CTGGTGGCCCGCTGGCAGCGCCGCGGCCAGTGGATCGAAATATACGAGCTCAACACGGGAACGGTTGCACAGGCGCATTAGGATCGAACAGCGGAATCACGCGCCCGTCGACATCTGTGAATCCATACTCCTTCGCCAATTCCGCCGCCCAAAGCAACCGCCCGGTCTTGCGCATAACCTCCGGATCGGCCGCCAGCGCCGCCGTCGCGCGCCCGATGTATTCCACCGACTCGCTCAAATCGAAGCGGAATTGCTTCTTGATCGCCTCCGTCGTCATGTGCATGAGCACTCGCTCGGTGCGCATGAAGCCCGGATTGAGTCCCACCACCGCCACCTTCGACTTCTTCAACTCGCGGCTCAAGCCCATTACCAGCCGGTTCAGAAACTCATGCCCCACATCCCACAGCACCTGTCCGCGATATGCCGACGTGTCGGGATGCAAATTATCGGTCACGTGAATGATGATCCCGCTTCGCTGCTTCACCATGATCCGCGCGGCATGCACGCTGGTGAGCCAGGCGGCGTTGATGGTGGAGGAAGTTTCCCGCCAGATGCCCGCGCTGAGGTCCCAGAACGGCTTCGACCATTCCGGCATGGCATTCGCGCCCCAAGCGGAATCCACCATCAGGTCGAGCCGCCCCTGCTCCTGCTCGACCCTCCGGAATAACACCGCGGTCTCTTCTTCATTGCCCAGATCCACGCGCACCGGGATGCCCTGGCCGCCGCGCGCGCAGACTTCCTCGGCGGTATCTTCCACGGTGCCCGGCGCCCCATCGGCCGGTTTGGGTCCATCGCGCGAAGTCCGCGCCGCGATGTAAACCGTAGCCCCGGCATCGCCCAGCGCCAGCGCGATACCTCGTCCCGCGCCCCGGCTGGATCCGCCCACAACCGCAATCGTTCCTTGTAAAGGTCTCATGTCCGGCAATGTAACCTCCCATTCCTGACAGCCTCTGTCATATTCGCCTGCTAAAGTTTTTCTATGCGCGCCGACCGGCTGCTTTCCATTCTTCTCCTTCTGCAGGTACACCGGCGGGTAACCGCCCGCGGCCTCGCCAAACGCCTGGAGGTCTCCGAGCGCACCATCCTGCGCGACATGGATGCGCTCAGCGGCGTAGGCGTGCCGGTGGTAGCCGAGCGCGGCGCGGGCGGCGGCTGGAGCCTGCTCGAAGGCTATCGGACTACGCTCACAGGACTCAGCGCGGCCGAGATCCGATCGCTGTTTCTGGCGCGGCCCCCACGGCTGATGGCGGATCTGGGCTTGGGTCCGCAGGCAGACGCGGCGCTGATCAAGCTGCAAGCCTCGCTGCCGGCCGGCTCCCGCCAGCACGCCGATTTCGCCCGGCAGCGCATCCTGGTGGATTCGCGCGGCTGGCGCGATCCGGCCGAATCGGTGGCCTGCTTGCCGGTGCTGTTGGATGCGCTCTGGCGCGAGCGGCTGGTGCGCTTCATATACAACCGCGTAATGGGCGAGCCGGGCGAGCGCAT
Organism: Bryobacteraceae bacterium; assembly: GCA_035602155.1. Lineage (GTDB taxonomy): Bacteria > Acidobacteriota > Terriglobia > Bryobacterales > Bryobacteraceae > Bog-159. Next base: position 5,976 of record DATNMW010000329.1, on the reverse strand, counting down.
CGCGCATCCGCTGGGATTGGTGGCCAAGGGCAGCACCTGGTATCTGGTGGCGCGGGCCGAGCCGCTGCAGGATGACCCGCACACGTATCGCGTGTCCCGGATACGTGACGCGGCGATTCTGGATCGGCCAACCCAACATCTTGGGGGATTCGACTTGGCGGCCTATTGGGATCGCTCGGCCGCGGAGTTCCGCGAGAAGTTGCCGCGCTACTACGCCACCTTTCTGGCCAGCCGCGGCGTGATGCAGTGGGTGCGATACCGCGGCTGGCGGTTGGAAGAGGAAGCCGTCGCCGCCGATGGGCAATCGGTGCGCGTGCGGCTGCGCTTCGACGTGGAAGAGGAAGCCGTCCAGTTCGCCTTGAGCTTCGGCGGACAGATCGAGGCTATCGAGCCGCCCGCGCTGCGGGCAAAAATTGTAGCCGGCGCGAACGCTACCTTGGCGCGTCACGCTTAATGGCATTTGCCGCACATATGTGACCATCCGGCACAGTTTGCAAACGCCACCCGCTAGCGCTGGCGGGTGCTTAACTGGTTGGGGATTTCCGAGTGAGGGGAACCGCTTCCTGACGGTCGCGGCTCGGTAAGCCTTGCCAGATCAACGCGACTATTGCCGAGCCGCGACCGTCAGGAAGCGGTTCCCCCAAAACGGTTGAGCAGCTTGCGCTGGCTCGATTTCAGCAAACGGCCAGCGATTTGCTATGGTTGGGCCATGAGGTTAATCCCCAGACTCATGCTAGTTCTGCTTGCCGCGCTGGTCAGTCTAACCCTCGCGGCGCAAGAGAAGTTCGCCGGTACCTGGGAGGCGAAGTTTAAGGACCAGGTGATTTGCACTATCACCGTGAGGTCCGGTGATCCGATCTCGGGAGAAACACGCGATTGTAGTATCAATGTCGACGAGAACGGCGATCTGAAGGAGCCGGACTCCGCCGACCGGCCAGATCAGCCTTCCCCCATGCTTAACCCGAAGCTTCAGGGCGATACGCTGACATTCGAGGAAAAAGACGGTGATGACGTCCTCAAGTTCGAGCTGAAGCTGGTTGGCGATGGACAAGCTGAGCTGCGAATTCCGGATGCTCCCGTCCCGGTCAAGCCGATTCACTTCACCCGGAAGTGACCGTTGCGTCGGCGGCGCCGGTCTTCTTGTGGCGCTCGCCGGGCTCCTGCCATAGCCGATATCCGCCGCGGAACGCATAGGTGTTGTTGCCCAGGCGCGAGCCGGGCGGAAGCTTCTTCAGCAGCTTGGCGTCGCCCCCTCCTAAGACCACATAGTCGGCTTCGAGCGCCGCCCTCAGGCGCTTCACGATATCGAACACGCATTCCCGCCACTTCTTCTTGCCCAGCCGTTTCAAGCCGCGCAGGCCGACATAATCCTCATACGTGCGGCCATGCTTATAGGGCAGGTGCGCCAGTTCCATCGGCTCCAACACGCCATCGACAATCAGCGCCGACCCGAGGCCGGTGCCCAAGCCCAGGAACAGCATACGCCCTCCCTCGTAGTGGCCCATGGCCTGCATCGCGGCGTCGTTGATGATTTTGACCGGAACCCCCAGCGCCTTCTGGAAATCGAAGCGGACCCAGCCGGGTCCCAAGTTATGCGGGTCGGCGACCGGCTTGCCGTGCACGACCGGCCCCGGATATCCGATGGATGCCGCCGCATAGTCCCAGCCGTCGATGGCCTTCCGCACGTCGGCCACCATCTTCCGCGGAGTCATCTTCGGCCCTGAGGGGATCTCGATGAACGTCTTGTGGCCGGTGGCCAGGGCTTTGACGTGCGTGCCGCCCACGTCGAGGACCAGGATCTTCAGGGGTGGTTTCGTCACTTTGTTATTCCGTCTCCCGAATATGTTGCAGGCGCGCCTTCAATTCCACGGGCAGCGTACTCTCTACTTCCGCCGTGATTAAGCCGGCGGCATCCATGCCTCGAATATGGACGCGGTCTTTGTCCCGATTCGCACTCAATTTCATGCGCACCAAATCGGCGACCGGAATAACGAAAACATCCTCGCCTAGAATGCTCTTCCTCTCCGGCTGAATGGGCGGGTTCGGCGTGGCCTGATTGGGGCGCACCTTCTCTCCGCTGAAGAGCAGGTGAACGGCATTTCTGGCGCTGCTGGTGTCGCCGTAGAGCAACATGTCCAGTCCGGCGGTGTGACGGAATCGGAAGCCATGCCGGGCGGCGATCTCCTTGACCCTATCCAGGTCGGAGCGCCGAATCATCAGGTCTACATCCCGCGTCAGCGTGGTGTGTTCCGGATCGGCTTCCTCCACATGCACCAGAACCGCCAATCCGCCGATCAGTTCGTGCGGCACGCCCTCCGCCATCAGCGGGCCGGCGATCTTGTGCAGCACACCGGCTAGGTCGAACAGGCGTTGTTCGAACATGATATTGACGGCTTCTCCACGATCGGCGGAGTCCCGCAGAAACTGGTCAAAGGTGAGCAGGCCTACTCCACCGTCACGTGCGTGCCCTTCGCCTCGTGCCGCGACAGGTTCCCGATGCGGTCGTCGATCACGCTACGCACGCCCTTCAGAAACTCCACGCGCGCGTTGCGGAAATGGTCCGCGGTAGCGTCGGACCAAGCCTTCCGGAAGAACGGCTTCACATTCAGACAGTAGAAGCAGCCCGGAGCGTCAACGTTTGTCTTTTCGTCTGCCATAATCAATTCTCCCTCATTTCCACGGTCAATACCTTATTCTCCAACTTTGCGTGCGCGGGCGAAAGGGCCGCCATGGAAGTGGGCAGGCCGATGTGCCTGCGCAGCGTGCCAATCTGCACCACCAACTCGTCGCCCTTTTTGAACAGCCCCACTTCACCCTTTACGGCGAAGGGCAATTGCAACTGGACCTCGTAATGCCCATTGCGCTTGGTGAAGCTGTACGGCGCTTCGGTGCGCGTGACGGCGGCAGGGTCTTCGTTTTCGGCATACAGCGCGCGCGCCAATTCCTGCAGCCGCTCCGCGCCCAGCACCTCGTGCGTGAACAGCGGCACGCGCTTCACGGGCACGGGCGCGAAGTAGGTGTCGATCTCCTCCAGCACCTGATGCTGCGATGCGCGCCATTCGGCGAAGAAGGAATCCGTGATGGCCTCGGGCAGCACGCGGTTCACGATGATGCCATCCACCGTGAGGCCATGCAGCGAGAAGTATACGAACGCCCGTTGCGTCTCGCGCAACACCATCTTCTCCGGATTGGTCACCAGCCGCACGCTGGTAGTGCGGGGATTTTCCAACAGTTCGTCGATGCCCTCCAGCTTGCCGAAGAGTTCCTGGATATTGGCGAAGTAACTGTCGGTGGGCAGCTCGACGGGCGAAACACGGTTGGCCAGCGGACGGACGGCTTTCAGCACCGTGCGCTGGAAGGGGAAGATGTGCTTCATATACCAGTCGAGCGTGGTGGGCATGCTGACGAAGCGCATGGACTCCGCGGTGGGCGCGCAGTCCAGCACGATCACGTCGTAACGCTGCTCGCGGCGGAACTGGTTCACCCACATCATGGCGCTGAGTTCTTCCATGCCGGGCAGGATGGCCAGTTCCTCAGCTTCCACATCGCTGATGCCGGTGGTCCGCAACACCGAAATCACGTAGGCGGAGATTTCGCGCCAGTGCCGCTTAATCTCCTTCTGGATGTTGACTTCGTGGATGGCCAGTCTGTCGGCGATGGGGTAAGGGTCGCCGGTTTTTTCGTGGAAGAGGCTGGTCTCGAGGTCGAAGGAATCGGCCAGGCTGTGCGCGGGGTCCACGCTCATCACGAGGGTGCGATAGCCGAGGCGCGCCAGTTGCACGCCGGTGGCGGCAGCCAGGCTGGTCTTGCCGACGCCGCCTTTCCCGCTGAACAGCAAGATACGCATATATAACTATGATAGCAACTGCTCTTTGGAACCACGCAGGAACCCAGATAAACACCGGGTTCAATTCAAGGGACTCGATTCCAAATCGGTCAGTTCGTCCCATCCGAGTGCATATCCCAACGAGCGTTCGACCTCGCGATGGCGCGATGGCGCGAGTGCGCCCGCCCGGGTATCAAGCCACTGGCGCGCGACGGTGCGAATGTTGTCGAGGTTGGCAACGCATGGCGACTGCAGCCCCTCGCGCCGGCCCAGTTTGACTTCCACCGGAATGGTCCGGACGGTGGTAGTGATCTCGGCAACGATGAACTTGCCGAGGTACTGATAGGCGTCATTGCGGCTCAACAGCAGCACAGGGCGACGGCCTGCGGGCGCAGGCAAGTTCGCCCACCAAATCTCGAACTGCCTCACGCTTTATAGTCCTCGGCCGTCGACCAGTCGTCGGCATCTGAGATCGAATCGGGCTGTTTGCGGTAGGCTGCGCGCATGGCATGGTATTCGGCTTGCCGGATGGCCTTTCGAATGGCTTGGCGCACAAACTCCGACCGCTGGCGTTTTCCCGGCGCGGCGATGCGGTTCAACGCTGTCAGCGTGGGATCGTCCAACTGGATCAGGAGCGGCTTCATATACATTGATTATATCGAATATCGATATGTTGGCGGCGACCTGGAGGGCTCCTGATGGCGGCGGTCGAATGTCGCCGCCGTGTGAGGAATGGCCGGTCCGTTTCATATGTCTCGCTCGCGCAAGACAGTTGCATTCAGATCCATCGTTTTGTCACTCGACGTACCTCTACGTATGTCCAATTCTCTGATGAGCGCTGGAATCTGTTTGTAGCCGGTTTCATCGCTGGGCCGATTTGGCCTGCAACAGAATCTCCCGCAGCAGCGCGGCATTGCGCCCCAAAGCATCTTCCAAAATGCCCGCCTGCCGCCGAGCTTCTTTCCAATCGCGTTTCTCGATCGCTTCCGTCAGGCCCGGAAGCTCCAGATGCCCGTAAGTAAACCGCGCCGCATACAGCGTGTGCTTGAACCACGGGCGGCCGGGGATGCCATCCGGATTCGCCCAATTGGATTCCACCTGCATGATGCCGCGGTTCACCCGCGCGGCCATTGTGGCGTCCAGCGCGCCGCTCGCGAGAGCTTGCGCCAGTGCCGCCTTCAAATCTCCGCCGGCTTTCCGGAAATCGGAGATGCGCCCTTCGAGCGTCTGGAAATCCACTTGCCGGCGCGCCTGCCTGTTGGCCGCCAGCACCGCCGCAAACGCCGCGATATCGCGCCCGTACGCGGCGAAATCGAAGGGCAGAATCTCGGCTCCGGCCAGCCGCAGCGCCAGCGCACCCCAATACTGCGTCATCAGCGTGTGATAGCGGTAGCCCGGGTCGCCGAAATGGTTCATCCAGAAAAAGTCGTCGTAAGCCGAGTGATAGACGCCATAAGGGCCGTCGAACTGAAGTTCCGCGGTGGGCCGGCATAGGTGGTTCAGAAACACGGTGAAGTCCGAGCCGCTGCCGATGTGCGTTTCCACCATGTTTTCGTCGGTCACCGGACGCGGGTCTTTTTCCGTCGCGCGCGCACTCGCTGCCGAGGCGCGCCATTCCTGGTATAAAGTTCCGCCGGATGGCGCCGGCACATCGCGGCTCACTTCCACCAGCAGCGGCGCCAGCGACCCGATGGCGCTGGGATGAAAGTTCGGACCCGAAGTGGACGAATCCACGTTGAGGTAGGCCACCAGCTTCTGCTTCAACTCGTCGCCGAACTGCTCGCCCCACTCCGTGGAACCGGTGAGTCCCACTTCTTCGCCGTCCCAGCTCGCCACGATCAGAGTGCGCTTCGGCTGGAATCCGTGCGCCTTCATCTGGCCCAGCGCGCGTGTCAGCTCCATCATTGACGCCGTGCCGCTGGATGGATCCACCCCGCCGAATTCCCAGGCGTCCCGGTGATTGCCCAGCACAATCCACTCGTTGGGCAAATCGCTGCCTCGCATGCGCGCTTCCACCACGTAGTTGGGCTGGGGGCTGGTGTCCATATCCACCTTCATGTGTACGCGCACCGCGCCGCCGCCCAAGTGGTATGGAATCGGCAGGCCGCCCTGCCATGCCTTGGGCGCCAGCGGACCATCCATGCGCGCCA
>DATNMW010000328.1:0-10934 GCA_035602155.1 Bryobacteraceae bacterium | reverse complement strand
AATGCACGGCTTCGCTGGCTTTTAAGAAAGCCCGGATCTCGTCCAGGCTCATTCCCGGTTTGTTGCTCACTTTGATCGTCAATACCCAGCATGGCCGATCCCCTCTCCAGGCTCATCTTGCATGCGAAACAGCCCCTCCCTTCAGGCTCACCTTGCATGAGACACGACTTGGGTGTGCGACACAGAAGTGATGAAGAACCGTTAATCAAGCACGGCGAGCATCCCATGTCGCACACCCTTTAGGATGGGGCACGTTGGCTTGACTAACTAAATCCGGACATAATAGGCAGACTTCTTTTGCCGTATTTGCGGAGACCCACCTTAGAGAGAAAATGGTCCACTTCCTCGCTGTCCTCCGGGTCGTCGCGCGCGGAGCGCCGTTACTGCCAATTCACCCACGAATTTCTGGAGGAGCACGCTGGGGAATTTACGATTCGCACTCCCGCGCCTGGGAGAAGTGGCTGACCAGAGTGCTCAACTCGTGGCTCGCCTCCATGGATCCACCGGAAGATGCCTGGCGCGGCGGACTCGAATTGTACGACGACCTCGATACCTACTATTCGCCCGGCACGGATCGCGGCGTGCGGCTTGAGATCTTCGAAAGAGTACGCGGAAACAGGATGCTAAAGAAGTTCATGGAGGATTGCGACTTGCTGGTGGCCGGTCTGAGGGCGGCCACACCCAAAGGGCAATAATCTTCTCGATGTCGGCCAAGAATGAGCACCGCGATGGCGCGGGGTGAGATTACTGGGCTGCCGCGCGATTGGCCCGCCGTTGCGCACGCATGCCGATCAGGTCCGCCACCCTGCCAAGCAGCGCGGAAACATTCTCCGCGTTGATGGAGACCTGCTGCTCGTCACCCACCGGATAGCGGGACGCTTTGGCTTCTTTGTAGGCAGTCACCAGGGCCGTGGCGGGCCGATACGGCTTCAACCGCGCATATGAAAGCACTTGCCGGCCGGCTTGCGGCGACTCTACCTCGGCCTCGCTCAGGACCAGTTCGTACTGGCCCTCGTCCAGCTTCGAAAACGCCTCCGCCGCCGACCCCGCCACGTCCACGCTGTACCCGCCCGCTTCAAGCAGGGTCTGCAAGGTCAGACGGGACGACACTTCATCGTCCACCACCAACACCCGCGCCAATTCCAGGCTCTTCGGCATCGCCGTACAGATCTACTTTACCCGAAAAGCCAAAACATTACGAGCAAAAAACGATAACGCTTTCAGAGTCCCCGGATTCTGCGTTAATTAGTTGAAAACACGGCTGAAAATGGCGTCGACGTTGCGCAACTGGCGCGCTAGAGAGAAGCTTTCGGCGATCTGGTTTGGGTTAAGCACCGCACGGATCTGCGGGTCTGCCTCGATAGCGGCCCGGAAGTCCGACTCTTGTTCCCAGGCTTGCATGGCATGGTTCTGTACGATCCCATACGCCGTCTCCCGCAACATTCCGGCGGCCGCCAGATCCAGCAGCAGTTGCCCGGAGAAGACCAGCCCCCCGGTCATTTCCAGGTTCCGCCGCATACGTTCCGGATAGACCAGAAGCTGGTCCACCAGTTGCGTTGTCTTCTCGAATAGGTAGTCGGCCAGGATGGTGGAATCGGGCAGAATGATCCGCTCGACCGACGAGTGCGATATATCCCGCTCGTGCCATAGCGCGACATCTTCGAAGGCGGGCTGCACGTCGGCCCGTACCACCCGCGCCAAGCCGCAAATCTGCTCGCAGGTGACCGGGTTGCGTTTATGGGGCATGGATGAGCTGCCCTTCTGCCCGCGCGCGAAGTATTCCTCAGCCTCCCGCACCTCCGTGCGCTGCAGATGCCGCACTTCCAGCGCGATTTTCTCGCACAGCGCGGTCCCGAGCGCCAGCGCGGCGATCAACGCGGCATGCCGGTCGCGCTGTATCACTTGCGATGCCACCGGCGCGGGTTTCAGGCCCAGCCGCGCGCAGATTCTCTCCTCCGCTTCGGGGCCGATATGCGCGAAAGTGCCCACGGCCCCCGAGACCTTGCCCACGCGCAAGTCTTCGGCGGCAATCCGCACCCGCGCCAGATTGCGCCCCGCTTCGCCATACCAAATGGCCAACTTCAGGCCGAAGGTGATCGGCTCGGCATGCACTCCGTGCGTTCGGCCGATCTGCACGGTGTCTTTGAACTCGAACGCCCGCCGTTTCAGCACGGCTTCGAGGCGCTCGAGGCCGGCCATCAGAATCCCGCAAGCCTGCCGGATTTGCAAGGCCTGCGCCGTATCCACCACGTCGTTGGAGGTGAGTCCATAATGCAGCCAGCGCGACTCCTCCGCGTGTCCGGCGGCCTGCATGCTCTCGGCCACCGCGGTCGTGAAGGCGATCACATCGTGTTTGACTTCCTTCTCGATTTGCAGAATGCGGGCGGTATCGAAGCCGGCATGCGCCCGCAACGCGCGCGCCGCATCCAGCGGCACCACTCCCAATTCCGCCAGCGCCTCCGAGGCCGCCAACTCCACTTCCAGCCATTGCCGGAATTTATTCTCATCCGTCCAGATGCGGCCCATTTCCGGCCGCGTATAACGCGCAATCAAAACCGGTATACCTCCGTAGGGCGCGACTGGCTGGCGATTTCGAGGGGCGTCTCTAGCCCCCGCCGCTGCAGCGCTTGGGTGGCCATCAGCCGTACAATCTCCGGATGGTTGTTATGCTCGCTAAGGTGTCCCAGCACCAGCCGCGCCGGGAACCCGTCGAAATCGCGCAGCAGGAAGTCGCTCATGGTGTCGTTGGATAGATGGCCCACACGGCTCATCACCCGCTGCTTCACGGACCATGGGTACGGCCCGACCTTCAGCATTTCCAGATCGTGATTGGATTCCAGCAACATCAGGTGCGAGCGCCGCAAATGGAATTTGACCGACTCGGTGATGTAACCCAGATCGGTAGCCACGGCGATCTTGACGCCCTCGGCGTGGAAACAGAAACCCACCGGATCCATGGCGTCGTGCGGAATGCCGAAGCTTTCCACATCGACATCGCCCACGGTGAAGCTGGCGCCCGCTTGAAAGCATTCCAGGCGCGGTTGAATTTCGCCCCAATCGATGGCTGGCGCCGTAAGCTTGCTGATGTACACCGGAATCCCCAGGCGGCGGGCCAGGCGCGCGAGGCCGGAGACATGATCGGAATGCTCGTGCGTGACCATCACGGCGTTGAGCGTTTCGACGTGCTCGCCCACGGATTCCAGGCGGCTGGCCAGAGCCTTGAAGCTCAGCCCGGCATCCACTAGAATGCGTGTGCGATCGGTCGCCAGCAGCGCGCAATTGCCGGAGCTGCCGCTGGCCAGCACGCAGAACTTTACGATGGTAGCCTCCCTTTAATCAAGCCTGAATCAATCAGCATACCAGGGATTGCCTTACCGAGCCGCGCGCGTCAGCAAGCGGTCTGATAGCCTGGATTGGATGAAAGTCGCACGCATCCACCAACATGGCGGACCGGAAGCGCTGGTCTACGAAGACGCGCCCGAGCCGCAGATCAAAGCCAACGAAATCCTGCTGCGGGTGCGCGCCTGCGCGCTCAATCATCTTGACCTTTTTGTGCGCGCCGGAATCCCCGGCATGAAGTTCGACATGCCGCACGTCCTGGGCAGCGACATCGCCGGCGAAGTGATGCGGGTGGGCGAATTGTGCGAGCGGGTGAAGCCCGGCTGGCGCGTGCTGCTCTCGCCTGGATTGAGTTGCCGGCAGTGCGCGCAGTGCGTTGCGGGCCAGGACAATCTGTGCCGCCGCTACACCATGTTCGGCTATCGCGTGGATGGCGGCAACGCCGAATATCTGGCGGCGCCGGAGTACTCCGCCATCCAAATTCCGGACGATATGGGCTTCGAACAAGCCGCCGCGGTGCCGCTGGTGTTCCTGACCGCGTGGCACATGCTGATGGCGCGCGCCCATCTGCAACCCGGCGAAGACGTGCTGGTGCTGGCGGCGTCGAGCGGCGTGGGATCGGCCGCCATCCAGATTGCGAAGCTGTTCCATTGCCGGGTGATCGCCACGGCCGGCGGCGAAGCCAAGCTGGCCAAGGCGCGCGAATTGGGCGCGGATCATGTGATCGACCATTACCTGCAGGACATATCGGCCGAAGTGCGCAAAATCACCGCCAAGCGCGGCGTGGATGTGGTGGTCGAGCATGTGGGCGTCGCGACCTGGCAGAAGAGCGTGGAATCGCTCGCGCCGGCCGGCCGCCTGGTCACGTGCGGCGCAACCACCGGCTTCGATGCCAAGGTGGACCTGCGCTTCCTGTTCAGCCGCCAGCTCTCGCTGCTGGGATCGTTCATGGGGACCATGGGGGAGTTGCACCGGGTGTTGCAGTTCGTCTTTCGCGGGCAATTGAAGCCGGTGATCGATAAGGTTTATCCGCTGGCGGAGATTCGGGCGGCGCACGAGCGGTTGGAGAATAAGGAGCAGTTTGGCAAGGTGGTGGTGGCGCCGTAGGATAAGATGGACGTGGTTAAGCGATGTTCGCACTTGACAGGCTGACAATTGAAAGATTCCGCGGGCTGCAAGACCTGACGCTCGATAACCTGGGCCGCGTGAACTTGCTAGTTGGACCGAATAACTCGGGGAAGACAAGCGTACTTGAAGCGATCTCACTGTTCAGCCGCCCGTTGGATCTTGGTGCTTGGCTCCAAGCTGCGTACTTGCGCGAGGTACCGAGGGGTGGCGACCCGTTCTTTGGAGGGATGGAGTGGTTCTTTCCGCACTGGCGCCTGACTGATGGCCTCTTTGCCGGCGGCGACCTTGCCATCTCTGCGAGCGGAAGGCTTCCTATCAGGGAGGTGAGCGCCGTCTACAAACCGATCTCCCGGCTCAGGGCGACGTCGCCAGCGGGCGTTCCATACGATGCCGATTTGGACGGGCATCAAGAGGCTGGAGCACATATGGAGCTTAAAACGATCTGGGAGGGTGGCCCGCCTGGGGGACAGCGCGTCGTCAACGACTTGTGGGAGGACGAGAGTCCGAGGCTGACCAGCAATACCGAGCTCCTTAATCAGCCGGTCCACCTGCTACCGCCGCACCGAGCGGAGTCGATCCAGGTGCGGGAATATTCAAAGGCTGCCCAGGCGGGCCTGAAGCAGCAAACACTGGTCTTGCTGCAAACGATTGACTCGCAGATTCGCGATGTCCAGATCCTGGCTCCCAACGGCAGGCTACCCGCCATTTACGTCGAGTACGGGACCTTTGGGTTACGTCCACTAAGCTCGCTTGGCGACGGCACCAGGCGCGCCCTTTCAATCGCGGTCCTTGTAGCTTCCCTTGCCAAGGGCGTTCTACTCATCGATGAAATCGAGTCGTCATTGCACACGTCGGCGTTTGGGTCGCTTTTCTCCTGGCTCGTCAAGAGCTGCGAGGAACTCGACGTACAGATCTTCGCGACCACGCACAGCCTTGAAGCCGTCGATGCCATGGTCGAGGCCGAGTCAAAGAACCTCGACCGGATCGTGGGTTATCATCTGGAAGCACCCAACGGAGTTCCCCAGGTGCAGAGATTGGATGGCCATCTGTTGCACAGATTGCGCTACGAGCGCGGACTTGACGTGAGGCTTTAGCCACCTTGCAGTACTCCTACCTCGTTGTCGAAGGTCCGCATGATCTTGAGTTCATCGGGCGCCTATTGCGCGCTAGCGGACTCCATAAAGTACAGCGAGAGGCGAAGCTTGGTGCATTCTGGCATCCGCTGGTACCAAGGCAGTATCCTCCAGGCGGGGACCTTCTGAAGAGAGTGCCCGTTCCAGTCTTCTTTCAGAGCGCCAGCCACTCCGTGGCGATCCACAGCGCCGGAGGCGTCAACCGCTTGGTTCCCACGGTCGAGGAAACCCGCAGCACACCTGGCTTCAAATCATCGGAGATCTCCTCGGTCGGACTGTTCCTCGACGCCGACTGGCAAACCCCGGCTTCAGACGCTTTCACGCAGCTCAAGGCTGAGATCCAGGCGATCGGTCTCCCATCTGCGGACGCGCCCGGCACTGTGAATCGCGCCGTTCCCCGGATGGGCGTCTTCATCTTCCCAGACAACCGCAACCCAGGGACGCTTGAAAACCTATTGGACGATTGCGCCGCGCTGGTCTATCGAGAACTTCGCGAGAAGGCACAGCAATTCACCGCCGGTGCTGCCACGGTCCAACACACAAATAACGATCGCAAAGAATTCGATAAACCCGCCGGGAAGATGAAGGTTACGACGGGTTGCATTGCGAACTTTCTGCGCCCGGCGAAGGCGATTCAGACCAGCATTGAAGACAATCGCTGGGTGTGCGAAGAGTCGTTGGCATTGCCGAGAATCGCCGCCCTGCATGCCTTCCTCCAAGACTTGATCGGGCTTTAGAGAGGCGCGGCGGACCATCAACGCCTATCGCTACGATTCGTGGTATGCATTCTGGTATAACTAGGATGCATGCCATGAAGACGGCTATCTCTCTGGAAGACGAACTCCTGCTCAGAGCGGATCGCACCGCGCGGCAAATGGGAATCAGTCGCAGTCGCCTGCTCTCGTTCGCGCTGGAGAGCTACCTTCGCAAGCGGCGAAATAAGGAAACCCTAGACCAACCCTAGACCAACCCTAGACCAGTTGAACAGAGTCTACGCCGGCGAACCTAGCCTGGAGGAGCGGCAAACCGTTGCAGGCATGAAGCGGCGGTTCCGGTCGACGATTCACGAAAGCTGGCGGGCTTGATTCGCCCAGGCGAGGTCTACAGGATCGATTTCGGCGTGGTTGCCGGGTCGTCCCCCGCTGAACGTCATCCCTGCGTCGTGGTGCAAAACGATCTGTTCAACAAGAGCCGCATCATGACGACCGGAGTGTGCCTGATCACATCCAACCTGGCTCGCGCCGGGAATCCCGGAAATGTGTTGTTGGAACAAGGCGAAGGCAACCTGAAGAAGGCGAGCGTGGTCAATGTGTCTCAGGTCGTGACCGTCGACAAATCGGAACTATCCGAGCGAGTCGGGCGGCTGCCAATCGGCAAGGTCGATGCCATCCGGCGGGGGCTGCATCTATTATTCGATCGAGCTTAAGACAAAGCTATTGCCCAGGCCTTGGTTGGCGCCACCGCAGGGCGCAATAAACGCTCAAAGAGCGATGTCGAAGCTGGGCATTTTCCGCTGGTTTACGAAGACGCTCCCGAGCCGCAAATCAAGCCAACGAAATCCTGCTGCGGGTGCGCGCCTGCGCGCTCAATCACTTGGATCTTTTTGTGCGCGCAGGAATCCCCGGCATGAAATTCGACATGCCGGACGTGCTGGGCAGCGACATCGCCGGGATCGAAAGCGACTTTGTGGACTAAACTGCCGCTGTACCGCTGGTGTTCCCGACCGCTCCATTTCACTCCACCCCCGCCGCCCGCTCCACCCCCACATCCCGCACCCGCTGCATCAACGCCGCCGCCACCACAAAAAACACGCCCCCCGCCACCACCGCCAACAGCCGGTTATTCCCCAGCAAGTGCGCCATCACCCAGCCGAAACCCAGCGACGCCACGATCTCCGGCGTCACAATGAAGAAGTTGAAAATTCCCATGTAGATGCCGGTCTTCTCCGCCGGCAGCGACCCCGCCAGAATGGCGTACGGCATCGCCAAGGTGCTGGCCCACGCAATCCCCACGCCCACCATCGAGAACAGCAAGAGCCACTTGTTGTGGATCGCCGCCACCGACATCAGTCCGGCCCCGCCGCATAACAGGCACAGGCTATGCGTCGCCTTGCGTCCCAGCGCGTGGGCCAACGGCGGCAGCGCGAACGACCACGCAGCACACACCGCGGAGTACATCGCGAAGCAGTAGCCCCCCCACGCCACGCCCTCGGTGTAGAGCGCGCTGTGCGGGTCCGACGCCCCAAAAACGTTGTGCGCCACCGCCACCGAGAAATATAGCCACATGCAGAACAGCCCCATCCACGTGGCGATTTGCACCCACGCCAGTTGTTTCATGGTCTGCGGCATGGCGGCGATGGATTCCAGGATCTCGCGCGCGTTCTCCGCCAGACCGCGTTTCTCCGCTTTCAAACGGCGGAAGGCTTCCAAATCCGCCGGCGGATACTCGCGCGTGGTCGCTATCGTATAAATCACCGCGCCGAAAAACGCCGCCGCCCCCATATAAAAGGACAGCCGCACCGGCAGCGGAATCCGCCCGCTTCCGGTCCCGTTGCCCAACCACGAAAACAAGATTCCCGGCAGCACCGAAGCCACCACCGCCCCCAACCCGATAAACAGGCTCTGCATGGCGAAGCCCCGCGTCCGCTGGTCTTCCGGCAGCATGTCCGCCACGAAGGCGCGGAACGGCTCCATGCTGATGTTGATCGACGCATCCAGTATCCACAAAAGCCCCGCCGCCATCCACAGCGTCGAAACGCGCGGCATCAGGATAAGGGCCGCCGAGCTCAGCAGCGCGCCGGTCAGGAAATACGGACGCCGGCGCCCCAGCCGGTTCCACGTGCGGTCGCTCGCGTGTCCGATGATCGGCTGCACGATCAATCCCGTCAGCGGCGCGGCCAGCCACAGAATCGGTATCTGATCGGCGCGCGCCCCCAGATATTCGTAGATGGCGCTCATATTCGCCATCTGTAGGGCCCAGCCGAACTGGATACCCAGGAAGCCGAAGCTCATGTTCCAGATCTGCCAGAAATTCAGCCGCGGTTTAGCGGCCAACTTACCGGTCAGCCTATCTGTCATAGAGGGACACCATCTCTTTCAGCCGTTGCGCGATCTCCGGCGTCAGGCTCTCCGCCCGATAGCGCCAGCGCCAGTTGCCGCTGGGCACGGCAGGTGTGTTCATGCGCGCCTTGCTGCCCAAGCCCAGCACATCCTGTAGTGGGAATAACACAGTGTCGGCCACCGACGCCATCAGCGTCCGGATGAACACCCAGTGGATCTCGCTCCCATCCGTGGCCAGATACTTCCGCGTGAACTCGCGCTCTTCGCGGATGTCCTCCGCCGTGCGCGTGCTGTCCCCGGCATCCGCGCTCGACCACCACCCCGCCGTCGTATCGTTGTCGTGCGTGCCGGTATACGCTACCCGGTCGCGCGGATAGTTGTGCGGTTTGAAATCGGGCGCTTGCGGGTCTTTCCCAAAAGCGAACTGCAATATGGCCATGCCCGGGAAACCGAACAGAGTTCGGATGGCTTCCACCTCCGGCGTGATCACGCCCAGATTTTCCGCCACGATGGGCAGTTCGCCCAGCGCGCCTTCCAGCGCTTCGAACAGCGCCGCGCCCGGACCCTTCACCCACCGCCCGTTCCGCGCAGTAGTCTCGCCCGCCGGCACTTCCCAGTAAGCTTCCAGGCCGCGGAAATGATCCAATCGCACCATATCCAACTGCGCCAGCGCCGCGCGCAGCCGGTCGATCCACCAACCGAAGCCAGTCTGCTGCATGCGATCCCAACGGTAAATCGGATTTCCCCACAACTGCCCCGTGGCGCTGAAATAATCCGGCGGCACGCCCGACATCACTGCCGGATCGCCCGCCGCATCCAACTGGAACAACTCCTGATTCGCCCAGACATCGGCGCTGTCGTGCGCCACGTAAATGGGCAGATCCCCCATAATGCGGATGCCGCGTTCGCGCGCGTAGTTGTGCAGGCTCCGCCACTGCCGGGCGAATATGTATTGTGTGAATTCCAACGCTTCGATTTCCTCCGCCAGCCGTGCCCGCCACGCGGCCAACGCCGCGGGCCTGCGCGCCGCGATGTCCAGCTCCCACCGGCTCCACACCGCCTCGCCTCCATGCGCCGCCTTCACCGCCATGAACAGCGCGTAGTCGCCCAACCACGCATCGCATCGGCTGCGGAAATCCCCAAACTCAGCGGGATCTTTCCAACTTGTCTTGAAACGATCGTACGCGGCACGCAAAAGGGGCAGCTTGAACCGCATTACCCGCCCATAATCCACTTCATCCGCCGGAAATTCCGGCGCCCGCGCCAGTTCCTCGCGGGAGAGCAGCCCGTCGGCGGCCAGTCCGTCGAGGCTGATCAGTAGCGGATTGCCGGCAAACGCCGAAAATAATTGGTACGGCGAATCGCCATAGCCGGTGGGACCCAACGGCAGCACTTGCCAGATCCGCTGCCCGGCCGCCGCCAGAAAATCGACGAACCCGTAGGCTTCCGGACCTAGGTCCCCGATCCCGAACCGGCCCGGCAACGAAGTCGGGTGCAGCAGAATCCCGCAGCATCTTGGGAAAGTCACGGCTTCATTGTAAGCCCGGGCGCGAACATTTACCGGCTTTGACGGTGTCAAATGGAATAAGGGTGTCCGCATCCAACAAACTCGGCGACCGTTTGATTGCCGCCGCCCAAGTGGCTGGCGTATTGGCCACCGGCTGGTTCGTTTGGGTGAGTGCAATCCTTCCACGACTCGGCCTGCAATCCGTGTCCGGCATCGCCGCCGAAGCGCTGTTCTATGTCATCCTCGCCTGGATCGGCGGCGGTATCGTCACGTTCTGGGTTTATTTCGTGGTCGCGCTGGCGGATCTGCCGCGTGCGGCTCGTTTCTCCTTACGTACCTCGGCGCCGGCCATGTGGTTCGCGCCGGCCATCGTACTCTTATCCACTCCCTTTGCCGCGGCTTTTCTCGTGAGCCTCCTGCTGGTGGCCAACGCCACCCGGCAACTGATCTCGCAGTGGGGCGTCATCGAATCCCCCACGCCTCGAATCGAACCGGTGGGCGCCAGGGCCGCGCTCATGTTCCGTACGGCCCCTCCGGAAACCGCCTTCCTATCGTGGAATTCGGCGCCTGTCCTGATGGGAGCGTTCACGGCTCAGGCCGGCTTGGTCGCCCTGCTTTGGCGCCATCAGTTTCGGGCGGCCATCCTATTCACCATCAGCACCGCGATTCTGACGTCCCTCTCCATCTCGACCGGCGCGTACCGGCCGGGAAAGCCGCCCCGCTTGCCGCACTCCGCGCTGAGCGTGGTGTGGACCTTCCTGCTGGCGG
>DATNMW010000327.1:0-8860 GCA_035602155.1 Bryobacteraceae bacterium | reverse complement strand
TGGGGCTGGGGGGCGGGGGTGGGGCGTTGGCTGTAGGTGATTGGGATATCAGGGGTTAGGGGGCACGGGATATTTTCCGTGGAGGTGTGACCGTTACCGGCCAATCGATTCATGAGGTGGGCTACGATCATGCGTAGAGTGGCGGCGTCATGAGCACTTCGCATTCGCCGCGGGCGAAAGCCACGCACCCGGGTGGCCGCGTGTAGCTAGTCTTTTCGGAGCGGTTCGGACCGCCGAATACGAGAGATGGATGCTGGAGCGTCCGCCGGAGGGTGGCGCCGGCGGACTGCGTTGGCGCGAGTTGTTGAAGGTTGAAGTCGAGAAGCTGGCGGGCGCGTTGGGCGGCGGCGCCCCGTTCGTTCCGTATCGCTGGCGGATGCCGGATAATGAGACGGAAGGGAAGGACCCATGCAATGCGTCGTCTGTTACGGTATAGCCGATGACGCGCGGCGGAGTGGGGTTTCGAGTTGCCTGTGGGATTTCGGGACGCGGGTGCAGGAGAGCGTCTTTGGGGCGAACTTGGCGGACGCGCATGCAGCGCGCATTGAGCAGCGTCTGGAGCGGCTGGTGCATCCGGACATGGACCGGTTGCACATCTTCGAGTTGTGTGCAGCGTGCGGCCGGAAGACCAAAGTGCGCGGAGCCGGCGAGACGGTGGTGGATCGGGAATTTTATGTTATCTGACCTGATTCCGGCCTGATTTCAAGGGTATGCGGAGGCCTTTGGGGGCTGCGCCGGAAACGGATACGTGGGAGCCAACAGGTAAATGCCCGCCGAAGAACGACATAGGTGTCCACCCGCCGAAAGTGGCTATTTTTTCGAGAGCGCGTAAGTCCTTATGCGCGGAAGGTCGGAATTTTTGCCACTCAAGATGATAGTATGGTAAGGACTTGTTTTCGATAGAGGCGGCGCCGTCTCCCCGATGAGAAGGGGATTGAAACCTAGGACTTGCGGCGGCCAGCGAACCACCAATCGCCATCCCATGGCGGCGCCGTCTCCCCGATGAGAAGGGGATTGAAACGAACCCGTTCAATTTATCGACTCAGGTTTACGCTTGGGGCCAAGGGCGGCGCCGTCTCCCCGATGAGAAGGGGATTGAAACACTAAGAGCATAGTCAGGGCTGCGAAGACTGCAGCGGATAACTTGGCGGCGCCGTCTCCCCGATGAGAAGGGGATTGAAACGGATGGCGGGGTCACGAGATGCGTGATCATAGCCGTTCCAATCGGCGGCGCCGTCTCCCCGATGAGAAGGGGATTGAAACCGTGCCCATGTCGTCAATCATAATCGGTACATACTGAGCCATTGGGCGGCGCCGTCTCCCCGATGAGAAGGGGATTGAAACTGGTCAAGCCCGCAGCGATGGCTGGGGTAGCGCCGGTGATGAGGGCGGCGCCGTCTCCCCGATGAGAAGGGGATTGAAACCTTCCCGAATTTTAAGCGCCGTAATAGCAGCTTCGCGGAACGGGCGGCGCCGTCTCCCCCGATGAGAAGGGGATTGAAACGGAGCATGTTTCCAGCCTGCACTATTGACCTGTTGGGCAAACACCGGCGGCGCCGTCTCCCCTATGAGAAGGGGATTGAAACAATCACCATGTCGGAATTCTGATCCCTGAATGCAGCCCATAGGCGGCGCCGTCTCCCCGATGAGAAGGGGATTGAAACGGCATTGTATCCCTGCCCGAACGCGTTGTTGGCGGCGACGAGGCGGCGCCGTCTCCCCGATGAGAAGGGGATTGAAACGCGTCATGAGTGGAATGAACGCCATCGATGTCGCAATCCGGCGGCGCCGTCTCCCCGATGAGAAGGGGATTGAAACCATAGGATGATCCGATATACAGCGGACAATTCCCATTATCGGCGGCGCCGTCTCCCGCTGAGAAGGGGATTGAAACGGTTACGCCAAAGCCGGTAAAACCGGCGCAATGCAACGGGCGGTGCCGTCTCCCCGATGAGGAGGGGATTGAAACATTACAAAATTATTGCCGAAAAACCGATATGCAATTCGGCGGCACCGTCTCCCCGATGAGAAGGGATCGAAACAGCAGCCATTACTTCTGCAGTGGTATCGCAGAGGATCAGGGCGGCGCCGCCTCCCCGATGGGAAGGAAACACGGTGATGTTCGTGGCGCATCCTTGGTTTAGGCATGTTCCGTGGCGGCGCCGCTCCCCCGTGAGAAGGGATCGAACGTTCGCTGGAGCCTACTGCCCGCAGCATTTCCTCAAAGATGGTGGCGCGCCGCCTCTCCGGGCGCGCGACGGCGTACACGCCGTGTTGCCGGGCCAGTCCAACCGCAGCCTGCCAGAGTGACGCTGGCGGCCTCGTCCGTCGGGACTGGGTGCTACGGAACTGATCCAACTGACGCTGCAGTTGTGCGATAGATTCGGGAATGGACAGGGTGCTTTTGTGGTTCACGTTCAGCCGCTCCTCCGCTGCTGACTGAACTTAACAGGACGGCCTTGTTCCGGTGTCACGCGCGCTTGCCGAAAGGTCACGATGGAACGCCATTCCAAGCTGGTTCTTAACTTCGCTCTGGGACGCACTGGGACGCCGGAATCAGGCTACACCGATATTTTCATCGAGGGCCTGCGCGACGGGACTTCCGGCAAGCCAGCGCTTCCAAATCACCACCGATGGTTTCCAGCCCTACGTCTCGGCGATCGCTACTACGCTGAACTGCCGTTGCGACTATGCACAGCACATCAAAGTCTATGGCACGAATCCGGAGGACGAGCGCCGGTACAGCCCCGCCGACGTCGTCAGTTCGGAGAAGTTCCCAGTCATGGGCGACCCCGACAAGAAGCGGATTTGCACGTCGCATATCGAACCCCAGAACCTCACTATCAGAATGCAGATGCGGCGCATGACCCGCCTCACAAATGCGTTTTCAAAGAGGCGGGACAACCTGTGGAGCGCCTATTGCCTCTGGTTTGCGTTCTACAACTTCTGCCGCATTCACGCCACCATCCGCGTCATCTCGGCGATGGAAGCGGCATTACGGACCATCTGAGGGACTTGAAGGAGCTGCTGGCCTGAAATGGTATAGTTGGAACTGGAGGAAGATTTCCGATGCTCAACGATTTCCAAATCAGGCGCGTCTGGGAAGACATGCTCGCGGCGGAAACTCGTTCCCTGTACTTCGGTGATCTAGCGTCTCGATACGCGCGCACGAAACAATGGATTACCGGACTATCGTTTTTCCTCTCTTCGGGCGCCGCCGCAACTGTGGTGGGCAAATCCCCAGAATGGGTTCCCGTAGTGCTCGCTATTGCCGTCGCTGTCATGAATGCCTACGCACTAGCTGTTAACTTGGACGGCAAGATCGCGATGATGGTAAAGCTTCATGGGTTGTGGCATCAGATCGGCGCGGAGTACAATCGACTTTGGAACCATGTCTATGATGACAATGCAGAGGAGCAGTTAGAGAAGATCACAGACAGCGACAAAGAAGCCTCAGAACTTGCGACAACTAATGCGCCAAACGATGAAAAGTTACTTTCTAAGTGGCAGGATCGCGTATTTGCGCTTTATCACCTGAGTGATCAGCATGGCTGAGCCGGATTGGCTTCGTAAGAGTTGGCCTCCGATGCCAAGGCCGGCACTCCCCCTCCGAACCCACCCCCGCCTCCACCACCACCATCCCCGCCACCGCGCCGTGATAGTTGAATTTTGCACGAACAGCACTATACTTCCGCCCATGCGCATGAGCGCTACCGGAGTCCTAATCGCCGTCTCGCTGCTAGTGCCGGCCATTGTAGCTTCACCGACCCAGTGGACGATTTTGGGCGGCTGGACCGCGCGGACGTAACGCGGGCATGCCGAGATTCTTGAGGAAAACGAGCATTCTTACCATCACTGGCTGGGCCTGCCAGATCGCCAATAGCCGATGCACCCGCCCCAATTCCATCACCGAGCGGCTGGAGAAAGCCAACCAGTGACTTGCCGCGCTTGCGTTGTTTGAGACGATAGCAGGGCAGTTTTCGCCGAATCCATTCGTCCAAGCACTGGAGTTCAAGTCTACAAGCCGCGTAACGGTAGCAGGCGATCCAACCCGCCAGGAAAAACTTGAGTTCGACAATCACACGCGCCAAGGTGGCGCCCCGATTTGCGACGAGTAGTGGGGCAGGTTGGCAACCTGCGGGCCACCAAATGCGATGAAAACCCTTGGAGGGCGGCCAATCTTGGCCGCAGCCGCCTTTTGAGGCCGCTAGAGCCGGCTGAAAGCCGGCTGCGGGCAGGATTGCCCGCCCTCCAAAGACCCACTACGCTTTATTCGAACAAATGCCCGTACTCCGCCGGGTCCAGCCCGAACCGCTCCATCTGCCGGGGGAGGTCCGGACGCACGGCCTCCGGCGTATTGGCGACCCAGGCCGCGATCACCGTCTCCACACCCACGCGGCTCTTGCCATCGTCTTCGGCCAGGCGCTCGGCGCTGCCGCGAAGTTGCGCCTCCTCGGCCTCTCGCACTGGGCGGGGTGTTTGCGCCAGTATTTGCAGCAGCAAGTCTTCGGCGGCATCGTTCCAGTTCATTTCCGCTATAGTAACAGGCAGGCCCCCGCGCCAGCCGGCGGAGGCCCGAAGATGCTGCGCGACCCCAACCTAATCCCGCTCTCGCACCAGCACCACAACGCCCTGTTAATGTGCGTGCTGACGCGGCGCTCGCTCCGTCAGGACGACTCTCCCGCGAACGTGGCTAAACTCGCGCGAAACGCCATTGATCGCTATGAGTTGGAACTGGCGAACCACTTCGAAATCGAAGAGCAGATCCTGTTCCCGGCCATCGAACATGCCCTCGGTAAGCTTCCTTTGGTTAGCCGCCTGGTGGCGCAACACCGCGAGGCGGAAGATCTTATCGCACAATTGCGCTCCGCCCCCGACGCGGCGTTGTTGGAGCGGCTATGCGGCCTGCTGGGGGAGCACATTCGGTGCGAAGAGCGCGACCTCTTCCAAATGGCCCAATCGCAGATGCCGGAACCCACCCTCCGGGAACTTGGTGGCGCCATCCAGGCAAAAGTAGTACGAATTTGTCTGTGAGGTACTCCAAGCGGGCCTAGTACGGGTAAACCGGCTATTGCCGCTGAAAGGGGCAAAATCAGGCTCAACCGGCGATTTGATGTGTTAAGCTGAAAACTCAAACTCCAGGAAAACAAACGAGGCTACATCACACTATGTTTAACGTTCGGTGCGCAGCGGTAGCTGCCGTGAGCGGAATCTTGTTGCTGGCCGCGCCCTCCTTTTCGCAGCCGGTTGCCGGCTGGCCCTTCGCTGGGCTCGATCTGACTAACAGGCGCTGGGCTTCCACGGAAACCATCCTGAATACCCAAAACGTGAGCGGCTTGACCGTAAAGTGGCAGTTCACGACCGAAAACGACGTTTCGGCGACGCCATCGGTGGATTCGGCGGGAGGTTACGTCTACTTTCCGGATTGGTCCGGAAACTTGTACAAACTGAACGCAGCCACCGGCGCCACGGTCTGGACGCACAAAATGACGGATTATGGTTTGAGCTCGGGGGTAATGTCGCGCACCACGCCGACGCTCTACGGCACGATGGTGGTTATCGGCGCGAGCGCCTCTCTGGCGAAACCAAGTCCGGACGGCTCTTATCTTTTAGGGTTGAATGCCAGCGACGGCAGCCTGGTGTGGAGCACGATGCTCGATCCGGACTTGAATTCTCTCGAAACCGGTTCCCCAATTATTTACAATGGCATCGCATACGTGGGAGTATCGTCCACGGAGGAAAATTCAACCAATCCCACGTTCCGCGGAAGCCTGGCCGCGGTGTCGCTGACGAACGGAGAAATCCTGTGGCAGACATATTTCGTGCCAACCGGGTACAGTGGCGCTCCGGTTTGGTCCAGCACTCCGGTGATCGATGTCGCGCGCAGCCAGATCTACGTGACGACGGGCAACAATTATCTGGTTCCTCCGGCCGTTCAAGTGTGTGAGCAGGCCGCTCTAGGAGTGAGCGCGGCGATCCTGGCGTGCCAGGCGACGAACAACTATGAAGATTCCGTGGTTGCGCTGGATCTGGCGACGGGGAACGTAAAGTGGGGTCACCGATGCTCGGTCGACGATGCTTGGATTACCGCCTGCACCTCGGATGGATCGACTTGCCCCGATCCGGCGGGAGAGGATTACGATTTCGGCGCCGGTGCGAATCTTGTCACGGCGACGATAAATGGCGCTGCCACCCCGTTGGTCGGGGCCGGGCAAAAGAGCGGTGTGTATTGGGCGCTCTCGACAAAAGCCGGAGCGCCGGCGTGGCACACCGTGGTTGGACCGGGGGGGCGACTCGGCGGAATGGAGTGGGGCACATCATCCGACAACGAACAAATCTATGTCGCGCTGAGCAACTCTCGCGAGGCCACCTATACACTGCATCCGTCGGGAACATCGTGGGATGGAGCTTCCTGGGCCGCGCTGAACGCTGCCACGGGCGCGATTGTCTGGCAGGTGGAGGATCCCGGTATGAGCACGGTTCACCCCACCGAGCACGCTATGGCGCTGGCGCCTACCACGGTAGCGAATGGGGTCGTATACGTCGCCTCCATGTCGGGCTACATGTATGCTTTGAACGCGGCCACGGGCGCGACATTATGGTCGTATAAAGCGCCGGGGTCGGTGAACGCGGCGCCGGCGGTGGTAAACGGCACGCTGTACTGGGGTAGCGGGTACCACAACTTTCCCAAAGCAGCTCCGATCGGAACCGCAAGCAACCGGTTCTACGCATTCTCACTGCCTTCCGGCGATTCAAAGAAAGCGCGATAGGGCAAGGCTTTAGCCAAGGCTTTAGCCAAGGCTTTAGCCGGCCTCCCCGGCCGTTTTTTCGCCGCGACCGCGGTGGCGGAATGGCTCCTGGCTTCGTTTCTTTTGGCACATAATCGCCTTGGGATTGCGGAGAATATCCGCGTCCCGTCGTACTACCCTTCTTAATCGCCCTATTCACATTGGCAAGCAAGCGGCCACGCGGGCGGCCGGCATAGTGCATCGGGGCGACCTAAGGAGAGCGGATGCGAAGTCGGATTTTGGGCAAACTGGGCTGTGCGGTGCTTGTGCTCAGCCCACTCGTGGTCAAGCGACCGGCCCAGGCGCAAACCTACGTCATCATGTACGAGTTCACCGGAAGCGACGGCGCGGTGCCTTTCGGGGAACTGCTCCTGAACGGAGGCGTTCTGTACGGAACCACCAGCGGGGGCGGCGCGTACAATGCCGGAACCGTTTTTCAGTTTGATACGACGACCGAAGTGGAGACCGTACTGTACTCGTTCGCGGGAGGGCCGGCCGACGGCGCCGACCCCATTGCCGGCCTGGTGCGGGATTCGAATGGCAACATGTACGGCGTCACTTACGGCGGAGGAGCTTCCTTTTTCGGAACGATCTTCGAGATTCCCGTGGCGGGCGGCTTCACCCTGCTCTACTCCTTCCAAGGTCCTCCGGGGGATGGCGCGGGGCCTTCCGGAAGGTTGGTCCTGGCCGGCGGCAGCCTTTTCGGCACAACTTACGCGGGCGGCAGCGGCAATGGATCGGGCACTGTATTCAAGTTGGCCGGAGGTATTTATACATCGCTTCGAGACTTTCCGCCGGGCGGGACGTTTCCCCGCGCAGGTCTTACGCTCGAAGGCGGACATCTCTACGGCGTCGCCTACGACGGCGGCTTAGCTTCCTCCGGCGGGACAGTGTTCGAATTAACCCCCGCCGCGCCGCTGTATGCGTTCACCGGGGGTGACGATGGAGGGCGCCCTATGGCAAGTCTGATCGGAGACGGGCTGGGCAACCTATACGGCACCGCCTCGGAAGGCGGTAGCGGCACCTTTGGCAACGGACATGGCGTTGTCTTCGAGCTGAACGTCACCACCCTCCAGCAGACCCTGCTGCATACCTTTACCGGGCTGGATGGCACCGGTCCGGTGGGCGCATTGGTCCGCGATTCGTCGGGCAATCTGTATGGCACCACCATGTTCGGAGGCACCGCCGGCCATGGAACGGTATTCAAGCTCGACACCTCCGGCAACCTGACTACCTTGCATAGCTTTCCCGGCGGGCCGAACGGTGGGAACCCCGCGGCGGGCCTGGTTCTGGACACAGACGGGAACCTTTGGGGACTAGCCTCGGCCGGCGGCTTCGGCTACGGGTTGATCTTTGAAATCACGCCCGGGACCTGATGGCGGGACCGCCTGTTCAACGGCGACCGTTCAACTCCGCAGCCCTCCGGTTGTCCGCCGCAGCCCCTTTCCCATCGCCCAGGCGCTGGCGCGCGATGGCACGATTCAGATAGGCGTTTGCATAATCCGGGCGCAGACGAATGGCCTCCGAGAACTCCACCGCGGCATTGGCGAAGCTCTGCAAGCGCAGGTACACGTAACCTCTCGCGTTGTACGACGGGGCGCGCGCCGGATCCAGCTCGACGGCCCGGTTGAGCGAGCGCAAAGCCCCCCAAAGGTCGTTGTTGGCAGTCTGCTCCCGTCCCAGTTTGTAGTAGTAACCCGCGTCCGCCGCGAGGGTGGCTGCCGCGGCCGGCAGCGGCGTATTTTTGGACGCGGGCGGGGGCGTAGCGGCATGAGGGGCGGCCGGGTGTGGCGGGGATGGAAGGCTCAATTCACAGGCCGCGCCGAGCCACCTGAGCGTGGCGGTCGAGCTCATCTTGGTCGTCCGGGCGCCATCCGTTGCCGTCCAACTCGAAGAGACCTTCGCATGCTCCGGATCCGTCGCTTCGATCCGCACCGTTCCGCCTCCGTGCGGGGAACCGTTTCCGCAGTCCACACGAATCTCCATGCCGCTGCGGGACGCGTTGGTTACGGTCTGCCGGCAGCCCTGGCCGTCGCCGCCAAACGCGAGCATCAGCGGTTGCCGCCGTTCTT
>DATNMW010000326.1:0-8597 GCA_035602155.1 Bryobacteraceae bacterium | reverse complement strand
GGATCAGACAGGTTGACGGTCTCAACATATCCACTGCCCCAGCGACCTTGACCAGCTTCGGCTCCTACTTCCATGCTCGCAAACCTGTCAAGGGGGTTTTCACTCGCTTTTGTGGGCCTTTAGGCCCATGAGGACAGGTTGTAAACCTGCGGGCCGATTGTTAATCGGCCCCCGTGGCCCACATAGCTAAGCTACTGCGCCAAAGCCTTTTCGATGGCGGCAGTGACCTCCGGATCGTCGGGTTTGACCTTCGATTCAAAGCGGGCAACTATTGCGCCGTCTTTGCCGATCAGGAACTTCGTGAAGTTCCACTTGATGTCGCCGCCGGTGGACTTGGTCAAGTAGTCGTATAGGGGTGCGATATCGGAACCCTTCACTGAAATCTTGGCGTACATCGGGAACGTCACGCTATACTTACGCGTGCAGAAGGTCTTGATTTCCTCATTCGTGCCGGGTTCCTGCGCGCCGAAATTGTTGGCTGGAAAACCGGCGACTACCAAGCCCTGGTCCTTATACTTCTCGTAGACCTCTTCGAGTTCCTTATACTGCGGCGTGAAGCCGCACTTGCTGGCCACATTGACGACCAGCAGGACCTTTCCTTTATACGCGGCGAGAGGCGCGGGCGCGCCGTCGATGGAATTCAACGTAAATTCATAAACGCTGGCGGCACCGAACAGCGCCGCGGCGAAGATAAGCAACGAGACAGGGAGCAGCAATTTGAGCATGCAACCAGTATACGCATTTTAGCCGCTGGTGTGGTCGTGGATGATTTTCCAACCGGAGGGCCGCTTCCGCAAAATCAGCGTGTAGCGTCCCGAGGCGTTTCCGCCGCCAGTGGCGCTACGTTCCAGATGGAACTCGCCGGTGACCAGCGCCAGATCCGGGGTGAGCATGCGCACATCCACGTTCGAGAATGAGAGCGTGCCCATGGCCTCGCGGGTCGGGTAGGCTTTGCGATAGCGGGCCAGAATCGCTTGCACGCCTCCCCGAACCACTTCCTTGCCGATAAAAGTGGTCTCCGGCGAATCGTCGTAGTACGCGGCGAACGCCGGCAAATCGCCGCGATTCCAGGCTTCCTCGGATTGCGTCATGACGGCGCGGACGCCATCGGATTGCGCGAATAGGAGCGGGAGGAAAAAGAATAGGCTGGCCCAGCGGAGCATAGGTATAGCATAGTTCACCACGGGCGTTCGCCCGCGCCATACCAATAAGGCGTCCGCCGGGCGGCCTCGCTCGCCGGATAGCGGCCGTGGAGCAATCGGAACGCGCGCTTCGCCCAATGGTCCGTTTCGCCGTCGCCGCCACAGGCATAGTGGGCTGCGCGCACTGCGAGGCGCAGAGACTCGGGTGCGCGGGAATCGGCCGGATGGGCTTCAACCCATTCAACCGCTTGGCGGGCGAATAACGTGGAGGCGGCGGGGGCTGCGGCCAGCCGCTTCTGCTCCTCGCGGACCTCGGCACGCTGGGCCGCCGACAGAAATCGGGCGTCGGGAGAATCGCCCTTGTAGAGCAATTCGAGCGGCGCATTCGTCGGCGTCCGTGCCGGGGCGACGGCGCACCACCAGTTATCGCGGAAAGGATCGAGCTTCGGAATCGGTGTGAGCCGGCCGGCGCCGGAGTCAACCGAATAATGCATTCCCGGATTGTTCAGCATCAGCCAGGCCGCCGCGAACGCGCGCGTCTTCTCGTCCGGTGCAGCCAAGTAACCATCGACGTATGGCTTGAGCCGCGGGGCGAGCGATGCAAGTTCTGGTGCGATCTCTTTTGCCGAGCCGGTTTCGTTCAACAAGATCGACCGCACCCACACGGCGCGCGCAACTTGCAATCGGAGATTGGGCGGGAGATTGGGGTTGCGCGCGGCCAGCCGCAGCTCAGTTAGCGGTGCCTGGCGATCCAGGATGCGCGCGGCGTCATCGTCGAAGTCGCGCTCCGGCGGCGACGTGACGGGCGTTTCCCCCGAGTAGAAGCCGCCGTAGGCAGAAGCGACGGCAGTGCGCGGCGCAAAGCGCAACAAGTCATCCCAATCGTTCGCGACGCGCATGCGTTCCGCCAGGAATAAGTTGCGCGCGGAGACCGGCATCTTGCGGCCGAGCATCGCCTCCAGCAGGGGTCGCGCCTCATCCGCCGGAGCCAGCCGGATGCGATGAAACTCGGTGGTGAGAAACGCGGGCGAACCGTTCGCGACCTGCGCGGCGGCCGCCATCAATTCCGGATCCGGTTGACTGGCGTATGTGAGCGCCGCTACCAGCCACGGCAACGAACGGGTGTCGCGCCATTTGGCAATCGCATGATCGGCTGGTCCGTTTTGCATGGTGGCGATCCAATCGGC
Source organism: Bryobacteraceae bacterium (assembly GCA_035602155.1). Classification (GTDB taxonomy): domain Bacteria; phylum Acidobacteriota; class Terriglobia; order Bryobacterales; family Bryobacteraceae; genus Bog-159. Next base: position 6,268 of record DATNMW010000326.1, on the reverse strand, counting down.
GAGATCTTCGTCTCGCGGCGGATCCTGCCTGCGGGCAGCATACTGGTCGAGCATGATGCGGTAATCGTTCATCGCTGCAGCGACGCCGTTCTTCTCCGTTGCGGCTGTGTGGGTCAGTTCGTCGATCACCCGCGCCGGCTCCGTTCGTGCGCGCAGATAACGAGCCAGACCCCGCGCACTTTCGTGCCATGCGGCCGCATCCGGATCGCCCAGCACTTTGCGCAATTGCTCCTGGGCGGCCGGAGTGGCGGCGGCATCGACTACAGTGGCCTTGCGGATCAACGCGCGCGCGGCAAGATAAGGCGCGATGCCATGCCAGGGCGAGGAGCGATCGGCGGCAATGCGCAGGAAATCGGCCGAAGCCGCGTCGAACTGGCCGGCGTAGAACTCCGCCGCCGCGATCTGGTAAGCGCGGTCCGCCAGCATCCAAGGCGCGGCGGTGACCGGCAGAGCTGCCGGAATGAATGGTCCCAACGGCTTCGGCTGAGGCTCCCATGGCAGCGGCCCGGAGCAGTTCGCGAACACCTGGTCCTGCGCGGATGCCCAGGTTCGGAGGTCGTCGTGCGATGCGCCCGACCGCCCGCGCGCGATCAGAGTCGCGGTGGCGTTGCGGAACGCGTCATCGCCGCAATTCAAGATATAGGAATGATTGGGCATGTACTTGAAGCGTTGGATTTCATCGAGATGCGGCGCACCCACCTGGACGCGCGCCTGGAGCCAGGCCTGTATTCCCGGCGATCCTCTGTCGCCCCAGAATTCGGGAGTTCCGGGCTTCGCCAGCAGGGCCTGTTGATCCGCCTTGTCGAGGCCGATGCCCGACAGATAACGGTAGGCCGCCATCAAATAGATGTGCTGATAATGTGGCTGCAGAATGTCGAGCTGGCCACGGAAGAATTGCGTCTCGTCGATCGGTGCGAGCTTGCTGGTGAACACAGTCTCGGGCAGGAACGGGCCGCAGCTCACAAGATCTCCGGGTCCGATCAACACTCCGGCCGTCATGAATAGGAAGAACACAATCAGAATCCGCTTTGCCATTGGCTCACCTTTCGCAGCACCGCTTGCACATGGTCCCGAGACCATGGGCGCGGATTGAATACGTACACGCGCCGCCCCGAGGGGATGCGGGACGGCAGTTCATCGGTTGAGATTCCCACGCTCGAGCGGCACGAATCGACGCGGAAATCGCCGCCCGCGGAATAATGGTCCGGCCCCATGCGGAACAACATCGGGACCGCCTCGGCCACGGGGAGGCCGGAGATCCAACCGTCGGATTCGCACCAGGAAGCCAGCGCGGTGATGGATATCGGCATCCGGGCCGGCACACGGCGCCGCAAGTCTTCGAGGAGCGCGCGATAGAAGGCACGCTCGGAGGCTACCGCGTCGAAATCGACCTGTAACGCGCGCACATGCGGCAGAGCGGCGGCATCGGCAATCGCGCCGGCGGTTCGCGGGATGTCCGCGCCGGCTGCGTGCCCGCCGCTCTCCACCCGGACCACCGCCATGAGTGCGGTGTTGGGCGGGATTAGCAGAGGCTGCATGCGTGGGCGCACAGCCACGCCGTCTACCCGCGGACACACTGTGCGGGCGAGAAAGGCGACACCGACGGAGCGGGTGTCCAGCCAGCGCAGGTCTTCGGGGCGCTCCCAAGCCCATACGAAGACATGCGGAAAGCCGGGCAGCGGGTCGGGACGGCGCGCGCACGCAGCGAGCAGTAACAACGGGATCAACGCGGTGGTGCGGTGCGGGCGCATGCGCGATAGCGTACTACAATTTTCGTGCCAGACCCTCCGGGGGCGTAGAATTAGTTACTGCATGGTCGCGCGAAGTCTGATCGCCCAAGATATCCGCAATGCCTTATGTGCTCGATGGCGATGTGCAAGATCGACGGCTCACATTCGGAAACCAGCGCGGTGCTTGGAGCAAATCTCTTGCATTCTCATCTGAAACGGTGTATATGTCTGTAAAGCGGGATACTATGATTGAAGTCCCGGCGGAATACGGAGGTTCTCCATGCTAAGGGCGCTCAGTTCGGCGGTTGCCGTGGGCGTGTTAGCCGGCATTGTCCCATTGGCGCACGGGCAGGACCCCAACACCATCCTGGCGAAACTTAAGTCGCAATTTACGCTAACGCAGACGACGGCAGATCGAGGCGACATCGTTACCGCAGGCAGTATTCTAGTCTTACAGAAGGACCGGCTGGTGATGTACAGCCTGAACAATCCTGCACCGCCGCAAAGCGCTTACAAGAAAGGCAAGATCACGAACGGCCTGGGCGGGGCCGGCTTCCTGCGGGATCTCACGAACACGATGAGCAATCCCAATCAGACCGCAATCCAGCAACGGATCTTCGTAGCGGGCGAGAAGTTCTGGGTTATCGGGATTGGCATCGTGAAGGACGGGGCGGTCTTCAGACTATACAGCGATCCCTACGGCGACGTGCGCTATTGGGGGGAATTGAAGTTCCCGTTTCCCAAAGGATCGGCGCCGCCGGCCGATGAGTTGTTGAGTACCGTCGCCGAGGTGCTGACGGTGCAGCCGCCCGATAACGCGGCTGCCCCTCCGCCGCAACCGCCGCCCGCGCCCGCCGTCCCGGCGGAAGCGCCACCAGCGCCTATCGCCCCTCCGCCGCCGCCACCGGCCGACGCGCCGCCTCCCAAGACGATCTCCCTGGGACAGACGAAGGACGAGGTTGTTGCGACGTTCGGTCAACCCCTGAAAGTGGTCAAGCTTGGCGCCAAGGAGATCTACTACTATTCGGATATGAAGGTCACGCTGGTTAACAGTAAGGTTTCCGATGTCGCCGATATTCAACCGCCGCGGTGACCCTGCTCCACGGCGCAAACCGGCGGCAGCGTCGTTTTGCATTCCGCAAATCGTTGCTTCGCGGCTTGCCCAGCACGCGGTCTACGGATCCGCAACCACGACTGAGGCGGAGCTGCGTTGCAAGCGCAAGCGCATGCGCGATGACGCAGCCACTCTTGTTCCGTACAGCCGGAATCGTACAATGAGTTACTGCATGGACGCGCGCCCCATACTGTTTACACTGGCCCGGGTACTCGATGAAGAGGGCCTGGAAGCCGTCATGATAGGCAATGCGGCCGCCGCGTTGCACGGCGCGCCGGTCACGACGCTCGATTTCGATTTCCTATTCCGCAAGACTCCCGGCAATCTGCGGAAACTGAAGGGGGTGGCCAAGAGCCTGGGCGCCATGCTTCTGAAACCTTACTATCCTGTGTCCGATCTGTTTCGCATCGAGCGGGACGAGGATTCGCTGCACGTCGATTTCATGAGCCGGATCGATGGCGTACGGTCGTTGGCAGCCCTGCGCAGCCGCGCCTCGCGGATCGATTTTGGCGGCCATGTATTGTTGGTGGCGGATCTGGCGGATATCATCAAGAGTAAGACGGCGGCGGGACGGCCGCGGGATCGCGCGGTGCTGGAGATTCTGGAGAAGGCGCTGGATGAAAAAAAGAAAGCAGGGAGTGGCGAAGCGTGAAGCTTTGCGGCGCGAGAGCGACCGCGTATTGCGCGACCGGATCCGGCGGCTGCTCGAGAAACCACCCGACGAGCGGACTCACTTCCTGCGCAAGCGGGTCGGGTTCACGGCATCCTGTTTGTAATCGCCTGCCGAACCGCAATAGCGTCCTCTAGGTATACAATCGGCAATAGCAGTAAAGGGAGGCTAACATGCAAATCCGACACGCCCTACTTGGGTCGATTCTGTTCCTTGCAATGGCCGCTTTCGCGCAGGATTCCGTGCAAACCAGCATCAATGCGGGCGTATTCTCGGGATCCGCCCACTTCGGCGCCGCGCCGCCGGCACAACGTAGCCAAGCGGTCGCCGGAGCTCCATATTCGGCCGAAGAGATCGGCACCACCGTGCAGACGCTGGCGGACGGCACCCGCATCACCCGCGAGAACTCGACCCGTAAGCTCTATCGCGATTCGGCCGGCCGTACCCGGACTGAGCGGCCGCTGCTGGGCGCCGTCGCCCGGAGGCAGAAGGCCGAAGCGCCGGTGATTATCGAGATTATCGATCCGGTGGAGCACGTGAAATACACGTTGGACAGCGTGAACAAGGTCGCGCACAAACAGGCGATGGCCGCTCGCGAGGGCGAGCACGCCGCGGTAAAAACCGCACCTGAGATGGTTGTCACGATGTCCGGCGCGGGATCTTCCGCGGCCGCCGGCGTTGGGAGCGCCGCACCCGCTCAGGAAGCCGGTGAAGATGCACCTAAGAACACTCGTGAGAAGCTCGAAGACCAGACTATGGAGGGCCTGCTGGTGAAGGGAACGCGCTTGACTAAGGTCTATCCAACCGGTTCCGAAGGCAACGACCGTCCGTTCACCGTGGTACATGAGACTTGGAGGTCGCCGGAGTTGAAGGTCATTGTTCTCTCTACGGACAATGATCCACGTTTTGGAGAAACCACGCGGAAGCTCACCAACATCAATCGCAGCGATCCGGACCCGAGCCTATTTTTGCCGCCCGCCGATTATAGCGTCGTGGAGGAAAAAGGGGAGTTCACGATTAAGTGGGGTTCTGAAAAGTAGGTCGGTGGTCTGCGCTGGGTGACCAGTTCCGCTAGCGCTGTACAATACGCGTCCCTCGTGCGCCGACGGCCTGAACGTCAACAGCCGTAGATGCCGACGGACGAAGCCATTTACGAAGTGGCTGCGCGCACTCAACGTGCAGGCCGTCACAAGAATGGCAAGGGCGCTGGAGCGAATTGCGGGTGCAACCTCTCCAACGTTAAAGGGGTGGCGGCGGCGTTCTCGGATACAGGGCCGATCTTGGGCTGGATACCGCATCTTTTTGGAGCGGGACGGCGGCGGGAGAAAAACATGCCCTCATCAAAAACTTTCGTGGAACGATCCGCGAACGCGCCCAGCGGGAACCGCGGTTCCGAAAGGCGCTGCTTCGTGAAGCGATCGATTTGATGCTCTCCGGCGACGAGAAGACGGGCCGTGCGATCCTGCGCAACTATATCAATGCCACGGTTGGCTTTCGGCGGCTCGAAGATGCGATATCCATCCCAGCCACCAGCCTCATGCGGATGTTCGGACCAAATGGCAATCCTTCGGCAAGAAACCTGTTTCGCATCCTCGCTCGTCTTCAGGCGCAGGAAGGCGTGAACTTCGAGATCCGCCCCCGCCGAAGCCAATAACTCAGGACCGGCATGGGTTGGCAGTCGCGCCCAGCGACCGAATCCGTCACGCTTGTTTAACGTTTTGTTGGCGGCGGATCTGGCGGATCTAAAATCAAAGTTTGGAGTTCAGACGGAGAGAGATCTTAGGTGGCCTTGTGGCCACGTTGGTCAAGGCCACCTGGGCTGCGCCAAAGGAGGAGAAGGAGATGTACGGAATGATCGGAAAGATGACGACAGCAGCCGGCAAGCGAGCGGAAGTGCTCTCTCTGTTGCTGCAAGGGGTAAAGGAAATGCCTGGGTGTCTGAGCTATGTGGTCGCCCAGGATTCCGCCGACGAAAATGGGATCTGGATCACGGAAGTTTGGGACAGCAAGGACAGTCACGACGCTTCCCTGTCTTTACCGGAAGTCAAGAAAGCCATCGCGGCGGCGCGTCCGATGATCGCCGGCTTCAGCAACCAGACGATAACAACGCCCGTTGGCGGATATTGGCTGCCGACGGCGAAAACCGCGCCGTGATTCGTTCTGGCTTTGGATTAAATTGCCGACGGATCATGGAGCCCGTGCCAGGCCGGTCCGCTGAATCGGGCGCTCTTCGGTCCGCGGCCCAATCACCGTAATAATTGACAGAAAATTCCTTTACAATGGGAACTCGTCGTGGTCTTGTTGTAGCTATGCAGAACGAACTTCGCGAATCCACCGGCACTCGAGCGTAGCGATCTTCTCAAGCGATACGCGAAACCTCACGGGCTGCAGGTCCTCGACTCGCCGATAGCGGTAAGCGCGATTGAGGCCCAGATCTGTGAGCTTTCGGCAGGCATGCACAGATCAGAAGCAGTATCCCTATGTCACCCAGTAGTGCCAGTCTTCGATAGCCCGGCGATGATCACACGAGACGAGTTATTGTGTCAGACCGCCGATGAGACACCGAGATGCGTGATCGTCCGAATGCCCACGCCGCCATCAGCGGGAACTCTTCTCGCCAGAATGCGCCACCGTGCGATCCAGCTCGCTCATTCATCACGACGTCCGCACCTGCATCGCGCAGCGCGTCTGCCCACGTTCTTGCGTTCCCGAGGAAGAACGGCTCCTGTGTGCCGGCCACGAGATATGTGCGCG
>DATNMW010000325.1:0-18141 GCA_035602155.1 Bryobacteraceae bacterium | reverse complement strand
TTCTGGGAGGAACCTTCATCTTTTCGCTGGCGCTCTCAGCCCAAACTTTCACCACTTTGTATGATTTCTCCTCGCTAGACTACGGAGCCTACGATCCGTCGGTTGGCGGAGTAATCGTCGGCCCCCGGGGCGAACTCTACGGCGTCACTGGCAAGGGTGGCCGCTGGAATTATGGCACGGTGTACGAGCTCGTGCCACCGTCGTCCTCGGGCGGCGCCTGGAAGGAGGTGGTGCTCCACAGCTTCAATGGCGAGGACGGAGCCTACCCGAACTGGGGGTTGACGATGGGGCCGAGCGGAACACTCTACGGCGTCGCAGGATACCCGGGTGCGTCCGGGGCGGCTTTCAGGTTAGACCCGCCCACGGGGACGAGCGCCGATTGGACCTACGCCGTCATCTGCAAGTTCACGGAGACCGATGGCGAGCCATACAGCCCTCTCGTTTTTGGGCCGCCTCCAGGCTACAGCCAGTCTTTGTTCGGCATCACCGCCGACGGCGGGGGAAGTGGCATCGTGTACGAATTGGCGCCGCCCGCGGTGGCCGGCGGCGCTTGGACCCAAACGACCCTGTACACATTTCTCGGCGGATCGTCCAGCGGTAGCTTTCCAGTAGGCAGCCTCGTCGTGGGTACCGCCGGCAAGCTAATCGGCGTGGCCAGTACGGGCGGTTACAGCGGGGAATGCTGCGGGGTGGTGTACTCACTAACGCCGCCAGCGGCGCTCGGCGCGCCATGGACGGAACAGACCATCCACACATTTAACGGCGTTGATGGGAATTACCCGCAAGCGGGGCTGGTCCGGGGGCCGGGCGGCGTGCTGTTCGGGACTACCTTCGGAGGCGGCGCGGGCGCTGCCGGCACTGTGTTTGCTTTGCTCCCGCCGGTAACGCCTGGAGCCCCGATGACCGAGACGATTCTGTACGCATTCACCGGGACCACCGGCAATGGCTTCAGCCCCAACAGCTTGGCGCTGGCGGCGAATGGGGTGCTGTATGGCACGACAGAATATGGCGGGCCGGACTATGGCGGAACGGTGTTTGAGCTTGCGCCGCCTGCTTCCCCGGGGGCGGGCTGGACCCAGACTACACTTTACTATTACAACGTCGGCCCCGGATTTGAATACGGCCAGAGGCTCGCTGTGGCCCCTGACGGAACGGTGTATGGAACAGCGCCGGGCGGCACAAACGATGTGGGAATGGTGTTTGCGATAACACCTTAGGAGCACGCGGGCGGGTCGGCGGCCTGCAACCGAAGACCTCGATTGCCTGAGGCCGCGCCGTACGTCTGTAGCAAAAAACCAATTCGTTTGCACTTACTGGCGTGCCGCTGTATTATTCATAGCATGCGGATGCTTCAGAACATTCGGATTCTCGGTGGAGCGTTCATCCTGTCGCTGGCGCTCTCCGCCCAGACTTTCACCACATTGTATACCTTTCCGCCACATGAACCCGCGCTTGGCGGCGTAGTCCTCGGCCCCCAGGGCGAGCTCTTCGGGCTTACTTGCGGAGGCCCCGAGGATACCTATAACGTATACGAACTGTTGCCGCCGGCGTCTTCCGGAGGAGCCTGGACCGGGGTAACAATCTACAACTCCTTCAAGTGTGGGTCGCCGCCGGATGGGGTGGGGCTGGTGATGGGGCCGAACGGATCGCTCTACGGCATAGGATTTCACTATGCAGGTCGGGGGCGAGGCAGGCGGCACTCTGGTGTTCGGCTCACCTTTCGGCTACGGCCAATCTTTGTACGGCACAGCGGATAGCGGCGGAGCTGGGTACCCTCCCACCGTGTTCAGGCTAACGCCGCCCCACGCGGCTGGCGACGCCTGGACCGAAACGATACTGTACACGTTTGGGGGCGAATCCCAGGGCAGCATTTTTGGGGGGAGCCTCGCGGTCGACGCCGCCGGCAGGCTATTCGGTGTGACCACCGATGGCGGTTACGTTGGCGGGTTCTGCCGCTACTGGGGTGGCTGCGGCACGGTTTTCTCATTGACGCCGCCAGCGGCAGCCGGCGGGCCTTGGACGTACGGGATCGTCCATGCGTTCAACCCCGCGGACGGCGATGGGAATCAGCCGTGTGGCGGTCTGATTATGGGAACTGGCGGGGTGCTATACGGAACTACTCTCGCCGGCGGCGAGGGCTACGAGGGTGGCGGCGTGGGAGGCGGCCAGGTGTTTTCGCTCACGCCGGCGGCAGTGCCTGGAGGGCCGATGACCGAAACGATCCTGCATTCGTTCGGCGTAGCCGAGGGTGACGGTAATACCCCCTCCGGGTCTCTTACAGAGGGGCCGAATGGCGAGCTGTATGGTACGACCGAATATGGTGGGGCGACAGGCTATGGCACGGTGTTCGAGCTTACGCCGCCTGCTTCCGCAGGGGGAAGCTGGGCCGAGACTATACTGTACAGCTTCCCGCCCGAGGTTCTTGTCGTGACCGGGCTCACCTTAGGCCCTGACGGAACTCTATACGGCACGATCTTTGCTAATGGCAGTTCTGGGGGCGCCGTGTTCGCGCTCAAGCCTTAGCCACTGCTGAAGCGAGTCTAGATCAAGGCTAACTGGTCGACGCCACGCTAATCATAGCGGCATCTTCCGCGAGAACGAAATACACGTCGAACGCGCCATCGATTCCAACGCCCTCGAGCAGGCCCGCCGTCTCGGCCCATCTGCGTGCCGAGGATCTGGTCAATGCTTGGGCCTACGCGCGTCGCATTCCGCGGAAATTGAAGGTCGCGTTCACGACAACGAGACCGCGTAGAATCGTTAGAGGCCGGAAGGCGAATTTCGGCCGTGCCGGACAACGAAGTTCTGGTCTTCGCGGCGGCACAGCACCGGATTCTCATAACCCCCAATCGGCGCCATTTTCTCCGCCTTCATCAACACCGAGCCACGGACCACGGGGAGCGGACCCGCAATGTCGAACAAACTGGGCCGCGTGAACCGCCAGGGCCGACGCTGGGCCTCTCAATTTCCCGAGAGATCTTTCTCGAGCGCAGCCACTAACCATCGAAGGGCGCGACCCTGCACACTACTGGCTTGTCAACCCAGACTCTCGTCAAATGCCTCACCCCAAAGTCCATTTCACCCATGTCTCCCCCGCATTGGAGATTTGGCTTTGCCATTTTAAGAAAACAAAGCAAACGAACAACTTATTGGCTTTGCTCGTCCAAAAAATGCGCGTCTGGCGCGTTCATCCGCGGTGCACAAAACCGCACAACTCCGCCCAACAGTCCGGATTTCGCTGTAGGCGTAGACGCCTGCCCCACGCCGGGTGCCGCTTCCGCTAACATATAAGATTACCCCTCGCCCACGGCTGGTCGAAACGCAACCCAATGGAAAACGCCACTCCCGCAATCCGCAACATCGCCATCATCGCCCACGTGGATCATGGCAAGACTACCCTGGTCGACGCCATGCTGAACCAGAGCGGCATCTTCCGCGAGAACGAAGTCCATGTCGAGCGCGTCATGGACTCCAACGAACTGGAACGCGAGCGCGGCATCACCATCCTCGCCAAAATCACGGGCATCCGCTATCAAGGCGTGAAGATCAACATCGTGGACACCCCCGGCCATAGCGATTTCGGCGGCGAGGTGGAGCGCGCGCTGAAGATGGTGGACGGCGTCATGCTGCTGGTGGACGCCAGCGAAGGGCCCCTGCCGCAGACCCGCTACGTGCTGATGAAGGCGCTCGAAGCCAAGCTGCCGCCTATCGTGGTGATCAACAAAATCGACCGTCCGGATGCGCGCGTGCCGGAGGTGTTGGATGAGATCTACGATCTCTTCATAGACCTGGACGCCACCGAGGACCAACTCGATTTTCCGGTGCTCTACACGGTGGCCAAGACCGGCGTGGCGAAGACTTCCATGGAAGACGATTCGAGCAACCTGAAGCCGCTGTTCGACGCCATATTGAAACATATTCCCGAGCCGGCGGGCGATCCCGGCGAGGTGCTGCAGATGCTGGTGGCGAACTTGGATTACAGCGACTACCTGGGCCGGCTGGCCATCGGGCGGGTCTTCCAAGGCACGCTGAATTTCGGCGATACGGTGTCCATCTGCAAGCTGGACGGGTCGCAACATAATACCCGCATCACCAAGCTCTATTCGTTCGAAGGCTTGAAGCGGGTGGATGAAACCATCGGCCGGCCCGGCGACCTGCTGGCCATCGCCGGCGTGGAAGGCATCACCATCGGCGAAACCGTAACCAGCGCCGAGACGCCCCGGCCCCTGCCCGTGGTGCAGATCGACGAACCCACCATCGCCATGACGTTCACTATCAACACATCGCCGTTCGCCGGCAGGGAGGGCAACTACGTAACCTCGCGTAATCTGCGCGAACGGCTGGATAAGGAACTGCTGACCAACGTCTCCATCCGGGTTGCGGAACTGGGCCACGATACGTTCAAGGTGATGGGGCGCGGCGAGTTGCAGTTGGCCATCCTGATCGAGATGATGCGGCGCGAAGGCTATGAGTTGATGGTGGGCAAACCGGAGATCCTGACGCGCACTATCAATGGCAAGATGCAGGAGCCGGTGGAACTGCTGGTGATCGACTGCCCGGAGGCTTTCATCGGGGTGGTGATCGAGAAGCTTGGCAGCCGCAAGGGCAAGATGAACAAGATGGTGAACCACGGCTCGGGGCGCGTGCGGCTGGAGTTTCACATCCCCTCGCGCGGACTGATCGGACTGCGCAGCGAGATCCTGACCGATACGCGCGGCACGGCCATCATGAACTCGCTGTTCCACGGCTACATCGACTGGCAGGGCGAAATTCCCACGCGCCCTACCGGCTCGCTGGTGGCGGACCGTCCCGGCAAGTCTACTGGCAACGCCATCTTCAATCTACAGGAGCGTGGTGAGATTTTCGTCAGTCCGGGAACCGAGGTTTACGAAGGTATGATCGTGGGCGAGAATGCGCGCACGGCCGATCTGGACGTGAACATCGTCAAGGAGAAGAAGCTGACGAATATGCGCGCGTCAACGGCGGATGAAGCCATCCGGCTGGTGCCGCCGCGCATCCTGAACCTGGAGCAGTCCATTGAATTCATCCGCGACGATGAATTCGTAGAGGTGACTCCGGTGTCCATCCGGTTGCGCAAGAAGATCCTGAAGGCCAACCAGAGGTAGCCCGCATGTCCGAGGCGCGGCCGAACGCGGTGCTGATTGTGATCGCGGCATACGCGGCGCTTGTATTCGCAGTGCTGGGGATGACACCGTTGTGGCTCGATGAGCTGCAGCAACTCGTGGTTGGGCGCGCCAGCGTGGCGGATCTGCTGCGGTGGGTGCAGTTGAATCCGGGCGCGTCTCCCCTCCCCTACCTGGCGCAGAGGGCTGTCGTCGACGTGTTCGGCATGTCGCCGTATGTGGTGCGCATTCCGGCGGCCCTGTGCAGTATCGCGGGGGCTCCGGTTTTCGCGGCGCTTTGCGGGAGGTTCGGAATCCGGTCCCGGGTTTGGGCGACGGCGCTGTTTCTGGCCCTGCCGCTGCAGTTCCGCTATGCGCTGGAAGCCCGCGGCTATTCGCAAGGCCTGTTGTGCGCATTGGCTTCGTTGCTGCTGTTGCTGCGCGCGCGCGAGCGTGGCACCGTAGGATCCGCGGCTTGGTATGGGGCGTCCGTGGCATTGGGGCTGTACTTCCAGCCATTGACGATACTGCCGGTATTCGGCGCGCTGTTCTGGACCATCGGCGAGCGGGATGCAAGTTCGCGAACTAAGCGGCTGGCGCCTGGCGCGGCGGCGGCTGGGGTGCTTGCGTTTGTTCCGTGGTACTGGCTGCAACGCGAGGCGCAGGAGGCTTCGGGCGCGATGTCGTTGTATTTCTTCTCGTGGCGGCAGATCACTCCGTTGGGGCTGCTGCACGAGTTGAGCGGGGGCGGATATATCTGCAGCACCGCGTTGCTTCTAGCGGCGGCCGTGGGCCTGGCCAAGCTGCGGAACCGGCGGCTGCTGGCGTGTGTGGCGCTGGCCGCGCTGGCGGGGCCGATCCTAGTCGACGCATTGGTGAACTATTTCTTTGCGGCGCGGCAGCTTCTCTTTGCGGCGCCGCCCTTGGCCCTGTGCGCGGCGGGCGGCATCGAGCGGCTTCGGCTGGGGCGGATGAGGTGGGCGGGCTATGCCGTGCTGCTGGCTTTCTTCACGGCGGCGGCGGTGAGCGACTACCGCGTGGCAACGGTTCCGAAAGACGACTTCGGGGCGCAGGCCATGGTGCTGGCGGCGCATCTGCCGGCCGATGCGTGCGTGGCGGTCGCGCCCCGCAATCACGAGATCTACTATTTGTTCCTGCGGCCCGAACTGGAGGGCAGGATTTGCGCGGAGCCTCCGGGAACAGCGCGGGTGCTGGCAGTGATGAGCCCGTACAGCACGCAGGCCGAACGCGATCAGTTGTCGCGGGTGCTGGACGGGAGTTATGCGGCGGCGGCCGTATTGCAGTCCGGCGCGGGGGAGATTGTGGATTACCAGCGGCGCTAGCCCGAGCTTTCGGTTAGCGGCGGCCGGCGCTGGCGGACACAAATTCACGTATGAGCGGATGAACCCGCCCTTTTATTGAGGAGCGCTCCGGCTGGAAGAGGGTGGCCAGGAAGAACGGATGGCGGGGCAAACGTACGATCCGGATGTCGCCCGCTTCATCCGTGCCTTCGATGCGAAGGTCGTCCCGATCGCGAACGGACTGCGCGAAATCCGGGTTTAATCCGTAGCTGCAACGATAGCCTTCCTCGACGCGATCCGTTCCATAGAGTCTTTGCGCCAATGAGCCTGGAGTCAGCCGAATCGTCCCGCTAACCTCCACCAGAGAGCACGACAGCTTGGAAATAAGAGGGTGTTCCGCTTCGGGATTCAATTCCGCATGCGCGGCGTCCGCCGTGCCGATCACGTTCCTGAAATATTCGATCACGGCGTGCTGGAACCCGCCGCATGTCCCCAAGAACGGAATCCCTTCGGTGCGAGCAAATGAGATAGCGGCAATTGCGCCTTCGGTATTCGCATAAGGCGACGCGGGCACGCACCAGATCCCTTGATAGCCGGACAACGCGCGCAGCTCTTCCTTGCTTGTCAGTCGCGATGTGTGTATCCACACCGGATCGATCTCTACGTCCAGAGCTTTGGCGGCCAGTTCCAGCGCCGGCGGAATTGCGACGTGCGCTGTCACAGCGGAACTGTAATCGCCTATGAGCGCGATGCGGGTTTTAGACATCGTAGTATTATCGCATCATGGCGGCGATCGAATGGCCAAACTTACGGCTGGGCCGGCTCCTCGACAGGATCGAGCGGCATTACGGCAGACCCGCGCCGCCGCCATTCGCCGGGCCGTTAGACCCCGGAGAAGATTCTCGCCGCGCCGAAAGCGGTGGACCAGTTCGGCGGCGACCTGGCCAGCGTGCTGAAACTGCCTCGCAAAAGGCGAAGAAGCTGCTGAGTGCGGCTTCCGATGGTCGGGGAACCCGGCGCGCTTGGGTCTTGGCGAGGAGTTGCCGGCGGACTGCAAGCTGCTGACGAAGGTGCACTTGCTGCTGCGGCAGCACGGCCAGCGGTTGTGCCTTTGGAACGGATCGGCATGCCATGCCTGCCCGGTGAGATCTGAGTGCCGGTTCTTCCGGAGCCGGACGTGACCGGTACCAAACCGCAACCGTCGGGAACGGCGCAGTAGGGTCCATAATGGCAGAAAGTAATGGGACTAGGGCTACTTGTCCAGCTTTATGGCTACTGATACGCTTCTATCTGAACACTAATACATACTTAGACAAATAAAGGAAAAGATGAAGCCCATTTCGTGCTTATTCGTGCTCTTGGCCAGCGTAACTTTCTGCCAGGCATCGCCTATTAACTTTGCGTCCCTGGTCGGACAGACCGTGACACTTACTGTTGAGCCGTACGCGTCCGGAGAGAATAATGGCGCCGCCTTCGTCGGTTTGACCCAGGGATATCTGGATAACGACCCGTCGCAATCGTTCTGGATGTTCTGCGACGACGCCTTCGATCAAATCAAGGTGCCGGCAACCTATGACGTTAAGGTCGTCAGTCTTCTGAGTGCCGACTTCACTGGCGATACTTTGGGATTGAGTCTTGCGCAGCTTCAACAGCAAGCCACGCTGGGGCTGGATTTCGGCACTACGCCATCGGGGAACACCAAGGCGGATGGCGATACACAAGAGGCGATATGGAATTACACCGGCGGAACCTACACGCCCGATAGCGGAATGCTGGCGGATACGGCGGCGATGGAAAAAACCTATCAGACGGCCAATTACTCCGGATCGTTTCTGTTGGACACAACTTGCGAACCAGGGCAGCAGGCATTCATGCCGGTTGGTTCGGTCGCTTCGGCCGCGACCCCGGAACCGGTGTCGTTGGCGCTGCTAGGTTCGGGCCTGTTGGCTCTTGGGCTGTTCGGCAGACGGCGCCGACCGACCCCGCCACCCCCGGCCGCACTGAGCTAAACTGGCCTCATGAAGATTTCACGGCGCGACTTTCTGGGTACGGCGGCCATAACCGGCGCAACCGCGCTCGCCGCCACGGATGCGCTGCCCACCCGCATCCTCGGACGCACCGGCGCGCGCGTCTCAATCCTCGCCATGGGCGGCGGCAGCCGATTCCTGATGTATCAGGATGAGGACAAGGCCCTGGAGGCCCTCAACCGCGCCTTCGACCTGGGCATCACCTACCTGGATACGGCCTACAGCTACGGCAACGGGCGAAGCGAGGAGCGCGTGGGCAAGGTCATGAAGACCCGCCGCCAAGGCATTTTCCTGGCCACCAAGATCGAAGCGCGCAAGGGCGACGAAGCGCAGCGCATTCTAGAAGGCAGCTTGAAGCGCTTGCAAACCGACCACCTGGATCTCATCCACGTGCATAGCCTGACCGATGAACGCGACTTGGCCGCCGTGGAAGCTCCCGACGGCGTGCTGAACGTTCTGCTGAAGTTGCGCGACCAGAAGGTGACGCGCTTCATCGGCATCACCAGTCATACGGATCCGGTGGTGCTGAAGACGGCGCTCGAGCGGCACGATTTCGACTGCACGCAGATGGCGCTGAACGCCGCGCGCGTGGGCATGCAGAACGGCAAAGGCGGGATGGTGCCGAACCCGGATCTGAAAACCAGCTTCGAAGATGTGGCGTTGCCGGTGGCGCGTGGCAAAAAGATGGGCGTGATCGCCATGAAAGTCTTCGCCCAGGAAGCGCTGGTGGGGCAGGCGCCGCCCGCAAAGCTGCTCTACTATCCGCTCTCGCTGCCCGGAGTGACGCTGGCCGTGGCGGGCATGCCGAAGTTCGAATTCATCGACCAGAACGTGGCCCTGGCGAAGGCTTTCAAGCCGCTGCCGCCCGCGGAGATGCACCAGCTTTCCGCCGGGTTGGCGGCGCGCAATAAGATGGCGCTGGATCGTTTCTTCAGTGCTCACGTCGATGGGTGACGTTGGCCGTCTGCAAGGCCGGCCAACTGTTAATGGATCTGAACCGCCTTGATCTGGCCAGGCTTGGTCTGTCTCACGGCATCGCGGATTTCCGCGAAGTGCGGCCGGTATGCCGCGAGATCGTTGAACCGGCTTAACAGAACGACGATCCCCAGCCGGTACCGCCCCGTCGGGTTCTGAAATTGGAGATTCCGATCCAGAGTTAAGAAAACGTCGAAATGCGCCGCCTCCTCCATCAGGCGTCCATTTGTGAACGACCGCCATTCCATTTCGGCCACGGTCTTTACCTCGTCGCCGGGAAACGCTAGGTGAAGCCTCTGGTTCACGCATTCGTCAAAGAGGATGCGCATTCCTTGATCTGTTCCCCAGCGAGATCGATAAGACGCTGTGCAGGCGCCCGTTCCAGAGACGGCACAGTTTCCAGAAACTCATCCAGCGAGAAGCCGGCCGCCAGGTGGTCGATCAACATCTGCACGGGAATCCGGGTCCCCTTGAAACAAGGCGCGCCCGACATGCGGTCGGCATCCACCCAAATCACGTCTTCCAACTCTCGAGCGAGTTCCGGTCTCATAAATCCAACCTACAGCAAACGGCCTTCACATGCAAAGTTGCGGAGCATCGCCGTGCCGCGCTAATCAGGTGTCCCCCCTCGCCGAGTTCGACCCCTTAGTCCGTGACTGGTTCACCCAGCACTTCGCCGCCGCCACCGAGCCGCAAATCGTCGGTGGCCGGAGATCCGCGCCGGTCATGACGCCCTCATCTCCGCGCCTACAGGCATCGGCAAGACTCTGTCCGCGTTTCCTGCCCTGCCTCGACCGCCTGGTGCGCGCCGCTCGCCACGGCCCGCTGCCCGACCAGACCGAAGTCGTCTACGTCTCGCCGCTCAAGGCGCTGAGCAACGATATCCATATCAACCTGGAAGTGCCGTTATCGGAAATCGCCGCTACGGCCGTCAGAAAAAAACACGGCCTCAGAATTTGCCATAATAACAGAAGGTGCGTATGACGATTACCCTTCGGCCAGAGCAGCAAAAACTGATCGCCCAGGCGATGCAGACGGGCGCCTACCAGAACCCGGACGAAGTCATCGAGCGGGCCTTGCGAACGCTGCACTCCGACGAGGAATGGCTCCTTGACCACAAGGCTGAGATAACCGAAAAAATCGAGCGGGCTTTCGGGCAGTTTGACCGTGGCGAATTTTTCTCTGCCGAGGAATCGCGAGCCGACATGGAAAAGCGAAAGGCGGCATGGCTTCGTGAGCGGCACTGACGACGCCGCTGTACGACGTTTCCGCCGAGGCGCAGAACGATCTTTTTGAAATTTGGCGGCGCATCGCAGATGACAGCGTGGAATTGGCGAATCGCATCGAAAGCGAGTTTTCCGAATTATTCGCATCGCTGGACGGATGCCATGGCAGGGACATTCTCGCATGGACCTCACCAATCGTCCTGTCCTGTTTTTTCCAATGTACTCGTTCTTGATCGTTTACCGGCCGGACGTGAAGCCGATTCGTATCATGGCCGTGCTTCGCGGGCAGGCGTAACATTAGGCGCATTCTGCGAGAGCGATTCTGAATCGGCAACAGGCGCCTCGTCATTTATCGGGTTTTGGCATGCGTCTCTTGCTCACGTTAAATCTGATAGTGTCGCCTTGGTCGGAATATACGCTAGTTAGGTGTTCGTACAGATCTTTCCCCCAAAGGCTAACAATTTCGTACCGGTCGTAGAATACGCTAAGGCCCATGCGTACGAGACATTTTGCGACTTTATCAACGTATTCCCGATCTTCGCCGGCGAACGACAAGGCGACATCATATGTCGTCCCTGACCTTCGGGCACCAATGCGTTGAGGGAAATCCGCAGTGAATTTCACAGCTTTCGCCAAAATTGAGAATATCAAACCCATGCGGCACAGTGCCGTGGGGCCGCCAATACGCGTGGCCTACATCAGGCCTCGCCGCGTAGCACGACGGCCCTGCGCCCCGCCAACACTCGATAGATGCTTTTTCGGGATTGGCATTACCAAGCACACCTTGGTGCGGGGGCTCCGCTTTCCGTCTTGAGCGCGTAGCCGCCTTCTTAATCCTGGCGATAGCATGTAGTCTCGCTTTCTTGCATTAGACAAGCAGGCCGGTCCCAGGGTAGAGCCGGAGGCTGATGCACAGCCCGGTCCGGCGCATCGCAGCACGGAGCCGCTAAAATAGAAGCAGTGCCAATCCCAGCGCTAGCCGAGTTCGACCCCCTGGTGCGTGACTGGTTCACCCAGCGCTTCGCCGCCGCCACCGAACCCCAAGTGCTTGGCTGGCCGGAAATCCGCGCGGGCGGCGACATCCTCATATCCGCCCCCACCGGCTCCGGCAAAACCCTCGCCGCCTTTCTGCTGTGCCTCGACCGCCTCGTGCGCGCCGCGCGCCTCGGCCCCCTGCCCAACCAGACCGAAGTGGTCTACGTCTCGCCCCTTAAGGCGCTGAGCAACGATATCCACATTAACCTGGAAGTGCCGTTATCGGAAATCGCCGCCATGGCGGCCGAGCAGGGCATTCCGCTGGCGCCCATCCGCGCTGCGGTCCGCACCGGCGACACGCCTGCCTGGGAGCGTCAGCAGATGGGCAAAGAACGTCCGCACGTGCTGGTCACCACGCCCGAATCGCTGTTCATCCTGGTCACCGCCGAGAGGCCGCGCGAAATGCTGCGCTCGACCCGCACCATCATCGTGGATGAGATTCACGCCGTGGCGGACGATAAGCGCGGCTCGCACCTGGCCCTCACGCTGGCGCGCCTCGACGCGCTGGTAATGGCTGCGGGCGGTCCCAAACCGCAGCGCATCGGGCTTTCCGCCACGGTGAAGCCCATCGAAGAGATCGCCCGCTTCCTCAGCGAGACCGCCCATATCGTCAATGTGGGCCATCGCCGCGATATGGAATTGGCGGTCGAGGTTCCCAAGGACGAACTCGGCCCCGTGGCCAGCAACGAAATGTGGGGCGAAATCTACGATCGCGTGGCCGACCTGATACGCGCGCACCGCACCACGCTGGTCTTCGTCAACACGCGCCGCCTCTCCGAGCGCGTAGCGCACCAGCTCCAGGCGCGGCTCGGCGAAGAGGCCGTGCTTCCGCACCATGGCAGCCTCTCGCGCCGTTTGCGCCTCGAAGCGGAATCCCGTCTCAAGGGCGGCGAATTGCGCGCAGTCGTGGCCACGGCCTCGCTCGAACTGGGCATCGACATCGGCACGGTCGACCTGGTTTGCCAGATCGGATCGCCGCGCTCCATCGCGGTGGCGTTGCAGCGCATCGGCCGCTCCGGTCATTGGGTGGGCGCGCGTCCCAAGGGGCACATCTTCGCCACCACGCGCGACGAGTTGATCGAATGCGCCGCGCTGGTGCGCGCGATTCGCTCCGGCGCGCTCGACCGCACCGAAATCCCCGCCGCGCCGCTGGACATCCTGGCGCAGCAGATCGTGGCCGCCTGCGCTTCCGAAGAAGAATGGACCGAAGACGCCCTCTTCGCCCTAGCCCGCTCAACCTATTCTTACCGCACGCTCGACCGCCGCGATTTCGACGATGTCGTGGCCATGCTGAGCGACGGCATCGTTACCGCGCGCGGACGGGCCGGCGCTTACCTGCATCGCGACCAGGTGAACCACCGCGTGCGCGGGCGGCGCGGCGCGCGCCTGGCGGCCATCACCTCCGGCGGCGCCATTCCGGATAACGCCAACTACCTGGTGGTCGCCGAGCCGGAAGGCGCCACCGTCGGAACCGTCGACGAAGACTTCGCCGTGGAAAGCATGTCCGGCGACGTCTTCCTGCTTGGTACGAATTCGTGGCGTATCCGGCGCGTGGAAAATGGCCGCGTACGCGTGGAGGATGCCCACGGCGCGGCTCCGTCGATCCCATTCTGGAACGGCGAAGCGCCCGGCCGTACCGCCGAATTGTCCGCCGAGGTTTCCCGCCTGCGCGCCGATATCCTGGCCGCGCCCCGGCCCGACTGGCTGCTGCGCGATGCCGGCCTCGACCGCCTCGGCGCGGAACAGGCCATCGCCTACGTGCAATCCGGCGCGCGCGCGCTGGGCACGCTGCCCGCTTCCGCGCACGTCGTGGCCGAGCGCTTCTTCGATGAAGGCGGCGGCATGCAATTCGTGCTGCACGCTCCGTTCGGCGCGCGCGTGAATCGCGCCTGGGGATTGGCCTTGCGCAAGCGCTTCTGCCGCACGTTCAACTTCGAGCTGCAAGCCGCCGCCACCGACAACGGCATCGTGCTATCCCTCGGCGAGCAGCACTCGTTTCCGCTGGACATTGTCTTCGAATTTCTGCGTCCCGAAACCGTCGGAAATGTGCTCACGCAGGCGCTGCTGGACGCGCCCATGTTCACCGCGCGCTGGCGCTGGAATGCCTCGCGCGCGCTGGCCATTCTGCGTTTCTCGCATGGCTCGCGCGTGCCCGCACCCATCCAACGCATGCGCTCCGACGACCTGCTGGCCGCCACCTTCCCGGACCAGGCCGCCTGCGCCGAAAATCTCACCGGACCGCCTCGCATCCCGGACCATCCGCTGGTGCGCGAAACCATTCGCAACTGCCTGCATGAGGCCATGGATCTGAACGGCCTCGTCGCCGTTCTCGAAGGCATCCGCGCTGGTTCCATCCGCACATCCGCCATCGACACCCCGGAGGCTACGCCGTTCTCGCATGAGATCCTCAACGCCAATCCCTACGCGTTTCTGGACGATGCGCCGCTCGAAGAACGCCGCGCGCGTGCCGTGCAGTTGCGCCGCACCGTGCGCACGGATTTTGTGGAAGGCGCGGGCGCGCTTGATCCGGATGCGATTGTGCAGGTGGCCGCGGAGGCTTGGCCCCTGGTGCGCGACGCCGATGAGTTGCATGAAGCGCTGCTGACGCTCATCGCCGTTCCGCCCATACCGGAGTGGGAGCAGTTCTTCGCAACGTTGGTGGAAGTGGGTCGTGCCGCAACAATGAGCATACCGAGCCGCGACGCCATACCGAGCCGCGACGCCATACCGAGCCGGGACGCCATACCGAGCCGCGACCGTGAGGGAGCGGTGCTTTGGACCCCCGCCGAACGCACCCCCATCGCGCGCGCCGTTCACCCCGACGCGACCCTCGTCCCGCCGATAGATTTCCCCGCCAGCCGGCCCGAAACCCAAGAAGCCTGCGCCGCCGAAATCCTGCGCGGCTGGTTTGAATCCGGCGGCCCGTATCGCGCTTCCGAACTGGCCGCACGCCTGGCGATGCCGCGGGCGTTGGTGGAGGCCGCGCTGGCGCAGCTTGAGGCCGAAGGTCAGATCCTGCGCGGTCGGTTCACATCCGGCACGGCTTCTCATGGCCGCGACGAGCCCGAATGGTGCCACCGCCGCCTGCTGGCGCGCATCCACCGCCTCACCATTGGCCGTCTCCGCCGCGAGATCGAGCCCGTCACCACCGCCGATTTCATGCGCTTCTTGCACCGTTGGCAGCACCTCACCCCCGGTGCGCAACTGCACGGCGCGGATGGCGTGCTGCATGTCGTCAAGCAGCTTCAGGGATACGAAATTTCGGCCGCCGCGTGGGAAGCCGAAATCCTGCCTAGCCGCGTGGCGCATTACAATCCCGAATTTCTCGATCGGCTTTGCCTCTCGGGCGAAGTGATGTGGGGCCGTCTCTCGCCGCATCCCGCATTCGACAACGACGACGACGGCCGCCCGCACCGTGTGCGTCCCACGCGCGTCGCGCCGCTGACCCTGTTCTTACGCGAAGATGCCGAGTGGCTGCTCTCCGGGCCGCAACCCGCATCCGATGCCTCGCTCTCGCATCCGGCGCGCGAAGTGCTGGCTGAATTGCAGCAGCGCGGCGCATCGTTCTTTCCCGAACTGGCGCGCGCCACCGGCCGCCTCGCCAGCGAAGTGGAAGACGCGCTCTGGGAACTGGTGGCCGCGGGTCTGGTCACCGCGGATGGCTTCGAGAATCTGCGCGCGCTGGTGGATCCCAAGCGGCGCCGTGGCGAAGGACGCGGCCGTCTGGCGCGTCCCCGGCATGCCGCCGGACGTTGGGCGCTGCTGCGCCGCCCCACCGCGTCGCCCGGCGAAATCTCGCCCGTATCGTTCGCGCGCCAATTGTTGCAGCGCTGGGGCGTGGTCTTCCGCGATCTGGCCGCGCGCGAAACTCTGGCGCCTCCCTGGCGCGATCTGCTGGTGGAACTGCGCCGGATGGAAGCGCGCGGCGAAATTCGCGGCGGTCGCTTCGCCGAAGCATTCCTGGGCGAGCAGTTCGCATTGCCCGAAGCGCTCGACCTGCTGCGCGCCGTGCGCCGCGCCGGCGAATCCGGCGACCTCCCCGAAACCTCGCCATCCGACCCCGTGGCGCACGCACTCGTGCGTGCCGCGTCCCCTCACCCACTTATGGGGACGCCTTCTGCCGCATTCCTCCAGTCCGTGACCGGAGCGTGAATTATGGAGATCCACAACATCGAATCCTTTCTTTCGTACTTCGGCGGCGTCCGGGCGCGAACCATGCGCGTAGTCGAGGCGGTGCCCGCCGATAAGATCGAATGGCGGCACTCCGGGGTCTTCTCACCTGGCGATCTGGCGCGGCACATCGCGGCGACGGAATGCTATACCTTCGCCGAAAATGTTCTCGGCCGACCCAGCCTTTACCAAGGCTGCGGGCCGGAGTTGGCGGATGGCCGCGACGCCATCATCGGCATCATGGAGCGCCTGCACCGGGAGACTATCGCCATTCTGCAATGCCTCACGCCGGTGGCTTTCGTTCGATTACACAAAGCCCGTGAAGGTAGCTCTCAATTGCCTCAACTGGGACGGAGCCGTAGAATGCGATTGGATCGTCGTCGGCATCCCCCGCGCTGGGAGCTTCTGCATGACCGTCTCCATCCAATGGTCGAACCGTCGCTCTCGTCGGAGCCTCCGAGTGCACTTCGACCGATTCTGGTGGTTGAGAACCGTTAAATGTCAGCATATCGTTCCAGTACGTTCTCTCGACCGTGTCCAAAACACTAAGCTGGCATTTCACAGTGTACCCTCGTGCACCAGGACTATTGTACGAGAAAGCGTACTCGCGACTCCGGTCCAGCAGAGGACTATTGTTCGCGCTTCGGCTGGTGTCCATGCAATAGATTCCTCAGGCAGTTTCAGCGAAAGCGCAGATACTCGCGGGAATCCTGACTTTTCTATGTGCTCAATCCTTGGACCGACCGAAGATATCGCGTTACGGAAGCTCCGGATGGATCGTGTAGTTCCACTCGCCGTGAAATTTGCTGGGCTTCAGATTGACATGGGCAAACTCTTCATCTGTAATCTTTCGCCCGACGGGGTACTTGCGGTGATCCAGGCGACAGGTCACTTTCAAAGCCCTTGGCCGTCGTCGTCCCGGCGATCAGTCGCACCACGGTTTCGTAATCGCGCAGCGGCTCGCCTCGCCAGTTGGACGAGATGAAAGAGAACAACCGGTGCTCCACCTTGTTCCATTTGCTCGTGCCCGGCGGCAAATGGCAGACCGCCAGCGTCAGTCCGGTCTGGTCGGCTAGGCCCTGCAACTCCCATTTCCACAGCCGCAGGCGCCAGCCATTGCTACCGCCGCCATCGGCGGTGATCAGCAACTGCCGCACGCGCGGATACAGGCGGCGGCCCTCGGCGCGCCACCAGCCGCGGATCGAAGCCACCGCGAACGCGCCCGTGTCGTGGTCCGTGCCCACGTTGACGAAGCCGGCGTTGCGCCCCAGGTCGTAGATCCCGTAGGGATAGGCGCGGGGTACCTCGGGACCGGGAAAATCATGACCGTTGACCTTGTCCGCGGTCCCTGTTTGGCGCCACTGGCGGCCCTGGTTCTGGTAGTTGCCGATCAACTCCTTCTTCTTCGTGTCCACGGATACTGGAACTGGTGCTGAACACCGGGGAGCGCCTACGCATCGGCGCCGGGGTGGACGCGGCGGCCCTGCGCACGGTGCTGGCGGCACTGCGCCGATGATGCACCTGACGGCCAGCGTGCGGGTGTACCTGTGCCTGATTCTGTATTGGGACCGGGACGGATTCGCCGTGTGGAGCAAGCGCCTGGAGGAGGGCACCTATGCAATGCCAGTGGCCGCCACGGCTGCGGAGCACCGGGACAGATCACGGCGCAGGAATTGGGGGGGCTGCTGAGCGGGATTGACCTGCAGCAAGCCGCGCGACGTAAGCGCTACCGGCGCGCGGCCTAAATCTTTTTGCGTTTTGGTTGTTTTTCACTTGTCACAGAGTAAGTAAGTAGTTATATTTATAGAGAGCACTTACTCACTGTGGCCATCGATCCCAAACATCTCCCGGAAGATCCGCAGGTCCTACAGCGGATGGTGCTGGATCTGATGGCGCAACTGGATCGGGAATCTGCCGAGCGGACCAATATCCAGAATCTGTTGCGGGAACTGCTGGACGCCAAACGAACCCGCAAGAGCGAGCAACTTTCGGAGGATCAACTGGCGCTGTTCGCGGCGGCCTGGGAAGCGCGGCAGACGGCTGCCGAAGCATCGAGGACCGACGACCAGGATGGCGATGGCCCCGGCGCCCAGCCCGCCGCGGGCGCAAAGGCTCCCCCGAATAAGAGCGGGGCCGGCAGCCCCTGGCGCGGCACCTCAAGCGCGAGCGCGTGGTGCATGACCTGGCGGACTCGGAAAAGCATTGCGCTGCCTGCCAGCAGGACCTGCGGCCCATCGGGGAAGAGTCCAGCGAGCGCTATGAGTACATTCCCGCCCAACTGTTG
>DATNMW010000324.1:0-34111 GCA_035602155.1 Bryobacteraceae bacterium | reverse complement strand
GTGAAGTGCAGGTGCTGCCGCCTAAAAAACATTATCTCCTCGTATTGTTTCGGCTTTTTGGGGCCGGTGTCAATGAAAATCTTCGTGGGGCGGACATCCAGGTCTGCGCGGGGCCTCCAGGCCAATGCTCGCCCTGCATGACACGCTAATCACCGGCCACCTCTTCCAGTACGTCGGCGGCGCGGAGGGCGGCTCCGGGATGCGCCAAACCGCGGGCGGCGGCGCCCATGCGGGCCAGCGCGGCGGGATCGGCGGCCAACTTCCCAATTGCTTCGAACAGTTTTTGTCCGGTCATCTCGCGATCTTCGATAAGGCGCGCCGCGCCGGCGCGTACCAGGGCTTCCGCATTGTGCAATTGGTGCTGATCGGCAGCGAATGGAAATGGCGAAAGAATCGATGGCTTGCCCGCGGCGGCGAGTTCGGCAACCGCGCCCGCACCCGACCGGCAGACGATCAGGTCGGCCTCGGCGAAGGCGGCGGGCATATCGGCGATGAACGGTAGCACCGCGCCCTCGATGCCGGATTCGGCGAAGGCTGCGCGCAATTCGTCGCAAGTCGCGGGTCCGGTTTGATGGACGATGCGCACCGCCAGCCCGGCCGCGCGGAACAGCCGCCAGCTTTGGCGCGCGGCCTGGTTCAGGGTGCGCGATCCTTGGCTACCGCCGGTGATCAGCACGGTGAATGTCGCGCCGCGGGGCTTTGGCGGGACAGAAAAGAACTCCTCGCGCACGGGCAATCCGGTGAGTTCGGTACGGCCGGGCGGGAAATAGCGGGCTGTCTCGGGGAAGCTGATCAATGCGCGGCGCACGTATCTGGCGATGCGGCGGTTGGTGAAACCCGGTAGAGCGTTGGGCTCCATGACGACCACGGGCACTCGGCGGACCAGCGCGGCAAGCACAGGGGGTCCCGCGACGTAGCCGCCCATGCTGAAGACCGCCGCTACGCTGCGGTCTCTCAGGATACGTCTGGCGTACAGGGTGCTGACTGGCAGTTGCATCAGGGTCGCCGCCGTTTGACGCAATCCGACCCGCTTGAGACCTCCGATTTGAATCAACTCTAGGGGAAAGCCTTCGTGCGGAACGAGTTGGCTTTCGAGGCCGCGTTCGGTGCCGACGAAGAAAGCGCCGTGTCCGCGCTTCTTGAGTTCTTTGGCTACAGCTAGGGCGGGTATAACGTGGCCGCCGGTCCCTCCGCCTGCGAAGAGGAAGGCGCGGGCGTGGGTGGTTAGCTGGATCATCTGCGCGCTTTTTCGAATCGTTTCCGTCACAATCGGCTTCACTCGAAAATCACCCTGGAGGGCGGGCAATCCTACCCAGCGTGTTCCGATACGTTCATTAGAATTCCCAGCGAGGCCAGCGTCGACAGCAGCGAACTGCCTCCCGAGCTGATCATCGGCAGTGGGATGCCTTTGGTCGGCATCATGCCCAACACTACGCTGATGTTCATCAAGCCCTGCACCACGACCACAGTCGTGATGCCCAGCGCCAGATAACGGCCGAAATCGTCGGGCATGCGCAGGGCCGCGCGCAAGCCGCGCCAGAGAATCAGGACGAAGGCCAGCAGCAGTCCAGCAGACCCCACCAGGCCCAATTCCTCGCTGACCACCGCGTAGATAAAATCGGTATGCGCCTCCGGCAGGTAGAGCAGCTTCTGTTTGCCCTGCATGAGGCCAGCGCCCACTACTCCGCCCGTCCCCACCGCGATCTTGGATTGCTCCAACTGATAGCCAGTGTCGCGCGAGGTGAGCGATTGCTGCATGTACTTCTTCAGATGGCCCGCCGGATCGATGCGCGAGATCAGTTTGAAGTTTGGGTCGAGATATCCGGCGACGCGCGCCAACCGGTAAGGTTTGAGGGCGATGAAAACCACCACACCCACCAGCGCGCAGGCGGCCGCGATCGCACAGAAGCGCCAGCGCAAACCCGCTACGAAAAAGACCACGGTGGCGGTGACACCCAGTACCACAGCGGTGCCGAGGTCCGCCACCACCACCGCCAAAATCACCAGGCCGACGGCCAGCGCGGCCGGGTACAACGTGTAGCGCGTGTTGATGGCTTGCGCACGCCAGGCGACGAAGTACGCCAGAAAGACGACCAGCGCCGGTTTGGCCAGTTCCGAAGGCTGAAATCCTACTGGACCCGCGCGCAGCCAGCGATGGTGCGCCGAATCGACGAAGAACACCAGGCCGAGCAGCATCAGCACCAGCCCGATAGCGGCGAATGCCACCGTCGAATTTTGCAGCTTTTGGTAATGTGTGCGTTTGAGGAACATCATCAGCAGGAGGGACGGGACCATCCACAGCCCTTGCCGCAACACGAAGTGCCAGGACGAACCGAATTTGAGCTCGGCGATCACGGAGGAAGCGCTATAGAGGATGACCACGCCAAACGCGGCCATGCCAATGGTGGTACCGAAGAGAGTCCAATCGGTCTTGAGTTTTTGCGCCATATTAGTTTGTAAGCTCCAGTTGCTGGACGAGGCTTTTGAAAACCTGGCCGCGATGCTCGTAGCTGGTGAATTGGTCGAAGCTGGCGCAGGCCGGGGCCAGCAGCACCGTATCGCCGGGCTGCGCGTGTGCATAAGCGAAGCGCACGGCGTTCTGCAGCGTGCCGGCGTGCTCCAGCGGGACAGCGCCTTGAAGCTGTTCCGCAATCTTGGGCGCGGCCGCGCCGATCAATAGGGCAGCGTTCGCTTTGGCTGCGAGCGGGGCCCGCAGGACAGAGTAGTCCAGGCCCTTATCCTTGCCGCCCAGGATCACCCAAAGGCCGGCGGGAAAGGCGTCGAGAGCTTTGAGAGTGGCATCCACGCTGGTGGCTTTGGAATCGTTGTAGAAGTCGATGCCGTTCAGGTTGCGCACAAATTCGAGGCGGTGCTCCACGGCTCTGAAAGTGCGCACGGCGGCGGCGATGGATGGGAGCGGCGCGCCCGCCAGCCGGGCAGCCGCGGCGGCTGCCATGGTGTCTTCGATATTGTGGCGGCCGCGGATGGGAATTTCACGCGAATCCATCAGAAGCTCGCCGTCGAACAAGATTTTGTCGGCGGCCAGCCAGATGCCTGGCGTGACCGCGCGCGTGCCGCTGAACCAGAGCGGCCGTCCGGCGGTGAGCGAAGCATAGGCGACGCAGGTGGGGTCGTCGGCGTTGAGAATGGCGAATGCACCGGCCCGCTGCGTCTCGAACAGGCGTCCCTTTGCGGCGGCGTAGTTGGCGAAGGTGTGATGACGGTCCAGATGATTCTGTGTGACGTTCAGGGCCACCGCGATATCGGCGTGAAATTCGGCGATAGTTTCCAGTTGGAAGCTGGATAACTCCAGCACATTCCACTGGTCCGGTCGCGACGTCTCGATCATGGCTGTGACCGGCGTGCCGATATTGCCGCCCACCTGCGCGGGGATGCCGGATTCGCGCAGGATGTGTCCGACCAGCGCGGTGGTGGTGGTCTTGCCGTTAGTGCCGGTAATGCCGATGGTGCGGCCTAGCAAGTACGGCGCGGCTAACTCCACTTCTCCGATGATGCCTACTCCATGCGCTCGCGCGGCAAGTAGTGGCGGCAGATCCGCAGGCACGCCCGGGGAAGTGACGATCAAATCAAAACCTACGAAGACCGCGTCCGACTGTTGAGAAAAAGGAACTCCAAGACGTTCCAGCGTGGCCGCGGCCTCGGGCATTTGTGAGAGCGGCCTCACATCGGTCGCACCAACGCTCGCGCCATGCTGCAGGAGCAATTGGATCGACGCCAACCCAGACTTCTCCAGGCCAACGACGAGCGCACGCGAGCCTGCTATTTCAGGTCGCCGCCTGCTTGTTCCTGTTTCCGCTGGGCCGCTCGCCGTAGGTTGCGCAGGGCCTGCTGGACCAGTTGATCGGCGCGTTCGTCCATAGTCAGTTCCCTGGGCGGCTCGGTAGACGTGGTCGGGGATTCGGGCGCGCTGATCTTCGAGGATGTCATAAAGTTGCTCTCTATATTCACGATAATCCTGTTTTCGGGTGAGGGCAATGGCGCCCTGTACGGGGGGCATGCCGCTATTGTCGATGAACCGGAAGCGAACGTCAGGGTTGCAGGCATATTTCTCGGCCAGAGAACGCACAGTTTGGGCGGCTCCCTCATGGGTTGCAATGATCGTGCCGACGGAAACCGTGCGTCCTTCGACGCAAGCGCGTTCGAGTACTCCTGCGAACGCTTGTTGAATGGGCCGATAGGTATAAACGATGTGGACGTTCTTGTCTGCGTCCAGCGCGGCCTGTACCAACTTTGCGGAATGTTCCGGATTGCTCAAGGTAGTGTCCATCACCACGTCGCCGCTGATTCCTCCGGTGCTCTTGCCCGCGCCATTGCCGCCTGCGGCGAAGATTACTTCGTGCACGCTCGGGTCTGCCAGCGCGCGTGTGAAAAGCTCGTCCCGAACCCACTGGGCACCCGGATGCACGGCTGGTCGAAATCGTGCGCGGGACGCAAGGGAAGCGGCGTATTCCGGGAACAGTTCGGCGGCATTATCGGCGTTTAGCACATTGCCGAAGCGCCGCGTATATTCCGCGAGCAGCCCTTCGGGATCGTCCTGAACAAGGCGTAGAGCATTCGCGCGCACTTCGGCTGGCTCCGCACCGTGCCGCCGCAACTTTGTGTCGTGTTCCGGCATCCTTTTGTCTAACGCAGTTTCAGCGTCGTCAAAGCGAACAACGCCAACACCAGTCCTGCGATCCAAAACCGCGCTATGATTTTCGATTCCGTCCAGCCCAGCGCCTCAAAATGATGATGCAGCGGCGCCATCTTGAAGATCCGTTTGCCGCGCAGCTTGAAGCTGCCCACCTGCAGGATTACCGACAGCGTCTCCAGCACGAAGATGCCGCCGATGAACAGCAGCAGAATCTCCTGCTTGATCAGGATGGCCACGATAGCCAGCGCGGCGCCCAGTCCAAGCGACCCGACATCCCCCATGAAAATTTCGGCCGGATGCGCGTTGTACCAAAGAAAGCCAAGGCTGGCGCCAGTTATCGAGCCGCAAAAAATAGTCAGTTCCGAGGTGCGGGGATTGCGGGCGATCTGCAAATACTCGGCCAGGGTGGCGTGGCCGCCGGCGTAGGTCAGCACGGTCAGCGCGCCCGAGGCGACCACCATCAGGCCGATCGCCAGGCCATCCAGCCCGTCAGTCAGGTTCACGCCATTCGACGACCCTACGATCACCACTGCCACGAAGATGAAGAACGGCAGCACACCCAGCGCATACGTCCAGTCGCTGGCGAGCAGCCCGGAAATCAGCAGCGTGGGCTTGAAGTTCTTCAGGAACGGAACGTTCATGACCGTGGAATAGCCTCCAAACGTGCGCATGTACATGAGCACGGCCGCAACTACGAAAGCCGCCCCAACCTGATACAGGATCTTGCGCCGCGCGGTCAGCCCCAGATTGCGGTGCTTGGCGACTTTCGAGTAATCGTCGACGAAACCGATGGCGCCATAGGCCAGCAACGTCAGGACCGCGATCCAAATATAGGAGTTGCGCAGGTCCGCCCATAGCAGCGTGGGGATCACGATCGAAACGACGATCAGCACGCCTCCCATGGTAGGGGTGCCGGCTTTTTTTTGATGCGACTGGGGCCCGTCCTCGCGAATATACTGGCCGATTTGGAACTGCCGCAGCTTGCCGATCAGCCAGGGACCCAGCGCGATGCAGAGAAACAGGGCGGTCAGGCTGGCGAAGGCGGTCCGAGAGGTGACGTAGCGGAAAACGCGGAACCCCGAGACCAGCGGCGATAGCTTTTCGTAGAGCAGGAAGTACAGCATGGTTACGCCAGCACTTTCTCCATCGCCCGCTCGATTTGGACGCCGCGGGATCCTTTGAACAGAATGGCGTCGCCAGGTTGGACCAGTTGACGGACGAATTCCCCGGCTGCGCCTTCGGAACGTTCAAAAAAATGCACGGAGTGTGGCGGCATACCCGCGCGCACAGCTTCTTCGGCCATGAAGCGGGCAGCGCCTTGCACTGCGATCAGCGCGTCGAGTCCGCTTTCCGCGGCGCAACGCCCCGCCTGCCGGTGCAGGAATTCGGCGGCATGTCCCAGTTCGAGCATCTCGCCCAGAACGGCGATATGGCGGCGCGCGGGGGTGGATCGGAGCACTTCCAGCATGGCGCGCGCGGCTTCGGGGTTGGAATTGTAGCAGTCGTTCCAGATGGTGACGCCGTTGTACTCCAGACGCTCGCCGCGCATTTTGCCGATGGTGAACGTTGCCACGGCTTCGCGCAGGCATCGCACAGGAATTTCAAATGCGCGCGCCACGGCAATTCCGGCGAGGAGGTTGAGCACGCCGTGGCTGCCGGCCAGGGTCGTTTGAAAATCGACGCCATCCACCTGGAAACGTGTGCCTTCGGAGGTGAAGGCGATATCCGTAGCCCGCACATCCGCTGCGTCCGAAAGGCCGAACGTGATAGTGCGGCCGGGATGGATTTCGCGGAAGCGCAGCGCGCGCGGATCGTCGGCATTGAGCACGGCAATGCCGGTTTGGGGATCCAACGCATCGATCAGTTCACGTTTGGCGAGGGCTACGCCTTCGATCGAATCGAAGGCTTCCACGTGCGCGTACCCTACATTGGTGACCACGCCGATATCCGGCTTGGCGATGGCCGCCAGCGCGCGGATTTCGCCCGCGTGATTCATGCCCATTTCGAGGACGCCGACGCGAGATTCGTCCGGCAGGCGCAGCATGGAGAGCGGCAAGCCCACGTGGTTGTTCAGATTGCCCACGGTCTTACCAACCGGCAATTCGACGGCCAGCAGGTGGGCGATAGCGTCTTTGGCCGTTGTCTTGCCCGCGCTGCCGGTTACACCGACGATGCGACCGGCCCAATGTTGGCGTGCCCAGGCGGCCAGGTTTTGCAGGGCGGCGAGAGTGTCCGGAACCAGTAAGAAGTTGTCGCCGGACACCGGGTGTTCGACTACTACCCCTGCCGCGCCTTTCTCGAGTGCCAGTGCCACGTAGGCGTGGCCATCGTGGCTGGGGCCTCGCAAGGCGAAGAAAAGATCGCCTGCCACCAGCGTGCGAGTGTCGACAGACCAGCCCGTCACTTGACAATCCGCTACCGAGCCGCGACCGTGAGGGAGCGGTTGCGCCCCCACCGCTCCCTCACGGTCGCGGCTCGCTAACAGGCGGTCGCGGCTCAGTAACGCCGCAGCCACGGCGCTTAACGGCAGGATCATTTCGGCTCCCGATGGTAACCGAAACCACGCAGCACTCCACGGGCCACCTTGCGATCGTCGAAAGCGATGGTCTTGTCTTTCAACACCTGGTAGGTTTCATGCCCTTTTCCGGCCAGAATTACGATGTCGCTGGGACGCGCTTCCTTGATGGCGCGGGCGATGGCGGTGGCGCGGTCCGGCTCGACGACATGCGGCACATCGGTGCGCCGGATGCCGA
Source organism: Bryobacteraceae bacterium (assembly GCA_035602155.1). Classification (GTDB taxonomy): domain Bacteria; phylum Acidobacteriota; class Terriglobia; order Bryobacterales; family Bryobacteraceae; genus Bog-159. The sequence continues at coordinate 26,704 of DATNMW010000324.1, read as the reverse complement.
CTAGCGCATCGTTCATGATGGCCAGCGGATCTTCCGAGCGCGGATTGTCGCTGGTTAGCACCACGAAATCGCTATTTTCCGCCGCCGTCTGCCCCATCAACGGACGCTTAGTGCGGTCGCGGTCGCCGCCGCACCCGAACAAAGTAATAATGCGTTTGGGATCCAGGCCGCGCGCCACCGCGATAGCGTTCTTCAACGCGTCGTCGGTATGCGCATAGTCCACTACCACGCCGAACGGCTGACCTTCGTCGATGCGCTCGAAGCGTCCCGGCACAGCGCGGCATTGTGCAATGCCCGCCGCTATTGTTTCTGGCGGGAAACCGTAGCTCAGCCCGGCGCAGCAGGCCGCCAGGATGTTGTACACGTTGATCTTGCCCAGCAGCGGCGATTCCACCATGAAGCGCAATTTGCGGTTCTGCACTTCGAAGCGCAGCCCTTGCAGGTTCGAAGAAATGTGCCGCGCGCGCACGGTGGCGCTCTGTCCCAGGCCGAACCACAGCGCTTCGCTCTGGCGCGAGATCTGCACGCGGCGGCACCATTCGTCGTCGCGGTTCAGCACGGCCCACGCGGGCGGCGGCGCGCCAGCCCCGGAGAACAGCAGTTGTTTGGCGGCGAAATAGTCGTCCATCGTCTGGTGGAAATCCAGGTGGTCGCGCGTCAGGTTGGTGAAAATGGCAGTGTGGAAATTGAGGCCGTAAACGCGGCCCAGCGCCAGGGCGTGCGACGACACTTCCATTACCGCGTACGGGGCGGCGTGCAAGCCGGCGGCCGATTCCAACTCCGCGAAGAGACGGTGCAGGTCGAGCGATTCCGGGGTAGTATTGACCGCCGGCAGGACGCGCCCGGCCAGATGGTACTCGATGGTGCCGATCAGCGCAGTGGTTTTGCCGGCTGCGCGCAGAATGGCATCGATCAGGTAAGACGTGGTGGTTTTGCCATTGGTGCCGGTGACGCCGGTGAGGACGATGCGCTCGTCCGGATGGCGATAGAAATTCCGGGCAGCCAACGCCAGCGCGTGCCGACCGTGTTCGACTTCAATCCAGGGAACCGGAAAGGCATCCGGAGCGGGGGATTCGCTGGCCACCGCCACTGCGCCGCGCTCCACCGCGTCGCGCGCGAACTGGCGGCCATCGGCGCGGCTGCCGCGAAAAGCGAAGAATAGGAAGCCGGGTTGCACGCGGCGCGAGTCGTAGTCGAGTCCCTGCACATCCAGTTGGGAAAGATGCGGCGAGAGTGGCGCGTTCAGCCGAACTCCCGACAGTATCTCGCCCAGGGTCATCTGGCAAGATCGACTCGAATCCTTTCTCCGCCATGCAGGACGGCGCCGGGAGGCGGAGCCTGGGCGCGGACGATTCCGGTGCCCGCCAGCACCACCGGCAATCCTTGGGCTTGCGCCAACGCCACTGCGGACCGCATCGACAATCCGATAAAGTTGGGCGCGGTAGGGCCGGCTTCGGTCGGTGGCGCCGGCCGCTCGACTGCGTGGGGCGCTTCGGGCACCTGCGCTTCCGCCTCCTCCAGAAGCGGCGGCTCAGGCGGACCATCCACAACAGCGCCATCATCCAATTCGGGGATTTGGGTTTCCGGCGCGTCGGGAGGGCTATCCGGCAAGTCTCTGGGCACGTCCAGCACGCGCAGCGTTTCCGTAGCGACTTCGTGGAACACAGGAGCGGCGACAACACCGCCAAAGCCCGCGGTGCCGTGCGTGCCATTCAGTGTCACCACCACCACGATTGCCGGATTAGTCACTGGCGCAAAACCCATGAACGAGGCGTTGTAGCTGTGCGTATAGCGGCCTGTCGCGTAGTCGAAGATCTGGGCGGAGCCGGTCTTGCCGGCCGTAGAATATCCGCTCAGCTTAGCTTTCTTGCCTGTGCCGTTCAGCACCACGCCCTCCATCATTCTACGCATAGTGATGGCGGTTTCCGGCTTCAGAATGCGGTGCGCAGGAACCACCGGCACGGTTTCCGAGCCTCTCTTCAAAATGAGGCGGGGCGGCACCAGCAAGCCGCCATTGGCTACGGCGGAACAGGCTTGCGCTAGTTGCAGAGTGGTGACCCCCACTTCATGCCCCATGGACACGGACATCAACGAAGTGGTGCGCCATTTGGAAAGCTTGCGCACCATGCCGGGAGACTCCGCCGGCAGCGGGATGCCAGTGCGCGCGCCCAGGCCGAAACGCCGGACATATTCGTACAGCTTGGCCGATCCCACCTTCAACCCGATCTGGATCGCGCCGATATTGCTGGATTTCGCCAGCACCATCTCCATGGGCATGGTGCCGTAGCCATGGTGCGCTTCATGTACCGTACGGCCGGCCATGGTGAAGCTGCCGTTGCCGCAGTTGATCATGGTGGACGGGATCATTCCGGTGGTTTCGAGCGCGGCCGAGAGTGTAATGACCTTAAAGACGGAGCCTGGCTCGAAGGGCACCGAAACAGCGTGATTGAATCGTGCCGTGCGTCCCTCAGCGCGCCCGGGCGGCTGGTTCGGATCGAACGGCGGATAACTGGCGATCGCCAGAATATCGCCATGATAAGGGTCCATCACCACCACGCTGCCGCTTTCGGCGTGCGCATCCTGCACTGCGCGCGCAATGGCATCCTGGGCCGGCAACTGGATGCGCTCGTCGATCGAGACCGTCACGGCGATGCCGGGCCGGGGTTCGGCTTCCATTTGAGAATCGATGCCGCGCCCTTTGGCGTCGGTAAGCACGCGAACGCTGCCCGGCAAACCGCGCAAGTCCGGGTCCAGGCTCTTCTCCAGGCCCCACTGGCCGGTCTCTTCGCTATCGACGGCTCCCACGACGTGCGCGGCCAGCGTGTTCCGCGGATAGTCGCGGCGGCTCTCCTGGGCGAACCGGATCCAGTCCAGGTGCAGGCTGAGCAGCCGTTCGTACTGCTCCGGCTCGATAGTGCGCGCCACCCACATGAAGCCTTTCTGGTTGGCGGCGTACCATCGCATGCGGCCATAGAGCGAGGCCCGGTCGATACGCAGCACCCCCGACAGGATGTCCGACGCCAGCGGCAAGTCCGGCAGCAGTAGGGGATCGATGTAGACGGAATCCCGCTTCACGCTGCCGGCCAACAACTGACCGGACCGATCGAAGATGGAGCCGCGGGGCGCGGTAACTTCCACAGTTTCTTCCTGCTGCCTGCGGGCCGCGCGCACGTAATCGGCGTGGCGTACAACCTGCAGATGGAACAACTGCATCAGGATCAGAGATCCCCATAGCAGAACGGCGCCGCCAAACCACATCAGACGTTTGCCGGCTCTATTTCTGGCGACTGATTCCATAACGTCCAATCTCGTGCGGTTTGAGATCAGTGCCGGTTCAAGGCCAGCTTGCTATCGCTCTTGGGATCCAGGTGGACTACTTGCGAGGGAGTGGGAGTGCCCAGCTCGCGCCGCTTGGCGAGGGCTTCGAGGTTCTCTTGCCGCGAGAGGCGCGCCTCGACGATATCCAGATCGCGCTGTTCGTCGAGCAAGTGCCGTTGTTCCGTTTTTAGAGCTTCCAACTGGTAGCCCGCGAAAATATTTGCCACCCTGGGCGTCAGCAGGCCCATGAATAATACAGCCATGGCGCACGCCGTGCCGATCATCGACCACTCGCCGTGCGCCGTGGGCTGCGGCTCGCGGACGATGCGGCTGTTATCGATGGGCTTCGAATAGAGGAAAATATCCTCGTTCGGCAGCGCCCGCAAGCAGTAGCGGGGAGCCGGTAGGGCGATTTCGGATTGCGCTGCGCCGCTTGTGGCGGCCGGCGCGGCCAGGGGTCTGCGAAAAAACATTGCCAGCGTTGCCATTGAGTCGTTACCTCGCTATCTCAACTACTTCATCTCGATTGCGCGCAGTTTGGCGCTGCGCGATGCCGGATTCAAACCCGTTTCCGCGGCCGTGGGCGTTAGCGGATGCTTGGTCAGGATGGTGGCGCGCCCCTCCTGCGCCAGGCCGCGGAACCGCTGCTTCACTTTGCGGTCTTCGAGCGACATGAAAGAGATCACCACCATGCGGCCGCCGCTCGCCAGCAACTGCGGTCCGCCTTCGAGCAATTGGTCGAGTTCGCCCTGCTCGTCGTTGACAAACATGCGCAAGGCCATAAAGGTTCGGGTCGCGGGATGCAGACGATTCGTTCGAGGCACGGCCTGCTCCACTACACCGGCCAGATGTAGCGTGCTCCGTATAGGCCGTGCCCGAACGATTGCTCTGGCTATCTTCCGCGCCCTCCTTTCTTCGCCTAGCTGATAGATCAGGTCGGCGATCGCCTTTTCGGCGTACTGATTGACCAAGTCCTCCGCCGTAATGCCCGTGGATCGATCCATGCGCATATCCAGCGGCCCCTCGGCCATAAATGAAAATCCCCTGTCCGGCTCGGTCAGTTGATACCGGCTCACGCCCAGATCGGCCAGCAGCCCATCCACCTGCTGCGCTCCGCATGCCGGCAACGCCGCGGCAAGTTGCGTGAAGGCCCCCTGGTGAAAACAAATCCGATCGACCCATGCGGCAGTGTTGCGCCGCGCCATTTCGAGCGATTCCGCGTCGCGGTCGTTGGCAATCACTCTGCCGGTTGTCAAGCGCCGCGCGATTTCCGCCGTATGACCGCCCAGTCCCGCCGTGGCCTCCAGATACGTACCCGTGGGCCGCACTGCCAACCACTCGATCGCTTCCGCCGCCATTACGGCAAAATGCATAAGCCATTACTTGAATCCAGCCCGTTCCAGAATTTCCAGATCGTCCTCAACCGACTGCGCGGATTCCGCCCGGCGCTGCTGGAACATCTCTTCGCTCATTACCTGGATGGCGCCGTGAACCACCAGCACTCTCACCGGCCGATTCTCGATGTTCAGGTCCCGCCGGAGGTCGGTGGAGAACTGCACCCGCCCTTGCGCATCCATTTCAGCTTCCGTCCCCAAATCCTGGGTGGTAAACCACACCCGCTGCAACGCCTTCGGATTGTCCCGGAAGTTGCCGAGCAATTTCTCGTTGGATCGCCAGATCTCGATCGGGTATACTGTGGCCATGCGGCGGTCCTTGCTGGTGACGAACAGCTTTTTCTCAGATAGCCCCGCCAGGTACTTCTGGAACTCGACGGGAAGCTTGAGGCGGCCCTTTTCGTCCAGGCGGGCAGGGTACATGCCACGGGGTGGTTCTACCGGTACCGCGCCTTGAGGTGTTTCGTCCACCACTTCCTATCTACTTTCCGGCCATTTTCAGACCACAACAAATTGTGGCACGAACGGTTTGTCCATTGCAAGAGAAATCTTTAAGAAAGTATTGATTGGACTTGGGTTAGTGAGCTACTAGACGATCCACCGACACCCTTGCATACCCCAATATCTTGTTTTCTGGGCGAAGACATGGCGAAACCGCGAATGCCTTGCGGTTATGTTGGGGCCATGATTCTTGGGTCCACCCGTACTGGCAGCCGGGTTCGTTAGTTAACATTCCCTATCCAAAGACAGAATTGAGGTGACACGGCCCCGAATGCTAAATCTGAATACCGTAAGGAGTAAGCGAGGGGCGCACGAGCTATGGCGAAACGGAAGAAGCAAGACGAGCATCTGGATCGGCGTACGAAGCGCCGTTTCAACATCGAACAAGGTCTGCGATATAAGCTACTCTACGGAAGCCGCGTAGCCGAAGCGGGGAACGGACGGACCTTAAACATCAGCAGCAGCGGCGTCTGGTTCACGACGGAAGGGGTTTTGAGCGCAGGATTGCCAGTGGAGTTGTCGATGGCCTGGCCCGCCCGGCTTAATGATGTCTGCCCGATGAAACTGATGATCTACGGATGCGTGGTGCGCAGCGATCGCGACGGCGCGGCCCTGGCCATCGAACGCTACGAATTCCGCACGCAGGGCACGGCCTCCGTACCCTTGTACGAAGAAACCGGCATCCGGCTGCCCACCTAGCGCGCTGGCGAAGCCGCTGGCCTCCTGTTTCAGCCGACCGCGCGTGTTCCACTCTTCTTCGTAGTGCAGGCATACCTCGTAACCCTGAAGTTGCTGTTGCAAGGTCGGCCTCTTTCACCATGCGCGTGTTGACGGGTACGGCAGTCGCCAAGTGGTTGGACGTGGAACTGCCAAAAGTGCAGAACCCGCTCCCGCAGCCATTTTACGAAACGCGATTTGCCCGGCCCCGCGAACATGCCGCCGCACCCGCTTAGTAACCTGGCGAGCTGGCATCCGTGAAGGTAATACCTACTCGAAGAATTGACTCACTTTGGCCTGGAAGCCCGGAAGGATCTCGGGGGCTTCCAGGATCTGATCGCCGCGAAACTCCCTTACGCCTGAGTCGTCGTAGACCGCGATGACCTGTAGTTTGGGATAGAAAGCCCAAACTGCTTTAGTGCCGGCGTCCAGATAGGCTTGGATTTTCAGGCGCAATTCCAGGGCGCTCTCGCTCTCCGACACTACTTCGATCGCCACATCTGGTGGAACCTGAAAAATGCGGTCCGGATCGGTCTTGACGGCCAATTCATTGCGCAGGAAGGAGACATCCGGCGCGCACACCCGCGACGGCGACAGTGCGAAAGAAGACTCGGAGTAGATCTCTCCGATGGGGTGCCGCAGAATGTATGCCATCAAACTGCGCTCAATCATGAACTTGGTCCGCTCGTGCCCGGCTTTGGAGTTAGCTATTCTCAGCAGTTCTCCATCTTTCAGCTCAAACTTCACGCCGTCTTCCTGCGGTAGTTGCTCGAATTGTTCCAGAGTCATCAGCGTGGCCGTGCTCATGGCTTTGATTGTACCTCGATGACCACCCGTAGTCCCATCGCCAAACCGGCATGCACAGTCCCGCTTCGCTGATACAATACCCACGGAGGTCCCGGAGTGAGACGCGCGATCTGGCCCGTCTTCTGTGCCACCGCAGTTTTCCTGGCGTTGCCCGCGATGGCCTTGTCCCCGGAAGCGCTGCTCGAAGGCTATGCGCGCCGGGTCTGGCATGCCGAGGACAGCCTCCCGGAGGAAACGCACTCCGGATGGGCCGAGTTCGGGCTCGGATCCGACATGTTCTCTTGACACCACCAACACCGATGCAGAGATGGACCTGGAGATGAACGCCCGGGCCTTGGCCAGGTGCGAGATCACCGATCCGGACACACACCGAAACGGCATTGGCGCGACGATCCCGGATTGATGACGTTCCTGCGAGCGTTGTAGTGCTAATCTTATGTGGCGTTCAAGATCCACCGACGTCCTGATTCCATTGGGGTTCTCCGCTGGACGCCACATAATTCTGGAGGCCGCATCACGATTCAGGCGGCTTGGCCCGCTGTTTCGGCGCGGTGTCGGCACGGGTTAGGCTATGCCGCGTTCTCTTAGTCAACGCCCTTCCCTCCACGATCTCTTGCGGCGCTCTCTGGCCTGCGTTCGACCGCCGGTTCTCGGATGGTTCGCTACTCCTTTCCCGCACGACTCTTTCAGGACTACTTCACGCCGGTTATCCCGACGCTATCCAGGCGAAACCCGCCAGATATCCGGATATAATGATCCGGCATGCCTACACTCTCCGGTAAGACCATCTTCATATCCGGCGCCAGCCGCGGCATCGGCCTCGGGATCGCGCTGCGGGCGGCGCGCGACGGCGCAAACATCGTCATCGCCGCCAAAACCGATGCCCCGCACCCCAAGCTGCCGGGGACCATCCACAGCGCGGCGGCCGAAATCGAGGCGGCGGGCGGCCACGCGCTGCCGCTGGCCGTGGATATCCGCTTCGAGGACCAGGTCTACGGCGCTGTGGACCAGGCGGTTAAGCGTTTCGGCGGCATCGATGTCTTAGTCAATAACGCTAGCGCCATCAGTCTCACCGGAACGCTTCAAACGCCCATGAAGCGTTTCGATCTGATGCTAGGAGTGAATCTGCGCGGCACGTTTCTTTGTTCGCAGGCCTGCCTGCCGCATCTCGCCAAAGCGGCCAACCCGCATATCCTGACGTTGTCGCCGCCGCTCGACATGCGCGCCAAATGGTTCGCGCCGTGCGTGGCTTATACCATGGCGAAATACGGGATGAGCATGTGCGTGCTCGGTATGGCCGAGGAATTCCGCGGCCAGGGCATCGCCGTGAATTCCCTGTGGCCGCGCACTATCATCGCGACCGTGGCGCTGCAAGTCATTCCGGGAGCCGAACCTGAACGCGGCCGCACGCCCGCCATCATGGCCGACGCCGCCTGGCAGATTCTGACTAGCGACAGCCGCGCGACGACCGGCAATTTCTTTATCGACGAAGATGTTTTGGCTGCCGCCGGCGTGACCGACTTCTCCGGCTATGCGGTTTCGCCGGGCAAACCGCTACGGCGCGACCTCTTCCTCGATTGAATTCCGCCGCCCCTCAAAACTGCTTGAATTCCTCATCCATGGGGAAAGCTTCCTTTTCCGCGCGTCCGGCCAGCACGGGATCGGCGGGTGCTACGGATTTAGAGCGCGAAACCGCGTGGCGCAGGGCTATGACGCTCGCCGAAGAGGCGCCCGGCCGTTGCGCGGCCGCGGTCTGGCCAGGCGCGGGACGGGATCGATACGCCGGACGCGAAGGGGCTTCCGAATCGCCGCTGCCGCCTACCATGGCCGTCAGCTTTGCTACGATTTCTTTCAAGCTCTCCGACTGCGCGTTCAGCTCTTCCGCCGCCGAAGCGCCTTCCTCCGCGTTGGCCGCCGTCCGCTGGGTGACCTGTTCCATCTGGACCATGGCCTTGCCGATCTGCTCGATGCCGCGGGCCTGCTCCTCGCCGCCCAAGCTCACTTCGTCCACCAGCACCTTCACTTTGCCGGACTCTACGGTAATCGTCCGGATCGCTACGGCTACCCGATCGACCTTGGCCTTGCCGTCGTGGGACTTGGCAATGGAATCCTCGATCAGCGACGCAGTGTCGCGGGCAGCCTGTGCGCAGCGCTGCGCGAGATTGCGGACCTCGTCGGCCACCACCGCGAAGCCCATACCGGCTTCGCCGGCGCGCGCCGCTTCCACGGCCGCGTTCAGCGCCAGGATGTTGGTCTGGAAGGCGATCTCGTCGATGACTTTGATGATCTTGGAAATCTTGTCGCTCTGCGTGGTGATTTCGCCCATGGCGACCACCATCTGTTCTAGCGATTGGTTGGTCTCGACGAACTTCTGCTGGGATTGCGTTACCAAGCCGGCCGCGGCGCGCGAATTCTCACTGTTTTTGCGGGCCATCGAGCCGATTTGCTCACTGGATGCAGAAGTTTCTTCGAGCGAGGCTGCCTGCTCGGACGATCCTTGTGCCAGCGACTGGCTGGAGGAGGAAACCTGGTCAGCCGCACTGGCCACCTGGTTCGCGCCCTCGAAAAGCTCTGGCAGGGCCTGGCGCAGAGCCTTGTTCATGCTTCGAATGACGACGAAAGCCGCCCCGGCGCCGCAGAACGTACAGAGGATCAGCATGGTCAGCAGAATTGAGCGTATCCGCGAATAGGTTTGCTGCGATTCGGCTCCCATGGAGTCACCGTCCGAGTTTGCAAGTCCGCCTCGGCCTGCAAGGCGTCGCGCAGGGCCAGGAATGGAGGAGTGCTCTCCGCGACATGCTTGAGGTGGGCTTCCGCATTCTTCGATTGCCGGCTCAGCACGAGTACCCCGTCGAGGGACGCCTCGTAACGTTGCCAGGCCGGTGAGATCTTATCGAACAGGGCGCGGTCTACTAGTGTCAGTTTTTTCCAACCGTCATTTGCTGTTGCATCCTAGTTTTCCTCTGGCCTTCCGTAACCTTGCGATGCGGCGTCGGGCCGCTCTTCGTCGCCCGGAGTCCAACGCGTACGCCGCACTCAGATTTATATCGGAAGAGGAAGCTGGCAACTTTAGACTCCCGCCGGGATTGGGGCGCCTGGCAGGCGAGTTCACTCCAGATCCAACAACCAGCCCTGCTTACCCACATTGCGGGCCTGCGTCTTGCCGATGACGGCACACGCGCCCGCGGCCTCGTGGATATGCCCGCAAAAGAAATGCTGCGGCTGCTCCCGCAGCAGAAAATCGTGTACGGCTGTGGATCCCGCATGCAAGCCATGGCGTACCCGATCGAGCGGCGTGCCATGCGGCGGGCAATGGCAGATGAGCGCCAGAGGCGCGAGTCCCGCGAAGTTTTCCAGCTTGCGCGCCAGTTCCGCCTCGCTGTATTCGCCAGGCGTGTGGAAGGGCGTGGGATTGGAATAACCCAGCCCGGCAACCCGATAGCGGCCCCACTGCGCATGTTGCTCGTGAAAATCGTGCAGGCCGAAATCGCGGCACAGGTCCGCGATCTGCGCGGCGGTTTCGTGGTTGCCCGGCAGCACGTAAACGCGGTCCGCGCGCCGCGCCAGGATCTCGCCGCAGCGATCCAGGCCGCGCCCGAAATTTACCAGGTCGCCGGCGGCCACGTAGTAATCCGCCTCGGTGTCCATCAACCGCGCCAGAGAGTCCAGGTCGCCGTGAATATCGGAAAAGACCAGCAGCTTCATGGGGCGGATTGTACTACGGGGCGCGGGCCGGCTTCATCCGGCTTCGACATGCGGGCCATATCGGCCGCAATGGTGCGCGACCCGGCGTAGAGGACTAGCGCCAGGGCCGCCGACATCACGGGTATTACGTACATGGCTTGGTGCAGCCCGATGGCCCGGTAGTGTTCGGCTACCTTCGTCGCACCGGCCGCATGGGCGGCGGCAAGAGCCAGGCGATCGCTGAGCCATCCGGTGATGAAGGGTCCGAACGACGCGCCGCACAGATACATCGCCATGAAGTAAACGGCCATGGTGGTGGCGCGCACGGCGGGCGCTACGACATCGTGAATCGCGGCGTACACCAGGCCGTAATACATAGTCAGAAAGCCGTACGCGATCATGATGAGGACGATGGAGGCCGCCGCGCTGCCGGCCGGCTGGCGGATGCCGATCAGCGCCAGGGGTGCGGCTACCAGCGCGGCGGCGGCGGCCGAAAGCATGCGCCCGTCCTTGCGTTTGTGGATCACGCGGTCGCCCCAGGCCCCTGCGATCAGCCCTCCGGCGATGCCCGCGGCACCGTATCCGACGCCCGCCCATAAGCCGGCCTGGCTCACCGAAAGCCCGTGATAGCGCGTCAGGAAGGCCGGAAAGAAAGTAGCCAGCGCGTAGAGATTGAAGTTCACCAGCGCGCCCGATGCGATGATCCACCACATGGTGGGGATGCGCAAAATGGACCAGACCGGGGGGGCCGCTTTCGCCGCGGCAGGGCGCGCCTCGCTGGCGCCGCGCGCCGGTTCGTCGAGGCTCAACAGCGCCGGGATGAGCAGCACGGCGGGCAGCGCCGCCACCACCAGGGCCGCGCGCCATCCCCAGGCCTGCGCGGCTGGTCCGCTGATGGCATAGCTGAGCGCACCGCCGATGGGCACGCCGAGCATGAAGATGGCCAGCGCCCGCGACCGCCTTTCGGCTGGAAAAAGGTCGCCAATCCAACTGGTGGCCGCCGGCGCGCAGGCGGCTTCGCCGACGTACACTCCCAGCCGCGAGACGAGCAGCATCAGATAGCTTTGCACCAGTCCGCCCAAGCCGGTGAGTACAGCCCAAACGGCTACACCCGCCGCCAGCAGTTTCTTGCGGCTGCCGGAATCGGCCAGGCGTCCGAGGGGCAGACCGGCCAGCGCGTATAGGACGATGGGCAGCGTGCCCAGCGCGCCGAGTTGTTTGTCGGAAAGGTGGAACTCTTTGCGGATCGGCTCGAGGAGCGCGCCCAGCACCTGGCGGTCGTAGAAGTTGAGGACGTTGACGGCGAACAGGACGGCTAGGGAGCGCGGCATGCTCTTGGAGGGCACTGGCAGAGCATGGTATCACATGGGTGGGTGGGGTCTCATAGGATTCAACCATAAACACCTCTGTGCGGATCGGTAGGGCTTGCCGAATTGTCATACCCAAGGAAGTGCGGGAGGCGGGGTAGTCAGAGACTCTGTGCGATGTCGACGGATCGAGTTCTTCGGGACCTGCGGACGCAGCGCGCCCGCAGCCGTCGCGAAGCTTGGTAATAAAGGCTCCCGCACCCCGAATATGCGGCATAATAGGTGCATGGTGAAGTCGGTCGAAGGCGTTTACCGCAACGGGAAGGTGGAGCTGCTGGAGCCGCCAACCGAGGCCGAAGGTTCGCGGGTTATCGTGACGTGGGTTCGGCCTGCGGGCACTATCGATCTTCGTCAAAGGGGAATCGACCAGGCCCAGGCGGCAGATCTCCGTCGCCGGCTGGCCCTGTTCGCAGAAGATTGGGATCGCCCGGAGATGGCTGCGTACGATGAACTGCCGCCGCGGTGACGTAGTGTTGGTGTTGTTCCCGGATTCGAACCTGCGAACGTCGAAGTTGCGACCGGCACTGGTCATCCAGGCAGACCAACTCGACTCGGGGTTGCCCCAAACTATCGTGGCAATGATCACCAGCAACATGGCTCGTGCGGGACACCCGAGCCGCGTCGTGGTGCGTGTCGCCGGCGAGCGCAGGAATGGTCTGGGCTGTTGATGGACTCGGTGATCATGACCGACAACCTTGCCACCGTTCACTACGCGGAAATTGACCGGGTGATTGGTGCCTTGCCGGAGACCGGTGGACTCGATGTGGCGTTGCGTAGGACGCTGGCGCTGTAGCTGGCTCGCTTAGCTTAGCTGCTAGACAGGACGGCGGATGCCGGGCAGCCCCCGAAACGGGCGCCCGAGCCATGCGTTCACCTGTTGGAGTCTTTAGGATCTCTTTTCTGGAATTTTGGCCCCTCGCCGCCACACCCGGGTAAATCAGGTCGAACTTCTCCAGATGGACCTCGTGGTGCTAAGGCATCCCATCCCCTCGATGTGCGCGCATACGGCCCCGGCCTATTTGCGACGCTTGCGACCTGCCTCCGCGCGGCACACGGAATGGTCGTTGGGTTGTTAGAATGGTATTTGACAAATGGGCGGCCCCACTATAGGATTCCACCATGAACACTACTGTCACGCTCGATAAGGCTGGCCGCGTCGTCATTCCTAAGATTTTGCGCGATGAACTGCGTCTCGAGGCCGGTGACGCACTTTCGCTGGAAGCCGAGGGAGAATGCCTCACGCTTCGCCCTGTGCGCTCCGCATCGCCATTGCGGAGGGAACATGGTGTTTGGGTATTCCGAGGCGGCAGGAAAATCTCTGCGATGGCGACCGATCAAGTGCTGCGGGACTTCCGGGAAAAGCGTGACCGCGACCTTCGTGGACCACGCACATGAAAGCGTTCCTGGATACGTCCGTCCTGGTCGCGGCGTTCTATGGCGATCATCAACACCATGAGCCGAGCTTCGCGCTGTTCGTCCGCCAGAAGAGACCAACGGCATGCACCGCGGCCCACTGCCTCGCGGAACTCTACTCCGTCCTAACCGGGATGCCGGGTAAGGACAGGGCGAGTCCGGATGAGGCGTTGCTCTTCTTGAGCGATGTGCGAGAGCGGCTCACCACGGTAGCGCTCGATGAGACGGAATATATCAAGGCGATACAGGATGCCGCGGGCGGCGGGATCTGCGGCGGCACTATTTACGATGCGATTATCGGCCGCTGCGCAGTAAAGGCTAAGGCAGAGACGATATACACGTGGAAGGTCAGCCACTTCATTCGCCTGGGCGCGGATGTGGCGTCGCGCGCAAAGACGCCCTGAAAACTGGCATGGGACGAGGTAACCAATCCGCGCCTATGACGTGAGGCCGGCGCGGGGGTGTATCGATGATACCAAAGGCTCTTAGGAACTCGCTGAATCCGATATCCGGAGGCTCAAAGATACGGGTGTCAAGGAAGGCAAGACCATTGAATACAAGAAGGAGCTTCCAGGACCTAAGGACGAAGACAAGCGCGAATTTCTCGCCGACGTGTCGTCTTTCGCCAACACCGAAGGCGGAGACCTTATCTATGGCTTAGCTGAGGACGCAGGCGTCATTACCGGGTGGTTGGACCTTTCTCGCCGGATTTTGATGCGGAAGTGCTCCGGCTGGAGAATCCGATCCGTGATGGAACATTGCTCGTGTCGGATCGACCGTTTTATCGCTCAACGCCTCCCCCATCAGGATGACAGGACCTCGCCATCCCCCCGGGTGGAGCGTGCCGCCTCCGGGCACCGCACGGCCCGCTCCATCGATCGGGACTCCGCTGGATAGCCGGCCATTCTCCGACGGCCTCGCTGCCAATTGAAACCCACGCCGCGTGGTTTTGTTGCGCGTCTGCTAGAATGCGGCATTCTATGTCTTCGCTTTCGCGGCGCGGCTTCCTGGGAGCAGCCGCATCGCTTGCCGGTTTCAAAGCGCTGGCGCAGCCCGAACGCGGCCGGGCGCGCATCGCCGATATCCGTACGATGGTGCTGCAAGGCCCGCGCACTTACACTCTGGTGAAGGTCGTCAGCGATGCCGGAGTATACGGGATCGGCGAGGGCTACGGCAGCCCGGGCGTCGGCATCCAGGCGGGCGTGCGGGAGTTGCGCCCGTACTTCCTGGGCAAGGACCCGCTCGAAATCGAAGCGCTCTACAATGGATTGGGCAACCGCATCGACGGCTCGGCGCACATGCTGCTGCGGGCCGTCAGCGCCATCGAGATCGCGCTCTGGGATTTGGCGGGGAAACTGCTGAACCAGCCCGCCGCCACGTTGCTGGGCGGACGTTATCGCGAGCGCGTGCGGGTATATCGCGACGAAGGCCCAACCAACATGCTGGACCGCGCCAGTTGCAACGAGTGGGCGGACAAGATGAACAGCGACACCGCCGGATGGACCGCCTTCCGCGTCACTCCGCCGGGCACAAACGGCGCGCCGGCGGCCAAGCTCGATCGTATCCGCGATCCAGCCAACCGGGTGCTCACGTCCCACGAATTGCGGGACATCCGGCAAGCCTTCGAATACTGCCGCGATGCCATCGGCTGGGACCGCGACTTGATTGTGCGCTGCGCCGGAGAGTACGATCTGCGCACCGCCATGCAACTCGCCGAGGCGCTCGATCCGGTGAAGCCGTTGTGGCTGGAGGATCCCATGCCGCCGGATTTCTCTCCCGGCTGGGTGCGCCTGGCGCAAGTCTCCAAGGTCCCCATCGGCACGGGCGAAAACCTGGCGCGGCGGCAGGGCTTCAAGGATTTCATCGTGAACCAAGGCTGCGACATTGTGCAGCTCGATATCCGGAATGCCGGGGGACTGCTGGAGTCCAAGAAGATATCCAGCGTGGCGGAACTGTTCAATCTCCCCATGGCGGCGCACAGTACAGGGAGCGCGCTGAATACCATGGCTACCGTCCAGTGGGCGGCCTCGGTGCGGGATTTCCTGGCCGGGGAAACAGCCGTGGGTCGCCGGAATTGGATGGACGACACGATCCTGCATGAAGGTCCTTTGGTGGCGGAGGGTTACATCGCCGTGCCGCGGAAGCCCGGCCTGGGCGTCGAACTGAATCCGGATGTGGTGAAGGCCAACCTCGCGGAGGGCGAGAAATATTGGGATTGAGACTGCCTCCCGCGGTTGCGTACGTGGCGCCATTCGCCGTCTTCATCGCGCTGCGCTGGCTTCCCTTCCCGCCCGAGTGGCTGGCGCCCGTGCGTTTTATGGCGGTGGCGGCCACGCTGGCGGTGTTCTCCCGGAGCGTAATTCCACGGCGCGCCGCGTTTCCCGTAGGTTCCATGCTGTTGGGGGCGGCGGTGCTGGCGATCTGGATCGGCCCGGAGTTCCTTTGGCCCGGTTATCGGGATTTCCGGCCGTTCCACAACGCCGTTACGGGCGTCGCGCGGAGTACGCTGCCCGCGTATTTGAAGTCGAACGCCGGCTTCATCGCGGTGCGCGTGCTCGAAAGCACGATCCTGGTTCCGATCATCGAAGAACTCTTCTGGCGCGGCTGGCTAATGCGTTGGGCGATCCGCTCGGACTTCGAGAGTGTGCCAGTTGGCAAATATACGGCCTTCTCGTTCTGGGCGGTTGCGTTGCTATTCGCCTCCGAGCATGGACCCTACTGGGACGTTGGGCTGATCGCGGGCGTAGCTTACAACTGGTGGTGCGTGCGCACGCGCAACCTGGCGGATTGCATGTTGGCGCACGCCGTCACCAACGCGCTGCTGGCGGTCTATGTGCTTCGTTTCGATCAATGGCAATACTGGCTGTGATGGAGAGCCCAGGGAGATGGACCGGCCCGGAAGCCTGCCTACGATGTGCTAACCTTAATGCTTCACAACCTTTAAAAGGAGTTCGTTTCGCATGTCAGTACGGTTTGGGTTGCGGCTGGCCATGGCCTGCCTCGCCCTTGTTTCGTTTTCAAGAGCCGGTCTGAGTCAGACCAAGGTGGCTATCGTCAGCCTGCAGCGGGCGGTGCTGGGGTGCGCCGAGATCAAGAAGGCGTCTGCCGACATGGAGGCCAAGTTCAAGCCTCGCCAGCAGGAAATGGAAAAGCTGCAGAGGGAGCTGGAGGGCATTAAACAGCAGTTGCAGACCAACGCCGGCAAGCTTACGCCGGCGGCCGAGGCGGACCTGAACGCCCAGGGCCAGCGCAAACAGCGCGACCTGCAGCGCTTGAACGACGACCTGCAAGCCGACGTCACCGCCGAACGCAACGAGATTCTTGGCACGAGTGGCCGCAAGATGAAGGAAATCGTCCAGAAACTGGCGGACGAAAACGGCCTCGACGTAATCGTGGATGAGCAAAGCACCTTGTTCTTCAAGCCCGCGCTGGATCTGACGGCCGAAGCCATAGCCGCTTACGATAAGGCCTATCCGGCAAAATAGGCGCCCGCCATGGCTGGCTATCTCGACCATTACGGAGTCGGCGAAGAGCGGCGCGAGAAACGCAACAAGCTTTTGCTGGCTCTGGGAGCCTGCGCCCTGGTAGCGTTGTTCCTGTGGTTCTTTTTCTTCGTCTGGGACAAAACCGAGGTCTTGCGCGCCGCGCCGGTGGCCAGGCTGGCCCAGATTCTACGGAATCACCGGCAGGAAAGCCGCGTCAGGAATTTCTTCGATCTCTTGCAGCGTCGGGATTACACCGCGGCCTACGCGCTGTGGAACTGCACAGACGCGCACCCTTGCAAAGACTACCCTCTTACCGAGTTCATGAAGGACTGGGGTCCGGACAGTTCACACGCCGCCGCCGATTATACCATTCCGAAGAGCCGTTCCTGCGGCTCGGGCGTGATTGTGACTGTAGATTCCGGCCATAACCAGGAGGATGCGCTATGGGTGCAGCGCAGCGACCTGACGATCGGTTTTTCGCCGTATCCGGTGTGCCAGGCCGGGGCATGACAGGCCGCAGCACAGTCGCAACGCATACCGAGCCGCGACCGTCAGGGAGCGGTTGAGCGGCGCACGGCGTAGAATAGGAGAATAGCATAGTGACTGGAGCAGCATGGGCACAACAGTAGCGGGTTTGGAAGGCGTGGTCGCCGGCGAGTCCGAGATCTGTTACATAGACGGATACGCGGGCATCCTGAGCTACCGCGGTTATAATATCCACACACTGGCCGACAATTCCACGTTTGAAGAGGTAATCTTCCTGCTGTGGAATGGATGGCTGCCCAAACCGCCGGAACTGGACCAGCTCAAGAAGGACTTAGCCGCCAACCGCGGAATTCCGGCCGCCGTTGTCGACTTTCTGAAGACGGTGCCTCAGGGAAGTCCCATGGACGTCTTGCGCACGGCAGTCTCCATGCTCGGCATTTACGACCCGGAAACGCCGGACATGACGCCGGACGCCAATGCCCGCAAGGCGCTGCGGCTGATGTCGCAGATCTCGACCCTCGTCACCACATTCGACCGCTTGCGCAAGGGTCTGCATGTGATTGGCGGCGACCCGACCATGAGCTTCGCAGAAAACTTTCTCTACACCCTTACGGGCAAGCGGCCCGACGACGTGATGGAGCACGTTTTCGACGTGGCCTTGATCCTGCATGCGGACCATGAGCTCAACGCTTCCACCTTCGCCGCGCGCGTTACGGCCGCTACGCTATCGGATATCTACTCGTCGATCACCTCGGCGATCGGCGCGCTGAAAGGCCCCCTGCATGGCGGCGCGAACCAGGACGTGATCAAGATCCTGCTGGAGCTTTCGAGCGAGGAAGCCGCCGTCGACCGGGTGAAAAGCACGCTGGCGCGCAAAGTGAAGATCCCCGGATTCGGGCACCGCGTGTATCGCACCGAAGATCCACGGGCCACGCACCTGCGGGTGCTCTCCGAGGAGTTGGGCAAGCGCACGGGGCACGAGAAGCTGTTCCGCATGTCGCAAGCCATGGAGCGGACCGTGAAGGCGGAGAAGGGACTGATCGCCAACGTGGACTTCTACTCGGCCTCGACCTACTATTCACTGGGCATTCCGGTGGATCTGTTCACGCCGGTGTTCGCGGTAAGCCGCATGTCGGGCTGGACGGCGCACACGCTGGAGCAATACAAGAACAACCGCCTGATCCGCCCGCGCGCGGAGTATAGGGGCAATCCGGACGGCATGAAATGGATTCCCATGGACCAACGCTGATGGACGAGAAGGCCTATTACACCGAATCGCCGACGACCAAGCCCATGTCGTTGAACTGCCCTTTTTGCAGGACCGCCGAGACCTACGACCTGCGCTGGATGGTGCGCAAGAAGAAGGACCGCCTGCCGCCGGGCGGCGACGAGCGCGACCGCGCGCGGTTTGCCAAGTCGCAGAGCTATATGGTGCTGCTGGACGATAAGGTGGCGTGCAAGAATCTGCGGTGTAGGAAGCGGTTCGATATATCGGGCGTCAAGACCATGGCGTTTTTGTAAAGCGGAAAAGGCGAATTGGCCGGCAGAGCTGGACGGATTGCAACAGAGGAATCTGCCGGCTCACCGTTCCGCGTCGAACCGGACGTGCGGATTTCCCGCACACGGCTCTCCTGAAAACCTTGGTCGCAGGCCCACGCATCGGGTCTGATGAGGCTGCCACTGGCCGCGCCTGCCAGGCGGCAAACAAGGCCAGTTCGATCGGCAGACAGTTGCTCGGGGCAGCCGGGAGCGCAGGCTGTTTCCGGTGTATCTTGAAGATTACCTATGCGTCCCACTCGACGAACGTTCGCCACACTATCCGGGGCGGCCGCCTTGGGCATGGGTGCCGGAGCCGGCCCCGCCGCCGCCGCTCCGCCGCCCGAGGCCAAAGCCGATCCGAAGGATTATTGCCGCTTTCCGGACGCTTTCCTCTGGGGATGCGCCACCGCAGCCTACCAGGTGGAAGGCGCCGCCTGGGAAGACGGGCGCAAGCCTTCGGTGTGGGACACCTTCGCGCACCAACCCGGACACGTCGCCATGGGCCATACGGGGGATGTCGCGGTGGACCAGTACCATCGCTACCCGCAGGACGTGCAGCTTATGAAATCGCTGGGGGTCAAGGCCTACCGCTTCTCCATTTCCTGGCCGCGCGTTTTCCCGGACGGCTTCGGGCAGCCCAATGAAAAGGGCATCGCCTACTACGAACGCCTGGTGGACGCTCTGCTGGCCGCCGGCATCGAACCGTATGCCACGCTGTTTCATTGGGACTTGCCGCAGGCCTTGCAGGACCGCGCTGGCGGCTGGCAATCGCGTGAGACAGCCAAACATTTCGGCGAGTACGCAGGCTTCGTCTCGGGGCGGCTCTCCGACCGGGTTTCGCACTTCTTCACCATCAACGAATTTTCCTGCTTCACCGATTTGGCCTACGGCTACGGCGTGTTTGCGCCCGGCCTGAAGCTCCCGCCGCGCCAGCTCAATCAAGTGCGGCATCACGCCGTGCTGGGGCACGGCCTGGCGCTCCAAGCCATTCGCGCTTCCGCGCGGCGGCCCGTGCGGGCCGGCTTGGCCGAGAATCCCACCCTCTGCGTGCCGGTGCTGGAAACTGAGCCGCACATCGCCGCCGCCCGCCGCGCCATGCGGCAGTTGAATGCGCCGTTTCTCACCGCGATTCTGGAAGGCAGGTACACCAGCGAGTATCTCGCCGCGGCGGGCGCCAATGCGCCGGAATGCACTCCGGAAGACATGCGCATCATCGGCGGGCATCTCGATTTCGTGGGCCTCAACTGCTATGCGCCTACCTATATCCGCGCCGCCGAAGGCCCAAGAGGGTTCGCGGAAGTGCCGAATCCCTCGTCGTATCCACATATGGCGTCTCCCTGGTTGTTCATTGGGCCGCAAATCCTATACTGGGGGCCCCGCCACCTGAAGGAAATCTGGGGCGTAAACGACATCCTGATCACCGAAAACGGCTGCTCGGCAGACGACCGCCCCGCCGCCGACGGCCATATCTACGACACCGACCGGGTCATGTATCTGCGCAATCATTTCGTGCAGGCGCATCGGGCCGTTTCCGAAGGCTGGCCGCTTACGGGCTATTTCCTGTGGAGCCTGCTGGACAACTTTGAGTGGGCCGACGGTTATACCAAACGCTTCGGGATCTACTACGTGAATTTCGAGACGCTGGAACGTACTCCGAAGTTGAGCGCGGAGTTTTACCGGGAAGTGATCGCGCGCCGTGCCGTCGCCTGAGAGTGTTGCACGCAACCGGGTCCAGTAGCGGCCCAGGGGGTTGCCCCACTATAGCGATCTGCGAAGCCCGCCGATACTAAGACCGGGTACGTTGCATGCCATTGGAATTGAACCCGGATATCTTCCGAGCGGTCCTGGAAAGCCTGCCGATCGGGGTCTATGTGACCGGCCGGAACCGCCGGATCGCGTTCTGGAATACCACCGCCGAGAGGATCACCGGTTACCTCGGCCAGGAAGTCGTCGGGCGTCTGTGCGACGACAATCTGTTGATGCATGGCGACGAAACCCAGGCGGCTCTGTGCGATTCCGACTGTCCGCTGCAACAGACCATGCACGATGGCCAGCCCCGCGACACCAACATATTCCTGCGCCACAAGGATGGACAACGGGTCCCGGTGCGGGTGCGGTCGGTTCCGATCAGAAATGAATTCGGTGTTATCATCGGCGCCGCGGAATGTTTTGAAGAGAGGTCGTGCCGGACCGCCCAGACGCGCTGTCCCCACGTCCGGGGAGACGTTTCTTTGGATGAGGTTACGCAAATCCCGGATTGCCAAACGACGGAGGCCGCGATCGCCGCCGCTCTGGAGGAGTTCTCGTCATCCCAAGCGCCGTTTGGCGTCCTTTTGATGGCCATCGACAATCTGGATCGTGTGCGGCATGTGGACGGTTGCCAGGCGGTGAACGAGGTGTTATACGCGACCGCCCAGACGCTCTCCAGCGGAACGCGGCCGGAAGACCTGGTTGGCCGCTGGCGGGCGGACCGGTTCGTTGCGCTGGTGGCGTGCCCCGCCGCGGAGGGTCTGAGGATCTGCGCCGAAAGGCTGCGGCGCTTGGTTGCCCTCGCCTCCGTTCCCTGGTGGGGAGACCGGCTGTCGTTCACCGTATCCGTGGGCGGAACGATGGTACGTGCAGGCGACACTGTCGAACCGCTATTGGGGCGCGCCGAGGAAACTCTGCAGGCCGCCACAGCGGCACAGGCGGACTCGGTCCTTGTGGTCTGAAGCTTAATTTTTATGTTCTCGATTATCGGAATTGTAGTAGTCATCGGCGCGATTGTCAGCGGATACCTGATGGAAAAGGGCAACCTGCTGGTCCTGATGCAGCCGGCCGAGATGGTGATTATCGCAGGCGCGGCGGCCGGCACCGTCTTGATCGCCAACCCGCTTTACATCTTGAAGCAAATCGTGGGAGGCCTCATTGGAGTCTTCAAGGGGTCCAGATTCACGTCCAAGCTCTATCTGGACTCCCTCAAGATGCTGTTCGAGCTGTTCAGCCGTTCGCGGAAGGAAGGTTTGACAGCCATCGAGACCGATATCGAAGAGCCTGAAAAGAGTAAGACCTTCACCGCCTTTCCGTCTGTAATCAAGGATCATCATGTCCTCCACTTCATCTGCGACACGCTGCGCATGGCCTCCAGCGGCGCAGTCGAACCGCTCGATATCGACCAGATGATGGAGCTGGATATGGAGGTTCACCATCATGCGGCAGCGCTGCCGGTGGCGGCGTTAAGCACCGTCGCGGATGCGCTGCCCGGCCTGGGTATCGTGGCGGCGGTGCTCGGTGTGGTCATCACCATGGGGGCCCTGGGCGGCCCGCCGGAAGAGATCGGGAAAAAAGTGGCGGCGGCCCTAGTGGGCACATTCTTGGGCATCCTGCTGTGTTACGGCTTTCTGGGGCCGCTGGCCGCCAACATGTCCAAGACCACGGATGAAGAGGACGCTTATTACCATGTTCTGCGCGTTACCATGACGGCGTTCATCAAGGGTACGGCGCCTATTTTAGCGGTCGAGATCGGCCGCCGCGCAACTCCATCGCAGGTCCGGCCGGTATTCAAGGATCTGGAACAACTGTGCCGCAGGAAGGGTGGGGCCGCCGCGGAGCCACCCGCGGCCGCGGCCTAGGCGCATGCTATGGCGCACCCTCGTCCGATCGTCATCATCAAGAAAAAAAGAGGCCACGGCGGCAGCCATGGGGGCGCTTGGAAGGTGGCTTACGCCGACTTCGTCACGGCCATGATGGCCCTGTTCATAGTGCTGTGGCTGCTCAACACCAGCAAACAGATTCAGGATGCGGTGGGCGGATACTTCAAGGACCCCACCGGTACCTCCAAGCTCGTAGGCAGCGGAGTGAGCGGCGCGGCCGACAACTTCACCTTGACCAAAGACAAGATGAACAAACTCAAGGAGGAGCTACAGAAGGCTGTCCGCAAGGTCGTCGATTTCGAAAAGCTGAAGGATCAGATCGAAATGACCGTTACCGCGGAAGGGTTGCGCATCGAGCTGATGGAGAGCGCGAAAGGCACGTTCTTCTCCAGCGGCGCCACCCATCCGAGCGCGGACGGCAAGGAGATTCTGGTATTGCTGGCGCATGAACTCAGCAAGCTGCCGAATACTCTCTCCATCGAAGGCCACACCGACTCCAAACCTTTTGCGGGGGACGGCATTTACAGCAATTGGGAGCTTTCGGCGGATCGCGCGAATGCGGCGCGCCGCATGATGCAGGAAAATGGAGTCGGCCCGCGGCAGATCACTCAGGTGCGCGGATACGCGGATCAGCACCTGCGCAAACCGAACGCTCCCGACGACCCGTCGAATCGCAGCATTTCGGTGGTCGTGCAGTATCTGGAGAAGCCCGAACCCCCGCAGAAGCCGGCTGCCGCCAGCCCAGCTCCCCCGGCTAAGATCCCGCCGCCTGCGCCTAAGAAATGACGATGAGGCGCTTATGGGGCGGCGACGGTGTAAGCGACGCTCTGTACCGCCGACTGGAAACCCTGACGCGCCGTAATCCTGATCTCGCACTTGCCCGGACGCGCCACCGCGCTCACCAACATGGGAACCGCTCCGAAAGAGTCCGGCGCCGGAAGCTCGGTTTCCTTCTGCTCCAGTTCCTCTCCACCCACGAAAAACTCCACGCGGATGCGCGGCGTCTCCTGGTTTGACTTGTCCGGATAGACCACGAAGTACACCAGAGGCTTGGCCGAGGCCGGCAGCGACGCATCGAGCATTGGCACCACGTCCCGCCCGTGAAACAGGAACGGGTCGTTTGCATCCGCATCCGCGGTCAGCGGATCCGCCCGCCCAACCACCATCACGCTGCTCAATCCGATGCCCTTGCGCGGCAGGCTGTCGAGTTCCGCGGTGCCGGCGCTGGCACGGTTCGCTTCACGGTCGAAAAGCACGCTCTCCACCGTGTAGTGGCCGGGAGGCAGGTTGAAGGCATGCGTGTAGTCTATCGGCGCGGCCTGTATCCCGGCCAATTGGCCGTCGGGGACCTCGTAGGGAAAGTCCTGGCCGAACTTGTCCACAATCTGCCCGTTCGCGTCTTTCACCACGGCGAGCAGGGAGGCATGCAACCGGTGCGACCGGCGCGCCGGCAGCGGCGTCGCGGTCAAGCTGGAGCCCGGCAACTCGAAGACTACGGCGGCCTGGGAAGTCGAACCTCCGGGCCGGAACTGGAACGCAGCAGTGCGCAGATCGAAGGCGTGCGGCAAGGGGCGCGCGTTCAGCGTCACGAGTCCCGCCATTTCAAAGGGCTGCAGAGGCGCAGAACCGTCAAAATCCGGTATGGCGAAATAGCCATTGCGGCTATCCACCTTCGCATTGGGCAGATCGGCGCGTGCCAGCTTGATTTCGATCTTCCGAAAATGCCCGTCGTAGTTGGCGGACGACGGATGATAGTCCGCTTCGTAATGCGTGCCTGCGTCTTCGCCGATCTGCTGGAACGGCTTCTGCAGGTCGTTGGTGTTGGCGACCAGGAAACCACCCGTGCCTTCGGCCAGAGCGCGCAACCCCGACTGCGAATCCGAAGTCCGCACGGCATCGTGCAGGTAATTATCCTGGCGGCTCAGTTCCGCCACGACTCCGGCGCTTCCCATACTGCCGTTCCGAGTACTCATGCCCGCTTCCGCCGGTTGTTGCTGGCTGAGCGCCGCGACGTGCTGCATGGCCATGCTGGACGCCTGCGCCGTGGAGGTTTCGCTGAGACCGTTGGCGTCGAAGGCATAAAAGGTGAGGTCGGCCAGGTTGGCCTTGTTCAGCATCGCCTGAAAGTGATCGGGCTCGCCGTCGGTGGTGAATCCCGGACTCAGCAAGAGGACGGTTTTGTGGCCGGGAAACGTACTCAGTTGCCGGATCAGCAGGTTGATCTGATCCATCTGGCGCGCTCCCTCGATTCCGATGAACTGTTCGCGCTGGAGCACCAGATCCCCGCGCTGGGCGTTCGCACCCGGCCCATTGCTCACATCCGCGCCCGTGATTGCGGCCATGCTCACGGAGCCGGTGGTCGACAGGTCCTTAACCCCGCCCCCCGTCCCTCCGGGGTTCGTAAACCCCACCAGATACTGCACATTCGGCGTGGAGTTCAGCACCGCTTCGGCGGCCCGGGTGATGTCCACCGTGGATCCGTTGAAGGCACCGGCGGCCGCGCGCAGCAGCTCATCGCGGTTCGTAGTGAACGCGTGCAGGAGGGTGAGCCTCGAATCGAGGTTGAAAACGCCCACCCAGGCTCCGGGACGCAACTGCGTCTTGATGAACTCCTGGGCCGCCGCCACTCCCCATTTCCGGGTGTTCGCATCAAGGTGGTGAAATACGATGCAAACCAGGTCGGCGCTTCGCAGCGGCAACGCCTCGGCCGGCAAGGCCTCCGTGCCAGCCGGTTCGGGTTTCTCTGCGCCAGCCGGCCGATCCGGCGTTTGCGCCAGCGGACTCGCGTGCGCGGGCGCTTCAGCGCCGACTACCAACCGGAGGCTCCGGATTTCCTGCCGGACGCCATCCTCGTAGATTTCCACGTCGCCGGGCTTGAGGTTCTTCACCAACCGGCCTTTCTTGTCGCGCACCACCAGGTCGAGCGCGACTTCATTTACCGTGGCATGGATGGTCGGCGCGCCCTCGGCCGGCGGCGCATTCTGCGCCAGCGCCGGACCGGCCAGAGCGCAGCAGAGAGTGCACCCGAAAAGCGTCAAATTGAGCTGCGGCATTGCCGACACTCCAACTTACTTTAGCTCTATGACGACCGTCCGGTAGGGCTTGTTACCCCTGTTCACCAATTGCGGCGCGTCTTCGCCTCGGGTATGCCAGATCACGTCGCCGGATTTACGTTCCTGCATGGACTTGGCGCCGGTCTTGGGATCCGTGCGCTCGTAACGGCAGTCGTCTAGAAACACGATCACCTGGTCGTGCGCGCGGACGCCCCGCTCGCGCACCGCCCCCGGCGGCGAAGTCACCTCCGTCACCTGGACACGGGCGTTGTCCAGTTTCACAGTTGTGGGCAGCCCCGCCCATGCCAGCGCCGCGATTACCCATCCGCTTCCCGCTAACAACCGTTTCATCTCGTGTGCCTCCTTGGCTTATGATAAGCGCTGTGAGGACTGCGGGCGCAGTTGGCGCGCAGCCGCGCGCCTGACCTGATAGGATAGGCTTGAAATCTATGCGACTACGCGTCCTGGGAATCGTGCTTGCAGGAGGAAAGGGTACTCGGTTGTACCCGCTGACCAAGGAACGTGCCAAGCCCGCCGTACCCTTCGGCGGGAAGTATCGCATCATCGACTTCGTCCTGAGCAATTTCATCAACTCAGGCATCTATTCCATCTACGTGCTGACGCAGTTCAAGAGCCAGTCGCTGCTGCAGCACCTCAGCGAAGGATGGCAATTCGGCGGCCTGCTCAAGACGCAATTTATTATCCCTGTGCCGGCCCAAATGCGCTCAGCCGGCGAAACCTGGTACCAGGGTACGGCGGACGCCATCTACCAGAACATCAACCTGGTGGAACAGGCCGATCCGCACGTGGTGGCGATCTTCGGCGGCGACCATATCTACCGCATGAACATCGATAGTATGATCGAGTACCACGAGCAGAAGAGCGCGGCGGTTACCGTGGCCGCCATCCCCGTGGACAAGAAATTCGCGTCCGAGTTCGGGGTGATCGAAGCGGCGCCGGACGGGCGCATCATCGCTTTCCACGAAAAACGCGCGGACGCGCCCACCATACCCGGCGATCCCGACCGGGTCTACGCCTCCATGGGCAACTACGTTTTTTCCACGCGCACGCTGCTGCGCGAACTCTATGAAGACGCGACGAACGAGACCAGCTCGCACGACTTTGGCCACGACATCCTGCCCAAGCTGGCCGGCAACGCGGAGATGTTCGCCTACGATTTCCAGAGCAATCGCATTCCCGGCGAGCCTGCGGATGGGGCGGCATACTGGCGCGACGTCGGAACCATCGACGCGTACTACGACGCCAATATGGACCTGCGCTCGGTGAAGCCGGCGCTCAACCTTTATA
>DATNMW010000323.1:0-18750 GCA_035602155.1 Bryobacteraceae bacterium | reverse complement strand
GGCTCAACCTGCGCAAGTCGTAGGCCGTAGTGTAACCGATGGTGCCGGCGCTCTTCTCGCCGGAGTCGGACTCGCCCACCTTCACCAGCCGGTCCGCATCGCGATAGGGCAATTGATTGAGCAGTACCGCCTTGACGGCGCTGAAGATGGCAGTATTCGCGCCGATGCCGAGGGCCAGAGTGGCTACCGCGGTGAGCGCGAACGATGGACTCTTGCGGAGCACGCGTAAGGCGTAGCGCAGATCCCCGCGCAATTCGTCGAAAAACCGCAGGCCGCGCGCCTCGCGGCAGCTTTCCTTATATCGTTCGACACCCCCGAATTCGATGCGCGCGCGGCGGGCGGCTTCGGTGGGCGCCACGCCGGAGCGGGTCAGGTCCGCGGCGCGGCTCTCCAAGTGGAAGCGCAGTTCGTCGGCTATATCGCGTTCGAGCGTGGCGCGGCCGGATAACGCCTGCCAGAGCAATCGTAAGCGTTTTCGCATGTCAGACCTCCTGCGTCGTGACGCCCAAAGCCGTCGCCACGGCCGACGCCGAACGGTTCCAGCTCTCCGTTTCCGCGCGCAGGCGCTTGCGTCCGGCGGACGTCAGGCGGTAGAACTTGGCTCTGCGGTTGTGGTCCGAAGTCCCCCACTCGGAGTCGAGAAGACCCTGGACTTCCAGGCGATAGAGGGCCGGATACAAAGCGCCCTGTTCGATGGTCAGCGCGCCTCCGGAAATCTGTCCGATGCGCAGCAACACGCCGTAACCATGCAGCGCTCCCAGCGAGGCGGCTTTCAAGATGAGCAAATCCAGAGTGCCGGGCAGCAGTTCGGCCTGTTTGGCGGGATCGGCCATGCGTTCCTCTAAGCTCCTTAGGAGAAGTATATATGGACTCTCCTAAGCTGTCAAGGAGAGTTTGGGGGCGTTTATCCCGAGGTGATTCGCGGTAGAATTGCCCTCGTGCACTTCCGTAGATTCGCTTGTTTCCTGCTAGGGCTCTGGCTGGGGGGCGGCCTGTTCATGGATATGGTGGCCACCCAGAATTTCCAGTCGGTGGACCGGCTGCTGGCCAAGCCCGCAGCCCCTGCCGCGCAGCAGTTGGCCAGACTGGGGCCGGATGCGGCGCGCGTTTTGTTACGGCATCAGGTTTCGGAGCAGAATCGCTGGTACTTCGAAACCTGGGGACTGATCGAAACCGGCATTGGTGCGGCAGTGCTGCTGGTAATGCTTTTCGGCAGCACGGAAAAGAACGTCTCCCTGTTGCTCTGCCTGCTGATGCTTCTGATCGCCATCGTGCAGCGATTCGCGTTGACGCCGCAGATGGTGTTTCTGGGACGCATCGTCGACTGGATTCCCATCGACCAGCCATCGCCCGAACGTTCGCGTTTCTGGCTGTTGCACAACGCGTTTGTGGGGCTGGACCTGCTGAACTGGGTGCTGGGTTTGCTCCTCACAGCCAAGCTCCTCTTCCGCGGCAGAAGGCGCGGCGGGGAAAAGGATGCCGAGCTACTGGAGCCGCGCAACCGGGCGCAGTAACTTACTACGCCGCCGGCGGGATGTGCAGCTTCATTTCGATTTCCAGGAGACGACGTTCCAGAATGGCGAGGCGCTCCCGGAGCGGCTCAATCTCCTTAAAAGCGCGCCAGATTGCTCTCCTGAGTGGTCAGCATGGCCTTCAGCACTTCCGTCTGGGAGTCTCGAATTTGCTCTTCGAGCGAGGCCGCGAAATCGTCCATGCGCTTCGTGAGCTTCACTTCGACCTCATGGAGGCCTTCCTCCAGCCGGCGCTCCAGGCCGTTAACTCGCTGTTCGAGGGCCTCGATGCGTTGCCCCAAGCCCTCGAGGCGCTGTTCGATTCGACGGATATCCCCGCGAATGCTGCCAAGCTCCAGCGTCAAGAGCCCGCGAAGACTCTCCCCGAGCGCCAGGATGTCTGCTTTTGTCGCTGGACTTTCGTCAGCCATGGATGCTTCCATTATGCCATTCCAGTAGCGGGTTAGGGTTCGATCTCGAATACCACGCCGGTATCTTTCTTTCCGCCCTCGGAAGTAGTCCCGTAGACATTCCCCGCCGAGTCGAGAACCACGCCGGCATAGGGGTAGCTGCCATCGGCATGGCCGGTAAACGCGTGCAGCACGGTTAAATTGCCGGCCGGGTCCAACTCGAACACGATTCCGTGGTACCCTGGGCCGCCTTGAAACGTGGTCCCGTAGAGATTGCCCGCCGCATCCAGGACAACGCCTGCCAAGGGGTTTTGCCCATCGCCATGCCTTCCGAACGTGTGCAGCACCGTCTCATGCCCAGCGGGATCCAGTTTGAAGACTACCCCCCCGATTCCCGACGACTCCGTGGTTCCGTACAGGTTACCCGCGGCATCGAAGACCACGCCTCCGGCGGGGCTACCGCCATCGGCCGCTCCGGTGAAGCTGTAGAGTACGGTCTCATGACCGGTGGCATCCACCTTGTAAACGGTGCCCGCGTTGCCCGGTGTTCCTCCGCTGTAAGTAGTCCCGTAGAGGTTGCCGGACGAGTCAAGAGTTACACCCGCCGTGGGGTTTGCCCCGTCGGAACCGCCCATAAAGCTGTATAGGATCGTCTCGTTCCCGGCGGCATCCAGCTTATAGACCACCCCAACGTTGGATAGGCCGCCAGCGTAAGTTGTGCCGTACAAGTTGCCGGATGAGTCAATGACCACGCCTGCTTCGGGGTTCGCCCCATCGGTCCCGCCGGCGAAGCTGTGCAGCACCGTAAGGCTGCCATTCGGAGCCAGCTTGTACACGACGCCGGCGCCCGCGGCGCCACCAGCGTTCGTTGTCCCGTAGAGATTGCCGGACGAATCCTGGACGAGGTCTCCCCAAGGGTGTCCACCGTCCGCGCCCCCGGTAAACGTATACAGCACGGTCTCCTGGCCCGCTACATCCACTTTGTAAACCACGCCCTGGTTCGGAATGCCGCCATAGGTGGTGACGCCGAAAAGGTTGCCGGCGGAGCCGAGGATCACGCCAGCGTAGTTAGGATACACTCCGTCTTCGGGTCCGGGGAAGCTATAGAGCACCGACTCAGCGCCAGCCGCACTTACTTCGTACACAGTGCCATTACCCACCCCGCCGCTGCTGGTGGTGCCGTAGAGATTGCCTGCGGAGTCGCGGATCACGCCTCCCTCGGGGCCGTTCCCGTCAGCCCCACCCGTGAAGGTGTAAAGCACCGTCTCGTGGCCGGTTGGGTCGATTGGCGCCAGCGGCGCCACCGGTCTCGGTTGCGCCATAGAGGTTGCCTGCCGAGTCGCGGACTACACCCCCGATTGGGAGGCCGCCATCAGCTCCTCCGGTAAAGCTGTAGAGAACCGTCTGATTACCGGCCGTATCCAGCTTGTACACGGTGCCGCCATTACCACCGGCCCCGCCGCCACTGGTGGCGCCGAACAGGTTGCCCGCTGAGTCTCGGACCACGCCCGCATACGGTGCGTATCCGTCGGCGCCGCCGAAGTTGTAGAGCACCGTCTCATGGCCGGTGGCATCCACCTTCCAAACGGTGCCAGCACTACCGCCGAACGTGCCTCCGCTGTAGGTGGTCCCGTAGAGGTTGCCGGCCGAGTCGAGCAGCGGGGCAGCCTGAGGACTCGCCCCATCGCCGGGTGAGCCGGTGAAGTTATGCAGCACCGTTTCCTGCCCGGTCGGATCCAGCTTGAACACCACGCCGTCGTTTGCCGATCCGCCCGCGGAAGCGCACCCGTAGAGGTTGCCCGCGGAGTCCAGCGTTACACCGGCTATGGGCATGCCCCCGTCGGACCCTCCGGTAAATGTGTACAGCACGGTCTCGTGACCCGCTGCATCCACCTTGTAGACGATGCCCGCGTCGTATGTGCCGCCGAGGTAAGCGGTGCCGTAAAGGTTGCCGGCCGAGTCGCCCACGACGCCCGCATAAGGGCGCTCGCCATCGCTCCCTCCGGTGAAGCCGTGCAGTACCGTCGTGTGGCCCGCCGTGTCCACTTTGAAGACGACACCCAGGTTTGCCGGCCCGCCGTCCACGGCAGTTCCGTAAAGGTTGCTTGTCTTATCGCGGATCACGCCTGCCCAAAGGCCTTCCCCCTTCGGAGGGCTTGCGAAGTCGTGCAGCACGACTTCGGTTGCCTGCGCCTGTGCCCGTGGCGGCGACGCCGCAAGGACGGCTAGGGCGCAAGCGGACCAGAGCAGGGCTTCTATCTTCAGTTTGGGCGCCATTGGCTTACGGTTCTCGGGCTCAGCAGCCGTGATCCATTATATGCTGGCGCGACCCGCGCACGCGGGTGCGATTTGGCTAACCCAAATCCACCCGGAAAATAGAGCCAATCGCCGCCATATCGATGGTCGACAGCAAGCACTTTTTTCGTGCAACACTGGATTCATGGCCAGGAACGTAACGATCAAGATCTCGGACGAGGCGGCTCTTTGGGCGCGTCGAAAAGCAGCCGAGGAGAACACCTCTGTTTCCAGGCTGGTCGGCGAGATGCTGGAGAGGCAGATGAGACTGACAGACGCCTACTGGCAGGCGTTCGGACATTGGAAATCGAACCGCCCGCTGGCCTGCGCCGGCGCGGCCGAACGCATGAACCGCGAGGAAGTGCATGCGCGCCGTTGACCGCTATTTTGTCGACTCGAATCTGCTCCTGTATTACGTGGATCCGGTCGACGACCGGAAACAGGCCCGCGCCATGCAGTGGCTTGAAGCTTTGTGGGGGCCGGGGCGGGTTACCTGAGTTGGCAGGTGCTGCACGAGTTTTATTGGAATGCCGTCCGGAAGATGCGGTTGGAACCGGCGCGCGCTCGGGACATCGTGGAAGATCTGTCGCACTGGAAGCCGGTGGACACGTCTCTCGGCCTGATTCAGCAAGCCTGGCATTGGGTGGATTCCGCGCAACTCACCTACTGGGACGCCCCCATCCTCGCCGCCGCGCAACGCTCCGGCGCACGTTATCTGCTGTCGGAGGATTCCAGGCCAACCGCCGCTATGAATTCGTCCAGGTTCTAAACCCGTTCGAACATTCCGCGTCCGACTTCGCCTATAGATTTCGGCGGGCAGTGGGAACCTCAGCGGACTGGCGGCAACGAGGTGGCGACTGCCCCGTTCACGGCGCGACGGCAAATACGGTACCCCTTCCGGCGGTCCCGCCCGCAGAGGTGGTACCGTAGAGCACCCCGCTCGAACTCAGGGTCAGACCTGCCAGGGGAATTGCACCATCCCCATTCGCGCCTGAGAAAGAGTGCAGCACCGTTCCCGTCCAGGCGCCGCTTGGCGAGGACGATGGCGTCAATTTAAATACGATCCCGCAGCCGCCGAAAACGTAGTATGACGCCGGGCAAGCCGATGCCGAGGCGGCGCTTCCGCCAGCCGATGTAGTGCCGTAGAGCGCTCCGCTCTCGCCCACTACCAAGCCCGCTGCGGGAAGGGCTCCGTCACCGTTCGCTCCGGCGAAATTGTAGATCACGGAATAATCCCATGTTCCACCTGGCGACGCCGGCGGCGTCAACTGGAAAACCGTGCCGCATCCGAATGAAGGGCCGTCGAGGGGGTCGGCGCATACGTTGGAGCCCCCGTAGTAAGTTGTGCCATATAACGTTCCGTCACGGCCGATGGTGAGCGCGTCCTGCGGCATTCCGCCATCGTCGGCCGGTCCGCCGAAGGTGTGTAGGATCGTCTCCGTCCAGGCACCGCCCGAGGCGGTTGGCGGAGTCAACTCATAGACCACACCGCAGCCAAAGTCACCACAACCCTCCAGGCCTCCGTCGACCGTAGTCCCGACCGGCGATCCGCCCTCGGCCACAAGGCCTGCTGTGGGGTATGCTCCTCCCGGCACGAGGTCAAAAGAAAGCAGCACGGACTCGGTCCAGGCGCTTCCGGCGGTAGAAGGCGGCGTCAAGGCGATTATCTGGCCAAACCCGTAAGTGATGGCGCCTTCGGTCGTCGTGTAGATCGTTCCGCCTGGACCGAAAAGCAATGGGCCATTGGGCACCACGTTTGAAGGGCTACCACTGAATATATACAAAGGAGTCTCCACCCACGCGCCCCCGGCCGTGGGCGGTGGCGCCAGCTCGAAAGCCACGCCCGTCGCAGCGAAACCCCCTCCGCCGGTCGTTGTCCCATACAGTGCTCCCGTGCTGCCAAAGACCAGGGGTGACTCAGGGTATTGTCCGTCGGATCCATTAAAACCCAGGAGCACCGACTCCTTCCAGGGCTCTCCTGCGGTCTTGTTCAAAACAAAGACAGTGCCGTGCGCGGACGCGCCACCCTCGAAAGTGGTGCCATAAAGAGCGCCATTTTTGCCAATGATCACGGCCGCCCTGGGATCGGCGCCGTCAGGGCTGCCCCGGAAGCTGTACAGCGTTTCATAGGTTTGGGCCTGCGCTGCGCTGGCATGGACCATCAGAATGGCCAGCGCGGCCAGAATCACAAAACGAAAAAAAGCCGCCCCCCCCGGGGACGGCTTGCGGGCGTCGTCGGGTAATGCGTCATAATGTTCCACCTCGAGCTGCGAATCGCAGACGCGCCCTGCGGCGCGTCCAAGCCGGCTGAAAGCCGGCTGCGGGCAGGATTGCCCGCCCTACAAATCCAAATCCACCCGGTCGATAAACCCAATCACCGCCATATCGATGGGCGACTGCATCCGGCCCACGCTGCTCATGGCCGCAAAACCATCCGTGGTCAGCAGCACTTTATCGCCGATGCCCGCGCCAATGGCATCCACTGCAATAATCGCGTCTCCCCGGTTCGACCCATCCAATTCGAGCGGCTGCACGAGCAGCAGATTACGCCCTTCGTGGCTGGGGTGCTTCTGAGTGGCCACCATTTCACCGACGACGCGCGCGATCAGCATGGTTCAGGCCCTCTTCAGATGGATGGAATCCACGATGCCCACGATCGTGCTATCGACCGGCACTTCCGCGGGCAGGAACGCGTAGCTGGCTTCCTTGCTGCGTGCCCAGTAAACCAGCTCGCCCGCGCCCGCACCGGTCCAATCGGCGCAGACCAGACGCTTGCCGGTGGGATTGAGCTCGGGCGTAAGCGGCTGCACGAGCAGCAGGCGCTGGCCCTCCAGATGGCTATCCTTCACGGTTGACCAGACGCATCCGACTACGCGGCCCAGCAGCATGTCAATCCCATTTAATCGAGGCGCACATCGTCCACGATGCCGACGATGGCCGTGTCCACGGGCAGATCCTTGCAACCCTCCGCCATACGCGCGGAACTGCCGGACACCACCAGGACGCGCTCTTTGAAGCCGGCGCTGACGGTGTCTACCGCGACGACGTAACCGGCTTCGTCCTTGCCTTCGGGCGATACCGGCTTGACGATGAGAAGCTTCTTGCCTTCCAGGCGCGGGTCCTTCCGTGTCGCGACCACGGTGCCCACTACGCGGCCCAAGATCATGGCGAGCCTATCGGCCGGCTACTTCCCGGCCGCGGCATTCTGCGTTTTGCCGATCGGCAGAATGTCTTCCAGGCTCTGGTGCGGGCGCGGGATCACGTGGACGGCGATCAGTTCACCCACGCGGCGCGCCGCCGCCGCTCCCGCATCGGTGGCCGCTTTGACGGCCGCCACATCGCCACGCACCATGGCGGTGACATAACCGGAGCCGATCTTCTCCCAGCCGACCAGATTCACTTTGGCGGCCTTCACCATGGCGTCGCAAGCCTCGATCATGGCCACGAGTCCGCGTGTCTCGATCAGTCCTAACGCTTCACCCATCTAGACTCTCCCAAACCGCTCCCTTACGGTCGCGGCTCTGAAATCTTGCTCTGAAAAGCTGGGCAGGATGGGCCGATTACCAATCGGCCCGCAGGTTGCCAACCTGCCCCACCACCGAATTCAAGTCACACCGCGCGCCCGCAGCGCCTCGTCCACCATACCGATCAACTCTTCGCGCGTGACGTAGAATCTATCCTGCCGCGGCATTTGTTCGGCATACACCGGACAGTCCGGCTCCATGCCCGCGCGCGCCTTCACACCGTATCGCGTTCTGGAGTCGAACAACTTCTCCACTTCCACCTTGGGCAGCACCGTGGGACCTCCCAACAATTCCGCCACCAGCGAAATGCGCGCGAAGTGCTCCACGGTCTCCATGCGGAAGAATGCCTTATAGACGTCTTCGCCGTAGCTGACCACACCGTGATTCCCCATCATGATGGCGTCATATTTAGGGATATACGGGATTAACGGCTGGGTCAATGCCGGGGTGCCTGGTAATCCGTAGTCCGCCAGCGGCACGCACCCGAGTCCGATGATCACCTCCGGCAGCAGCGCCAGGTTCAGCGGACGGCCCGCCGCGGCGAATCCCGTGGCTACCGGCGGATGCGCGTGCAA
This sequence comes from Bryobacteraceae bacterium, assembly GCA_035602155.1. Lineage (GTDB taxonomy): Bacteria > Acidobacteriota > Terriglobia > Bryobacterales > Bryobacteraceae > Bog-159. The sequence continues at coordinate 10,435 of DATNMW010000323.1, read as the reverse complement.
CACCGATTGGATGTCCGGCCGCATCTCGTAAATTTTCATGTGCATAGCGACCTCCGACGTACACTCTTTCCGGCCGCTCAGCTTCTTTCCCTGCATATCGATGACGATCAGATCGTCGACATGCATCATGCCTTTGCTCACGCCAGTGGGGGTTGCCAGAATGCGCTCCGCATCCAGCCGGATGGTGATATTACCGTCATTGGCAGCCACCCAACCCTTCTGATACACCAACCGTCCGATATCGACAATATCCTGCCGGTACTCTTGCTCCGTTTTCGCCACGGGAAAACCGATTGTAACAGACGGAGGGCGGCGATGCCGAGACACGGCGACAGGTGCAAATCCCGATTTAAACTGGAGGCGAGCGTCCTCGATTGCAGCGTCGGCAGGCGAAGGAGCTTGCGCATAAACGGCGCACGCGCTTATTTCCCGACAACCGCCCGAATCGGATTCGATTTGTGGTCGAAGGCCGATGCGGCACTGGCGCACGCGCTGTGGGGAGATCGGGAAGTGACCGCGTGGGTACGTGGGGCTGCGCCGGTCTGCGTCCTTTCGGCTGGACGAGGGGATTTACGAAATCGGATTTCACCTTCGGCCGGAACATTGGGGGCGCGGCCTGGCGGAGGAAGCGGGCCGCGCGGCTGCTTTTGCGTTCGAGGCGCTCGGCGCAAGGGCTTTGTTTGCGGGGCATCATTCTGCCACCTGGCATCGCGGCGGGACGAGTTTCAAGGATCAAGGCGCGGCTGAACGGGCCGGCCCCTTTCGGCTTAGCCATGCAGTTTTGGCGCGATGCGGCCGATAACAGGACCAGGACCGCGATGCCGGCCGGCAAGGCATGCGGTTACAAAGTTCCCCACGTCAAGAAAACAATGGTTTCTGAAGTCATCGCGGCGGCCAGCCTGCTGTCGGCCGCAGTCTTCGCCGCAGGCTGGCTGAAGGCCCGGGTACGAACGGCCGAATGCCTGCGGGAACATGAGGAACTGGCAAACTCGTCCCGGACGATCGAGTTCGAGAAGCGCCTGCTCGAACTGATGGCGAGGGGCTTATCGTTGCATCAGCTCCTCGACAGCGTTACCGGCGCGATTGAGGCAATGGCGCCGGAGTGCGTTTGCACCGTGCTGCTGCTCGACGAGGAACGGCGGCTCTCGCTTTTAAGCGCATCGGGGCCGAGCCTGCCGCCGGAGTATATGCGAGCCTTGAGCGGCCTCGAAATCGGTCCGGAGGTCGGCGCATGCGGTTCGGCGGCCTTCCTCAACGAGACGGTAATCGTGGAAAACATCGCCACCGATTATCGCTTTGCGCTGGCAAAGGATTTCGTACTGAGCTTCGGATTGCGGTCTTGCTGGAGCGTGCCGATCCGCAATTTCAGCGGCGTGGTGCAGGGGACGTTCGCGATGTATCACCGAGAGCCGGCAAGGCCGCGGCCGGCGGAGTTACGGCTGGTGGAAGCGGGCGCCCGTCTCGCAGGCAACGTAATCGAGCGGTTACGTTCCGAACAAAGGATGCGGGAAACGGCCGAACGTCTCGACCTGGCGGAGAAAGCGGCCGAATTCGGGATCTGGGAAGTCCGCGTCTCGAGCGGCGCCGTGGTTTTTTCCGAAGGATTCGCAACTCTGGTTGGGTTGCCGGCTGCCACGCGGCAACTCACCCTGCGCGAACTCGATACGATGCTGTATCCGGGCGATCGCGCGGGCGTGCGGGCCGCGGCGGCAGAGGCGCTCGATACTGGGACCTTCCACGCCGAGTTCCGAATTATCCTGCCGGATCGCTCGATCCGCTGGGAACGAGGCCAAGGCCGGATCGAACCGATGGAAGGCGGCGCAAAGCGCGCGGTGGGCGCGTTAATCGACATCAACGACGAAAAAGACCTGCTGATGCGGCTAGAGGAGGCGCGCACGGCTGCCGAGGCGTCCGCCCGCGTTGCCCAGCAGGCCGAGCGGCTGGAGCTGGACCGTAAGAACGTTCTGGAGCTGGTGGCAAAGGATCAGCCGCTCGAACAGATCGCGCGGGCCATGGCGCTGGCTGTTTCGCGCCAGATGCCGTTGTCCGCATGCTCCATTCAGATGGAATTGCCAGGGGACCGGAGGATCTCCGCTGCGCCGCTGGTCCCGGAAAAAACTTGCGAGCGTCCTGGGACGGATTCCAATTGCGTCCGTCCGCGAAACCCTTTCCGCGGCGCCGCTTGCGGGACTATCCGGCGATGCGGAATGGCAAGCGTGCATGGAGAATACGGGAGGCGCTGCCCATCAGAACTACCTGGCGGCCCCGATTCGGCAGAACAGAGTGGTTGCCGGCATGATCGTGGTCATGCTGCCAGGGGAGAAACTCGCGACCGCCGCGGACGTAGAATTGCTGGAATCGTGGGCGCGATTTGCGGGCCTTGCGATCGAGCGGCGCGGATTGTACGAACAGTTGTCTTTTCGGGCGCAGTACGACGAATTAACAACACTCCTCAACCGGGCCTCGCTCTATGACCGGATGGACGCGGAGATGACCGCCTGCAATCACGAAGCCGGCGCGATGGCAATACTCTATTTCGATTTGGACTCCTTCAAGGAGATCAACGACCTGTACGGACACGCAGCCGGGGACGTTGTTCTGCGGGCCGTTTCGCGACGAATTCTTCAAAACATCCGGCGCGGCGATACCGCAGCCCGTATCGGCGGCGATGAGTTCGTAATCCTGCTCCCGGGCGTGCTCGACCGGCGCGATGCGAGCCGCGTGGCGGAACTTGTGGGCCAGGCGGTGAGCGAACGAATCGAATTCGACGGCCGGGAACTGCACGTAGGGTCAAGCTACGGGATCGCGATTTATCCGGACGATGGGCAGCACATCGACGGTCTGTTGAAGACCGCGGACGAGGATATGTACAGGGCGAAGCTGGGCCGGCCGGAGCCATGGCGAAGGATCGGCCGGAAGGCGCCCAGTGCGGAGCCGGATAGGTCTCCGTCGCCGATCCGTTGACGGTCCAGTCTTGCCGGATCTTGCATTTGCCTCGCCCGAATCCGGCATCCCGGCCGGACGGTGCGCGCAGGCTTGCCGCGGCTATCCTTAGTCGATTTGCCATAGTCGATTTGCCAACGAGAATATTGAATGCAACTCAAATGGCATCGTAAGATCGCTCTTCATTACCCGCCCAGGGGAGGAGAGCTATGCGACTTTGCCAGTGTGCCCGGATTGGTACCGGGCTTGAATCGATCATCGCGGGGTCTGCCCACATACCCATCGGAAACAGGACAGCAAAAAGTACGAAATGGAACATATTGAGCGTTCTGGCCACCTTGCCGGCTCTTGTGTACGCGCAAGGGGTTCCGGCGCCACCGGCGCCTCCGCCTGTGCCGGCGGGCAGCTACTGCGCGTCCATTTATGCCGAGCTGAACGGCGATCTGCAGGCATTCAACACCGTGCTGGCGACGCCTCCCACATGGACGCCGGCACCCGGCGGACCCACGCTATACGGCGCCAATCTGCAATGGGCCGACAGCAACACGGGGCCGTCCATATCCGGTCCCAGCTATATGCAGACCACAGTTCAGCCTCAATTGCAGGCGATGAAAGCTCTGGGCATCCAGGCCGTGTCGGTGCCGGTCCTGTTTCCCGTTTTGTATGAGCCGTTTTATGGCAGCCAGGCGGCCTTGCAGCCGTATTTAAACTTTTATACGCAGGTAGCGCAGGCTGTCCGGGCCGCCGGCCTCAAACTCATCATCGACGACGAGATTTTGTTTTCCAACGACATTGCCGCCGGCTGGAGCAACATGAACGCGTTCTACAGCACGTTGACCTGGCCGGAATACATCGCGGCGCGGGCCCAAATGGCGGCCACTATTGCACAGACGATGCAGCCGGATTATCTGATGTTGGCGAACGAACCCGACACCGAAGCCCTGCAGACCGGCCAACAGAATCTGAATACTCCGGCGGACGCGGCGCAAATGGTAGCGGCGGAGATCGCGGCTGTGCAGGCGCTGAACATGTCTCCGGCCCCCCAGCTCGGCGCCGGATTTGGCACTTGGATGGCGGCTACGGGGACCGCCAGCCTGACGAACTACATCAATGCCTACATCACGCTGCCCTTGAACTACATCGACTACCACCTGCTTCCGATCAATACGGTACAGGAAAACAATTTTCTGGATAACGCGCTGACCATCACGCAGATGGCCGCCGCCGCCGGCTTGCCGGTAGCAATCAGCCAGGCCTTCGCGACGAAGGAGGCGGCCGGCGAATGGGATATTCTCAGCTCCGACGTGATCCGCTCGCGGGGGGCCTTCAGTTTCTGGGCGCCCCTGGACAACTATTTCATGCAGACCGCGCAAGCCCTGGCGAGCTACACGAACATGATTTACCTGGTGCCGGAAATGCCGGTATTCATGTTCGCGCAACAGACATATGGCGGAACCGCCTCGAATGGCGGGGCGGCAAATTGCACGTGCACCACGGAGAGTTGCTCGGATTACGACATCATGAACACCGAGAATTCGCTGGCCGCCGCGGCCGATCAGCAGAGCGTGTACGCCCCTACCGCGTTCAGCTACTACAGCCAACTGGTGACGAATTCGGATCTAACCCCGCCGTCCCCCCCGCCCACCCTTACCGGCACGGCCGGCACGACCGGGGCGGGACTCACGTGGGGCGCCTCTACGGACGATGTCGGAGTAGCGGGTTACAACGTGTATCGCTGCACTCCGCCGGCGGCCGGCCAACCCTGTACGGGCGTCTGGATCGCGGACACGACGCTGCCGTCCTTTGACGATTCCACGCTGGCGAGCAACACGCTTTATAACTATCAGGTTCAGGCATTCGATTTCGCCAACAACAGTTCGCCGCTTTCTCCAACACTGAGCTTGCAGACCTACAGAACGGTTGCCGACGCCGCATCGAACCTGGTGGCCACCACCGCTTCGGCCCAGGAGATAGACCTGAGCTGGTCCCCGCCGTCGAACACCACTGGGTTGAGCCAGTATCAGGTTTACAGCGGGACTTCACCGTCGAGTCTGCAACAAATAGCGATCCGATCGGCTTCGCAGCCTACCTATAGGAGTATCACGCTGGCTCCTGGAACTACCTATTACTATGGCATCGTGGCCGTGGAAGAGGGGATCGCCGCGGCGATGTCGCCCGTAACCTCGGCTGCCACGCTGCCGCTGCCGAACCCGCCCAGCAACGTTGCCGCGACGCCCAACCCCACCACAGTCGCGCTATCCTGGCAGGAGACCCTCCAGCCAAATGGCCTGCCCATCAGCTACTACGAGATCTTCGAGGGCACCACGCCCGGCCAACTGACCAAGGTCGCGCAGTCGACGTCCGCAAGCTATACGATGAGATCCCTGAGCGCCAACACGACCTATTATTTCGAAATAGCGGCGATGGACACGGGACACGACGCTTCGGCGCCATCCAACCAGATAGCCGTCAATACGCTCGCTACTCCAACCGCGCCGGTGAACGTGGCGGCCGCGCCGAACGCCACCACGAGAGTCACCGTAACGTGGTCGGAAAACATCCCATCCAATGGACTGCCCATTGGCAGCTATACCGTGTTCCGGGGGACGTCGCCCACCGGCCTGACCAAACTGAGCCAGACGACGGCGCAGAAATCGGTCGACGCCACGGTTGCCGCGAACACCACCTACTACTACGCGGTTGAAGCGACCGATACGGGCCAGGACGTTTCGCCGATGTCGGCCACGATCCAAGTGGCGACGCCTCCCGTGCCTGCCGCGCCGGTCATCGCCGCCGCAACGGCAACCTCGGGGTCGCAAGTCTCGGTAAGCTGGTCCGAGAACGTCCCGCCCAACGGTCTGCCGATCGGCAGCTACAACATATACCGGGGGACGTCGCCGACTGGCCTGACGAAACTGGCTACCCGCACCGGGTTGTCGTTTATCGACACCGGCGCTTCGCCGAACACTACGTACTACTACGCGATACAGGCGGTAGACACGGGCGGAGACGACTCACTCATGTCGGCAACGGCCCAGGTAACTACGCCTCCCGTGCCAGCCGCGCCGGTTAATGTAGCGGCAACGTCGAACTCCGGCGGTACACAGGTGACGGTGAGCTGGTCGGAAAATATTCCGCCCAACGGTCTGCCCGTCAGCAGCTACAGTATCTTCCGGGGAACGTCGCCCAACGGCCTGACCCAACTGACGGCCCGTACCGGGCTGAGTTTCATCGACACCGCGGTTTCTCCGGGGGTCACATACTACTACGCGATAGAAGCGGTTGACTCGGGCCACGATGTCTCGCCCATGTCGTCGGCGTCGCAGGTTACTACGCCTTAACGGCCCACGCCTTAGAGCGGCGCACGCCGGTAACCGGCGCGCGCCCGGCATACGGATCCGACGATGTACGCGGGATGTCTCTGGCGGGGGTTTACTTGAAGCGATAGGCGACGAACGTCATTACCGCCGCCAAGCCAACGCTAAGTGCATCCGCGTTTTCGGCGTAGACCCGCACTGGGCATTGCGGCACGTAAATCAGCGCGATGATAAAGGTGATGGCCCCGACCAGCACGGCGCGGATGCTTCGTCTCCAGCTCACGGTGGAATACTCCGTCTTACGCAAAGTCTAAGTGCGGACCAGCGCAATACGCAATACTGCCGGAAGTTAACCCTCTCCCGCCGCCCGCCAAAGTGCCTTCCCGCTCGGGGGGCTGCCCCACCGGGGAAAAAGCGGATAGACTACGGAGTTGCATGCCGCTTACAGCCATCACTCGCGCCGTCAGCCCGTCGATGAACGATTGCCAACTGGCGTTCGCGGAACGGCAGTCCATCGATATCGGCAAAGCGATCGCGCAACACGGCCAATACGAAGCGTGCCTGGCATCGCTGGGGATCGCCGTGGTTTCGCTGCCTGCATTGCCGGACCTGCCGGATGCGGTGTTTGTGGAAGACCCCGCCATCGTGCTGGATGAGATCGCAATCGTGACGCGCATGGGAGCGGAGTCGCGGCGCGGCGAATCGGAGAGCCTGGCGGAGGCCCTGGCGCGGTTCCGTCCGCTGCGCCGGATCGCGGAACCGGGAACGCTCGAGGGCGGGGACGTGGTGCGGATCGGCGGCACTCTGTTCGTGGGTAGATCGGCACGCAGCAACGACGCGGGCATTGCCCAGTTGGCGGACGAACTGGCGCCGCTGGGATACGCGGTGAAGTCCGTTGAAATGCATGGTTGTTTGCATCTTAAATCCGCTTGCACATATCTGGGGCGCGGCACGGTGCTGGCGAATCGCGATTGGGCGGATCTGGGGCCGTTCGGGAATGTGGGTGTGATCGACGTTCCGGCGGGCGAACCTGGGGCGGGGGACGTGCTGGCGATCGGCGATACCGCGATCGTTCCGGTTTCGTTCCCGGAAACCGCGCGCTTTCTGGAGCGGGCCGGCTGGCAGGTGCTGCCGATCGACGTCTCGGAATTGCAAAAGGCCGAGGCTGGGGTGACGTGCATGAGCTTGATCCTGGCGTGATCTTCATGGGGCCGCCGACAGGCGTATAATTTTCTATTCATCGTTTATTCATCATGAAACCAACTTTGCAGAGAATTCTGGTGTTGCTGGGAACCGCGGGAATTGCCGCCAGCGGGCTGCCCAAGGCTTCCGCGCAGCCGCCGCAAGGGCCGGCGCAACTCGCCGAAGCGCGCAAGGCCCTGGAGGAAGAGATGGAGTCGGTGGCGATCGTCGAGCGCAAGGCGATGGTGCCGATGCGCGACGGCAAGCGCATGGCGGCCGACATCTACCGTCCCAAGGATACTTCGAAGAAGTATCCGATCGTCTTCGTGCGCACGCCCTACAACTTCAACTATTGGGACGTCAAGAACGGCGTGCCGGCGGACCTGAAGACACCGTTGGATGCGGTGAAGCGGGGCTATGCATTCGTGGAAATGAACGAGCGCGGGCATTTCTTCTCCGAAGGCAACTACGATATTCTGGGCCCGCCGCTGACGGACGGCTACGACGCCATCGCCTGGATGTCGACGCAACCGTGGTCCAACGGCAAGGTAGGGACCATCGGGTGCTCGTCGACGGCCGAGTGGCAACTGGGGGTAGCGGCGCAGGGGAACCCGGCGTTCGCGGCCATGATCCCGCAAGGGTTCGGAGCGGGCGTGGGGCGCGTGGGGCCGTACTACGAGCAGGGCAACTGGTATCGCGGGGGAGCGGTGCAGATGCTGTTCATCGCCTGGCTGTACGGCGAGCAGAACACGGTGCGGCCGATGTTTCCGCCCAACACCTCGCAGGAAGACTTGGAGCGCGCGGCGAAGGCCTTCGATCTGGCGCAGCAATTGCCGCCGGTGGACTGGTCGAAGGCGCTGCAGCATCTGCCCGAGATGGACATCATCAAGGCGGTGGACGGGCCGCACGGCATTTTCGCGGACCGGGAGGAAGTCTCCACGGGCGGGGCGATGATTAAGCGGACGCCTAACGATCCGGCATGGTACCGGGGCGGGCTGTGGCACGACGACAAGATTATTAACGTGCCGGGGTTCTGGTTCATGTCGTGGTACGACGTGTCGGTGGGGCCGAACCTGGCTGCTTATAACTACGTGCGCAAGACGGCGAAGGGGGAAATCGGCAAGCAGCAATATGCGGTGATCGCGCCGACGCTGCACTGTGCATACAAGCGGGCCACGGAACACACCGTGGTGGGCGAGCGGGAAATGGGCGATGCGCGGTTGGACTACGACGCCCTGACCTATGGATGGTTCGATCATTTCCTGAAGGGGGAAGACAACCACATTCTGGAAAAGACGCCCAAGGTGCGCTACTTCACGATGGGGCTGAACAAGTGGCAGACAGCGGAAACCTGGCCGCCCGAGGGCGCGCAGCCGGTTACCTGGTATCTGACAAGCGGCGGGAAAGCGAACAGCCTGTATGGCGACGGCGCGCTGACCGCCGCCGCGCCGGATGCGGACTCGGCGGACGGGTTCGTATACGACCCCATGAACCCGGTGCCATCTTACGGCGGCAACGTTTGCTGTACCGGGAACGCGGTGACGGGCGGGGCTTTCGATCAACGCCGGATGGAAGCGCGGGCGGATATTCTGGTCTACACAACCGAGCCGCTGAAAGAAGGAATGGAAGTGAGTGGACCGATGGAAGCGACCTTGTACGTATCGTCGGACGCAAAGGACACGGACTTCACGGTGAAGGTGATCGACGTGTACCCGGACGGTACGGCTTACAACCTGGACGAGACCATTCAGCGGGCCCGGTATCGCGATGGGTACGAGAAGCCGCCGGCGTGGATGGAGCCGGGCAAAGTGTACAAGGTGGGCTTGCAGCCGATGACCACGAGCAACTACTTTCCGGCTGGGCATCGGGTTCGGATCGAGGTGTCGAGCAGCAATTTCCCGCGTTTCGACCGGAATTTCAACACCGGCGGGAATACTTACGACGAGGTGCAGGGGGTGGTGGCGCATAACGTAGTGCATCACTCGAAGGAGCATCCTTCGCAGATCACGCTGACGGTGGTGAAGCGGGCGTCGTAGGGCGGATGGCGGGGTAGCCCGGATTTGGGTTCGCTCCGCGTAGCAGTTGACACGCCTTGCCGGTTTGCGCCGATTGCGAATCGGCGCGCAGGATATGACCCCGGATACGACCTTGCCCCACATGCAAACTGACGCGCTCATGAAGCCCGGCCCCGCAGCGTCGGCACTCATCCTCTTCGACATTGACGGCACGCTCGTGCGCCGCGCCGGGCCGCATCACCGTCAAGCTCTGGTCGATGCCGTGCGGCGCGTCACCGGCCTTGAAACTACCACGGAACACATCCCCGTTCACGGCATGCTCGATCCGGACATCCTCGCGCGCATGCTGCGGGACGCGGGCGCGTCTACGGCCGCAATTCGCCGCGGCATGCCCGAGATCGTGCGCCGCGCGCAGCAGATCTACGTCCGCGGGGTCCCGAACTTGCGGCGCAAGACCTGTCCGGGCGTGCGGCCCTTGCTGCGCCGCCTGCAGCGGGACGGCGCGGTGCTCGGATTGGTGACCGGCAACTTGACGCGGATCGGATGGAAGAAGCTCGACCGCGCCGGCTTGAAACCGTATTTCCGTTTCGGGGCGTTCGGCGAAATGGCCAAGGACCGCGCCGGACTGGCGCGCCTCGCCATCCGTCACGCCCGCGCGCAGGGGTGGATCGCCAAGGGCACGCCCAGCGCCCTGGTGGGAGACGCGCCCAGCGATATCGTCGCGGCCCAACGGAACGGCATCCGATCCATCGCGGTCTACACCGGAATCTCCACGCGCGACGACCTGTTGGTTTACGCTCCCGATGCTCTGCTGGAAGATCTGCGTGGAATGACGCTGGCGACAATCCTGGGGAGTGCGGGAGCCGGTCACAAGGTTTGAAAGGCCCGAGGCGAAACCACCACCGCCATATCCGTCCCTTCGAAAAGGCGCCTTGCCTCGCGCTGGTCTCCCCACGCTGGCTAACGCTAATCTTGGGC
>DATNMW010000322.1:0-26716 GCA_035602155.1 Bryobacteraceae bacterium | reverse complement strand
CGTTGGCGTCCGGATCGCCGCCCACCGGCGGCACTTTGCCGTCAGTTTACGTGTTGGTCGCCGGGTCGCAGGGCGCCACTAGCCCCGGCCCCGGTGAGTTGCCCGTGGTCCTCGGAAACTTGAGCCAATGGGAGGATGGTCCAATTGTTCACCAGCTTCATGCGGGAGCCGCCATCGTGGACCCTGTGCTCGGGCGTCTGGCGATCCCCGCGCCGCTTGGCGATGCCCGCATCGCTGTAAGCTACGCTTACGGATTCAGCGCCGATTTGGGCGGCGGACCATACCCGCGCCAGCTCACTTTCACCGGCGACATGCCTTGGGTTGCCTTTGTACACCAGGATGCCGCGGGCGCCGACGCCGGCCAGCGCGTATTTTCGACCGTAAGTGCCGCTTTGCAGGCCTTTAGGGAGACTCCGGGCAGCGGCGTGATTCGTATTATGGATAGCGCCACCTATCGCCTGGCTCCCGGTGACACGGCTGGCGCGCCCCCCGAAGGATGCCAGGCTCTGCCGGAAGGACGCCGCACTCTGGTGATCGAAGCCCAAGACGGCGAGGCGCCCTGTCTGCGCGGAACGCTGCGCATCGCCGGCGCGGACCCGGGCATGAACGTGACGCTGCACGGATTGTGGATCGATGGCCCGCTGCGCGTGGAAGGCAATCTGGTCCTGAACGTCCGGCATTGCACGGTGCGGCCGCCCTTCGAGCGGGAATCCGCCCACCGGCACGGGATTCACGCCATGGCAGGCGAACAGAGCAACCTGCGAGTGAACCTGGAGTTCAGTATCTGCGGCCCCATCCGCCTGCCGGCGGGATCCGCCGGACTGTGGGTCAGCGACGCCATTGTGGATGGCGGCCATCATGCGGCCGTGGCAGGCGCCGCTGGACCGGGCCCCCCGACACACCTGACGCGCACCACCGTCTTTGGATCCGTCGAGGCGACTGAACTCGAATCGCGGGATGTCTTGGTGGGATCGGAGGCCGGCATCTTCGTTTCACGTAGATATGGCGATCCGGGCTACGCTCAACTGCGCCGCGATGCTCCACCTGGGATTCCGGAAGGCGCCACGAACGGGTCGGAACTGGGCGCATTCAATTGCCTGCGCCAAGCGCAAAGGGAGCGTCTTCTCGAGTCCGCCATCGCCGAGTTCGTGCCGGATGGGTTGGCTTCGACTGTGGTCTTTGAAACCTGACAAATGACCGACTGGCCGGCTTTGACTTCTCTTGCCGCGATCAGTAGAATCGATGGGAATAGGGATGACTTTCGATCATAAGCCCGCGCCTCGCGCGAGAGCCGTACACGCCGCTAACCCGCTTGGGCTGCCATCGCTCGTCGATTCCGTTTCCCGCCCCACCGGATCCACCTTGATCGGCCACAGTTTTGCAAATCTCAACGTTCAGCCCGTGGATCTCCGTCCGCGCGATTCAGGCAAGGCGCTGCCCCAACTATTTCGCAGGCGGATGGAGGCAACCTTTGGACAAGATTTTACCCGAGTGCGCGTCCATGAGGACTCCCGCGCGGAATCCGTCGGCGCGTTGGCTTTCGCGCGCGGCGAACATCTGCACTTCCGGCCTGGCGCCTTTGATCCGCACAGCATCCGGGGTGCGAGGATTCTGAGACACGAACTATCCCATGTCGTCCAGTACCTTGGGGGGCGCGCTGGTGCGGCCTCGGCGGAGCATCCTCTTCGCACCGACCCGCATCTGGAGTCGGAGGCCACGCGAATGAGCGACGTCGGGCGAGTCGCGCCAACTGCCGATCGGCAGGCGGCTCAGTCGCCGAGCGAACGGGGTTCCAATCCTCCTGCTCTGCCACTGCTTGATGTCGAAGGCGGCACCAGGTACCGAAGCAGGGTTCGCCGCCAGTTGCAAACGATGTTGCCGCCCGGCGCCTTTATCCGTAACGACGCCGGCGGGCGGGCGCAGATTCATTATGCGCCCGGTTTTGTGGCTCCTCCCGGCCACCTTGGCCACACTTTGGTTTCAAGAACGATCGCCAGCCCGAATCGCGCCCGAATCTCCCCTACAGACGTGGAACGCGGAGGGGAGGTGCGCGGGCAACCCGAGAATCCGCGCGCGCCGGCATTCCTACGGAACCCTGGTGGATGGTTCAGGCATCATCTGTATGGGTTGCTTGGCCGGTTCAGCGGCAATTACAAGAGGCGCCAGGCTTTGGCGGCGGCCGGCGACCCCCAGCGAGGGAGCGATCACCAGATCTTCTACGACGCCAATATGGCGGCTGCGCGCCGCGACATCATAACCGATAATCCAGCCGGTACTGGCGTTATCCGGCAGTCCGCTCCGCAGGAACGGGTACTGGCGCATGAATTAATCCACGCCGACCGAAGCCAGCGCGGCCGCACGGCCGTGACCCCTGGCGGTGGCGCGCTAATGGGGACGCACGATTATCCGCGTCTCGCGCCCGGTGGCGTAGCGGGCCACCAATGGTACCCGGGAGGACCCGCGGGCCAGGATCAAGCCATGGAGGAGATGGAAGAGATGGAAACCGTGGGACTGCCATCGGCGCCGGCGGTGAATCCCATGCTCGCGGCTCACACTCTTCGCCCTACGTGGTCGACCACGGGTGCGCGGATCGACCCTAACGACATCACCGAGAACATGATGTACCCGGCTCTCCGCCGGGCCAAGTATCGTTAAAAAAGGACTGGCGCCACGGTTGGCCAATTCTCGATGTCGAGTGAAGTTGCGAATACGGCTGGTTGCTGGTGAGCGCGGTAGGAATCGAACCTACAACCTAGTGATTAAGAGTCACTTGCTCTGCCAATTGAGCTACGCGCCCGCTTGAGGGTTTTTGGCAACTTGGCAACGACGCCTGCATTGAACCGTGCGGCGCGCCAACTCCGGATTATACCATCCCGCGTGGCGCTGCGGATTCGATCGAAGCCGCCGCAATCTGCGCGATGTCCAGCAGCTTCGGCGGCGTCTGGCTCGCCGTTTGGCTCATCGTGCCGAAGGCGTCGCGAAACATGGTCTGGCAGAATGGGCAGGCCGTGCCCACCACCGCCAGGAACATCTTGCATTTTTCTGCACTCCTCCTTCCGTATTTCTTCGCCCCGATCTGGCTAATCGACGAGGGAAGAGATTCCAGTCGCACTGAAACGCGAGGAGGCGCATAATGAAGGTGAGGTCCCCAATGTCTCTCGAACAGGCAATTCTGGAAGCGGTCCGAGCGTTACCGGCCGAGAAGCAGCAAGAGGTCTTGAGCCATGCTGCCCGCCTCCGCGCCGAAGTGGCCAAGGGGAGGCCATTCAAAAGCGTTAAGGGCCTCTGGGCCGGCCTGGGCATTTCGCTCTCGGCGAGCGAGATCGAGGAGAACCAGCGCGACATGTGGAGCAGCTTTCCGAGGGAAGATATTTGATGCCTGCCGTGGCCGTTGATACCCACGCCATCGTCTGGTATCTATCGGCGGACTTGCAATTATCGGCAAGAGCGGCTGGCGTTCTCGATGCCGCGACGGAGGCCGGGGAATTTATTCACGTCCCGTCGATATGCCTCGTGGAGCTAACCTATTTGGTAGAGAAAGGCCGTTTGCCGGTGGCGGCCCGCGATCTGTTGATCCGGGCCTGGATGACGCGGCAACTCCATGTTTGTTGGCCCCACTCGACCGAGCCGTTGCCGACGCACTCGAAACCGTGAGCCGCCGGGAGGTGCCGGACCTGCCGGATAGAATTGCGAGCGCAATAGGGGTGGCCTTGGGGTGCCGCTGATCAGTCGCCAAATCTATCATGTAAACGGCTGCGCGCAAAGTTCACTTTTGCGCAGCGCGAACCAGATCGTCTACGGCGCATTTCACCCTCGCTGCATTGCAGCCCTTTGTGTCATCCCAGCCCCAAACGACTTCGCCTGACTTCAGGGTTAATGAAAGCACGATAGCTTCGGAAGTTAGCGCCAGGCTTGACGTACTTGAGTTCTCAGCCGTTTTCTCGCTTGTCTTGCCGAATCCGCCAACTACGGCACCGACTACGCCCCCCCGGTTACCTGTCGCCCCGCCCCCGACGCCTCCCCCAACCGTGCTACCAACGGCTTGAGCGTTTGTAATAGTTTGAGTCCCAATCTCTCGTACTTCAGTGAGTCCAGAAATCGTTGAATCGGCAGCGTTGCCTCCATCTTCGGCAAGTACCTGAAACCGTCCCGCGTTAGCGAGACCCGCCTTGATCTGCTCTCGGATCAGTTCTCCGTTGTTGCCCTTGATCTCAGCGACATATATGGTCTGGACCCTGTAAAGCTTGACGAAGCGTTCGTTTGCCACTTTCACTTGGTCTAACAATTCGGCGGCTGATGCGTTATTTGGGTCAAAGTGCAGGGCCTCTTCGAGAAAATGCTGCGCCTCCTTTGTCCGGTTCGTTGAGGAAAGCAGGCGTCCCGCGGACTCTGCCCATTGCGATGCTTCGATTCGGAACTCCGCAAACCTTGCTTGATAGCCTGTGTTGCTCGGGGCCATCTTCGCGGCCTGCTCAAACTCTCGACCTGCGTCCACCCCCAGACCGGCCTTGATGTCACGTTCTCCGGCTTCATAGTGGGACTTGGCGGTTTGGGCACCCGCTGGGCTAAGCAACAGGCACAAGGCAATAGGCGTCAAATATGTCGAATGGGCACCCTTACATGAAGAAATCGCAGCGCTAAAGCGGGAAACACGGCTTTCTCCTGTCATGGCTTCACCTGACCAAGAAACTTTAGTGCCGAATTGATCGCCAACTTCTGGAATGTTGCGAGATCCAACCAGTTTCGATCGCCTCCGAAATACAGGACGACGTCTTGCAAAGCATCGAGCATCAGCGATAACGAGGAGCAGGCGTAAATGAGGTAACGGAACCTGTTCATCTCTCCGGCGCCCGGTACCTTTTTCCCGTAACCGTCGTTCCATGACTTCTGGATCTTTTGCTGAAGCGTCAGAACGGAACCCGACAGCGGGAGTAACCGGTTCATCGGTTCGTATAGCAGGTTCAGAAATTCGGTGGCGGAATCATTCTTGGTGCGCGCAATTTCCCCGAGCTTGGCCAGGTCGCGTTCCGATAGTTCCTTAAACGGCGAGTCGGCCTTTTCTCTGAGCAGCGAGAACTGATCCAAATAGACCTGTGATTGGCCAAATGCAGCCAGCGAAAACAGGGCCATCATGCCGGCTAGCCGGATCATGCGCATAGGTCCTCCTTTGTTCAATTGGGCGGGCCGTGGCCCGAAGTCGCCTCAACAGTTCCCGATAGTACCGCAGTTCGGCTTTTCGCAGAAGCAGAATACCGCCGTGCTTCGTCACGGCATACCGGATGCGCTCGATTCCTCCCGCCGCCTTCGGCCCGACCCATGTTCAACGATTGCCCGGGTGGTCATGCGGGCCGGTCTGTTCCACTCGGCCTTCAACGATAGTGGCACACCGTCGGCAATCCTCTCCAAAAAGGAGAAAAAATGCGGCGTCGTGCGCGTATCTATCCGAAAGGCGTCGCGTTCGACGCAAATCCCCTCCCGTAATCATTCGTACAACCGCGCGGAAGACACCATGGCGGTCATTGTCTCCGTCGCATGACGGACTCCAGTGCACGGCGAAATGCTGTTATGATCCAGACCATGAATTACCGCGTCGGCTTCCAACGGCTCTATGCGGTCTTAACCGTTGCGTGGATTGCTCTTGTGCTCTTGACCGCGCCCGCGGCTCGTTTGAAGTTCTGGAACGCCGATCCAATAGATTGGGCGGTAGTGTCGCCCGATCAGGCATTCACTCCTCCACCGCTGGATTCGGACCAGGGTCGCGCGCTGCAGCTTCCACCGCCGCCACAGGGCTACCTGTTGGACTCACCCGTCAGGCACTCGAGAGACGCAAAACCCGGTGGGTTGGTTGCGGACAAACCGGGCGCGCCATCCGGCAGTGAGTTCGGCGGTGTACCGGTCGGGGCTGAACAACAACGGGTTGCCGCGCCGCTCGGCATCACGCGGTCAGAGCCACTCTCGGCAACCCGGAATCCTCGCTGGACGAAAATTCGGTGGCTGGCGGGCATGCTGTTTCTTCCCCCTGTAATTGGCTATGTTCTTCTCTTCCATGTTCTCCGGTGGGTGTATCGGGGTTTCAGGCCAGCTACTCCAAGTTGATAGGTCGTTATCGAAGCTCGGCAGGCACCGCCCTACACTCCCCCAGTGACCCGCGCGGCAGTACCGCCCGTGCTTCGTCACGGCCTGCCGGATGGGCTCGATTCCTTCGGCCCGGTCCCACATTTACCGCTCTACGCCCCGAAACCCAGCGCTCCAGAGATATGAAATTACACCTTTTCGTGGTGTTCTGTTTTGTGGTGTTCTGTCAACCCATCGGTTTCCCACCCAAGCTGGGTTCGCCCTGCAATGCTGTAGGGACTTCTGCGGCGGCCCAGGCCCTCCTAGCGCGCCTCATGGCTCCGCAAGCATCTGGCATGATTCCGCTTAAGCAGCCAATCACGCAGCTCCTCATGTGAAAATGGACATGATACGAACAGAAGGCGAAAGGGATCGGTGAGGAGATTAAGAGCCACTTGCTTTGCCAATTGAGCAACGCGCCATCTTGAGGTGCTTCGGCCACATGGCCGCCCCGGGCACCGCGCCAATCGGGACTATACCATCCCGCGCCCCGCCGCGGACTTGATCGAGGCCGCCGCAATCTGCGCGATGTCCAGCAGCTTCGGCGGCGTCTGACTCCGCGTTTGGCTCATCGTGCCGAAGGCGTCGCGGAACATCGTCTGGCAGAATGGACAGGCCGTGCCCACCACCGCCGCGCCGGTGGCCGCCAGTTCGGTGGCGCGCTCCACGTTCACGCGCTTGCCCTTCTCCTCGCCGAGGAACATCTGGCCTCCGCCCGCGCCGCAACAGAACGAGCGCTCCCGCGCGCGCGGCGGATCCGCCACCTCCCCCGAGCGCGCAATCACTTCCCGCGGCTGATCGTAAACGCCGCGATAGCGTCCCAGGTAACACGGATCGTGGAAAACCACGCGCTCGCGCTGGTCCGTCCGCTGCGGCAAGTGCGCTTGCATGCGCGCCAGCAACTCGCTGTGATGCTCGATCTGAAAAGCCGCGCCGAAATCCCTCCAATCCTCGCCGATCGTGCGCACGCAATGCGGGCAGATGGAGAGCAGCTTGGTGGCCTTAACGGACTTAATCTGTTCGATGTTCGCCTCGGCCATCTGCTGGAACAGCAGATCGTTCCCCAACCGCCGCACGGGGTCGCCCGTACACTTCTCCTTGCGGAGCACGCCGAAGGTCACGCCCAGGTGGCGCAGCACCGCAACCAGCGACAGCACGATCTCGCGGCCCTGCGGATCGTACGACCCCATGCAACCCAGCCATAGGCAATACTCCTGCGTGCCATCGTAAATCGGCAGTTCGTTCTTCTCGATGAATTTCAGCCGCTCGCTGGAGGCGAATCCCAGCGAATTGCCGTTGCGCTCCATGGCCAGAAACATCTTGCCGCCGTAATCGTCCTCCCACTTGCCCGTGTTCACCGCGCCGCGCCGCAGCCCGACGATCATTGGCAGATGCTGAATACCCACCGGGCACTGGAACTCGCAGGCGCCGCAGGTAGTGCACTGGAAAGCGGCTTCCATCGAAATGTGTTTGCCCAACAGCGGCTCTTCGTTGCCCGGCCCCTCTTCGTTCAGATAACGCCGCAGCCCCAAGACGATCTCTTTCGGGTTCAGCGTCTTGCCCGTGTTGTAAGCCGGACAATGCTCCGTGCAGCGCCCACACTCCACGCAAGAGTAGGCTTGCAGCGCATCCAGCTTGGTGATGTCCTTGCCGGTGTCCAGGCCGAAGTCCTCGTCGCCCACCAGCGGCGGAATTTTGCTGAAGGCGTCCCGCCGTAGAAACACGGTCGCCGGGCTGATCACCAAGTGCAGGTGCTTGGTGTGCGGAATCAGCGGCAGAAACGCCAGCAGCGTCAGGGTGTGCAGCCACCAGTTCGCGCGCGCGGCGGTGATCGATTCGTCCATCTCCAACCCAGCCAGATAGGTGGCCATCAAGATGAAGATGAATAGCGCGATGATGCCCGATTCCGGCGCCACACTGCCCAGCCATTTCGGGCGCGCCACGAAGCGGCGGATGGCCAGGCCGGCGATCGAAACCGCCACCAGCACAGCCCACACGGCCACAAAACCGAAATAAGCTTTGCCGAATCCGCCCTCGCGGTTCAGGAACGCGAATCCGAATCCGGCTGCCAGATGATTGAGCGTGATCAGTGCGAAGGCGCCAAAGCCCCAGAAAACGAACGCATGCGCAAGGCCGGGCAGGGGACGCTCGCGGATCACTTTGCCTTGCAACAGCACTTCCCAGATGAATTGCCGGATGCGCGGCGCGAGCGGCCGAAGGTGGAAGTCGGGATTGTCGCGCGAGCGGCGGATGGCATCCAAAGGCTTGCGGAAGCGGCGCCAGAAAAGCGCCCCGGAGATGCATATCAGGATCGCCAGGATCGCAATTTCCAGCCAGGATGGGTGGACCATGCGGTAACCTTTGAATGTAGCACAGCGGTCCGCGAGGTCCGCTGCAAAATCAATCGGACGGGGTATTTCGCTTGCGCATTTTGGTTGCGGGAGCCGCGGGATTCATCGGTTCGCATATGTGCGACCGCCTCTTGGCGGAGGGCCATACGGTGGTGGCTGTCGACAATTTCCTCACCGGCTCGGAACGGAATGTGGCGCATCTCGACGGGCACGCGCGGTTCCGGCTGATGCGTCGCGACATCACGCAACCGTTCGCTGTGGATGGCGCGTTGGACGCCGTATTGAATATGGCGTCGCCCGCCAGCCCGAAGGATTATTTGCAGCACTCCATCGCCACGCTGGACGTGGGAAGCGCCGGCACGCGCAACATGCTGGAGTTGGCGCGGGCCACGGGCGCACGGTTATTGCTGACCTCGACTTCGGAATGCTATGGCGACCCGCTGGAGCATCCGCAGAGCGAGACTTATTGGGGCAACGTGAACCCCGTGGGCCCGCGCTCGTGCTACGACGAGAGCAAGCGTTTCGCCGAGGCGCTGACCATGGCGTACCATCGCACGCATGGCTTGCGCACGAATATTGCGCGCATCTTCAACACGTACGGGCCGCGCATGAAGCTGAACGACGGGCGCGTGGTGCCCGCGTTCATCGGCCAAGCCCTGCGCGGCGAAGCCATGACCATCTTCGGCGACGGATCGCAGACGCGCAGCTTCTGTTATGTAAGCGACCTGGTTGATGGCATCTACCGGCTGATGCAATCGGATGAACGCTATCCGGTGAATCTCGGGAATCCGAATGAGATGACCATACGGGAGTTCGCCGAGGAGATCCGGCGGCTCACCGGTAGTTGTTCGCCGATCGTGAATCGAGCGCTGCCGGAAGACGACCCCAAACAGCGGCGGCCGGACATCTCGAAGGCACGCCGCCTGCTTGGTTGGGAACCGCGCGTGCGGTTGGAAGAAGGTCTCCGGCTTACGCTCGACTACTTTCGCTAGGCCGCGCACGCTCCCGTCGCCTACCTCGTCAACACAAAAAAGGGCCGTCACTATTTCGAACCGCATGCAAACCGCGCCGGCATCGCGGACGGCGATCTTGTCGAGCCCGTCGTTTTCGCGCGGCGGTTGCGTGTGCCGAATCGTTCCTTGACTGCGCAACCCGTGAACCTTCAACCCCAAGAAACGTCAAGTTCGGGAAGTACATCGGGGCTGGTCAGGATGTATTCATGGCGGTCAAGCTTGGTGCCGTCGAGGCACCGTGTCGCCGCTTGAGGAGCGACGCGAAGCTTCCGGAATCCCAGTTTCTCCACGACGCGGCGGCTAGCGTCGTTGCCGTCGAAGTACCCGATGCTGATCGCCTTCGCGCCAAGGCGGCCGAACGCGTAACGAATTGCGGCGTTTGCCGCCTCCGTCGCCATGCCCTGTCCGGCGTAGTTCGGCGCCACCCAATAACCGGTCTCATAGACGTCTGCCTCATCGGTGAGATCCAGTGCGGTTCGGACGACGAAATCCCCGTTGATCCTATGGAATCCGGCCAATGCGATACCTGCTTGACTCTGGAAGTTCATCGTCCGTCGAATGGAGTTTTCCAGCGCTTGCCGCGGTCGTTGGTTGTCGAACGCCCAAGCCATCCAAAGCTGCAAATCGTTCCAGGCATCTTCCTTGGCGGTTTGGATAGCATCCAAATCGTCAAGAATTGGCGGACGCAATACTAGACGCGACGTCACAATCGGCATTAAGTGGCGCATCGAGCGGCTCAACAGTAATGGTAGCTGTCTGGGAGTAAGAATAGCCACCGCACAGGCACAGTCTGACGGAGTCCGCAAAGTAGCCGAAATTACCCGACAATGGCGGCCCGTACCGCCGATTGAAAAACACTTCCGATTGGCCTCTGACTCGCCCACTGCGCAGAAACCTAAACGCTACGGCGTCAGGTAAGGATCTATCTCCGCTTGCTTCTGCGAAGGATCTCGACACAACTATCGGCTTCACCGACCCCGGAGTGTCGATCCTGGGCCTATCCCGTCCGCGTACGGCGGACAGCCTTGGTCTTCGTCTGAGGTAGCCGGGTGAGAAAGTGTTTCGTCTTTCGCCCCAGTTCGCTCAACCACCGAAGCTGGATCTCCGAACCAGTCCTCAGTAGCTGGAGCAACTGTTCCGGAGCAACTGTTCCGGATGCTTCGAGAAGTCGATTTTACTGGCGCCCCAGTCCGGCCGCCGTCTGTCGGTGTCCGTGAATCGGTATTCGCACCCGAGTTCCCAAGAACTGAAAAGCTGTCCGGAACGCTCTAAGATCGCCGGGTCTCCGGCCAATGCTGCGACAGCGCGGCCCATGAGCCTGATATCCAGTTCCGCGAACCCTTGCCGTGTTTCTGCGCGCAGGGCTCCGATCTCGGACCGCACAGCTTCGATTTGTGCGCTGAGCATGCGTGTATTGATCCAGGCCGTGAGCACGACCACGATCAAGCTGCCGAACAGTGCCAGAACTGCGGGCATCCACGCTTGAACCTGAGCGTTCATCAATCCGTCCATTATACATCCGGTTCCGCTGAGCATCTCCCGCTACTCGGTTCACGTTCCCAACTCAGGCGGTCTACTTGCCGGGCTCGTAGGACTTCAGAATCCGTAGCACAGAGAGTATTGTGCTCCAACTGCGCGTTGTCGCCGGCGCCCCAAAGAGCCTGTCGATCTGGCCGAGGCACCCTATCGTTTTCATGTGGCGGCGGTACACCCCATAAACGAGACGATTCCTCGAGCCAATGATTCGCACCAGCCACTCCCCACCTTCGGGAAGAGCAATCGGAAGAGAAACTCTGCGGTGTCCAGCCTCCGACAGGATGCTGACAAATTGAACAACATCCGCGGGCGGTGGATCGGTTCCAAACGGATTGTCCATCTCCAGTCGAATCAGATCGCTGCCGTCGCAGCAAGCGATTGTTGCTTCGAACGGCAGCTTCCGCCGCAATTCGGCAAGGAACTTTGTGCGCAACCCAGGTTTGCGCACGACAAGCGTGCCTGCGGCGCCCACGTTCACGGCATCGTAGATGCCCAGTTCTTTGGCGAGCACGCTCGGTCGAAAAGTCCGGTGTCCTCCAACGTTGATACCCCGGAAGAAAACGATCAAAGCCATGCTGCCCATTGTCGCAGCACCGAGGAGAAGCGGAAGCGGTCGGGCCTGACGATAGATAACGGGTAGTCGTTAGTGCCCAATCGGGAGCGACGCGGCGGCACGAGAGTGATTGTAATCGTCAACTTCGAGTTCACGGTACCATTTGGTGCCGTCGACAGTCAGGCGGGTAGTTCAGCCCAGGGTATGGTTGGCCCCGGAATGTGCCAGAATACGGAGCGGGGGATCCCAGGTATGTCATTCGGAATTTACTTGGCCGGTTTCATCGTCCTGATTATCGGATTGGCGATTGGCGCCCATATGGCGCACGTGCCGCCGAAATGGATCGCGGTAGGCGTGATTTGCCTGGCTGGAATCGGCATCTTGAAGGGCGTAACTTCCACCCGCCGGCCCGACGCCTAGCGAGAATCCGGCTCTTACGAACTACAATAGAATCTTGATCGTCACTCTCACAGTCAACCCCGCGCTCGACCGCACCCTCTCCGTGGACCGGCTGGCGTTTGAAGACCGCTCGTACATCGAATCCCGGCACGAATCGCCCGGCGGACGCGGCATCAACGCCGCTTGCGTGATCCATTCGTTCGGCGGTAAACCGCTGGCCATCTTTCCCAGCGGCGGAAACAACGGCAAAGCGTTCGAAGAACTGCTGTGCGCCTACGGATACGCCACGGTGGCCGTGCCCGCCGGCCACGAGATCCGCACCAATCTCACCATCACCGACCGGCAGGGTCTCACCGTCAGCGTGAATGAACGCGGCCCACAACTTGGGAAAGCCGAAGTCGACCGGCTGGAGAAGGCCGTACAAAAGAATCTCGAAGGCGCAGCCTGGCTGATGCTGTGCGGCAGCTTGCCCCCCGGCGTGCCGTCCAACTTTTACGCACGGCTGATCGGCATGGCGCGCCGCAAGAAAGTGAAGACGCTGCTCGATACAGATGGCGACGCGCTGCGCGAAGGTATCGAGGCCGAGCCAACGGTGGTTTCGCCCAATCAGCACGAAGCCGAGCGCCTTCTGAACCGGGCACTGGTCACCCGCAATCACTTCCTGGACGCGGTGGCCCGCATACGCGCCATGGGACCTGAGACGGTGGTGCTATCGCTCGGCAGCCGCGGCGCCATGGGAGCGATTGAAGGGGCCATCGTCGAAGCAATTCCGCCGCGCGCGGAAGTGCTCTGCCCCATTGGCGCGGGCGACGCACTGGCTGCGGCTTTCGTGTGGTCCATGGAACGCAACGACGATTTCACGGATGCGCTGCGCTGGGGCGTGGCCACAGGCACGGCGTCCGCCACGCTGCCCGGCCTGCGCCTGGCCTCCCCGGACCAGGCCAAAGAAGTGTACAGGCAAGTGGAAGTGCGCCGCATCGAATAGGAACCCGGTGGCCTACACTCGATCCCGCGGCGCGGCCGGCGCCGGCGAGTCTTCTAATAGCGGCAAAAGCGAAAACGTGATGCGCTCGGCGGGAGTGGTTTCCGCCGCCGTCTTCCTGAGCCGCATCACCGGACTGGTGCGCGAGATGATCATGGCCCGCCTGTTCGGCGCGGGTGAGGCCTATGACGCGTTTCTGCTCGGTTTTCGCATCCCCAACCTGACGCGCGATCTCTTTGCCGAGGGTGCGCTCTCCTCCGCTTTTGTCCCCGTCTTCTCAAAGTATCTGGCCACGAAGGGTAAGCGCGAAGCCGCCGAGCTTTCGAACCTGGTGGCCACTGCGCTGGCGCTGGCGGTGGGCGGCATTTGCGTGTTGGGCATTATCTTCAGCCCGCAACTGGTGTGGCTGCTGGCCTCGGGATTCGCGCGCGTGCCCGGCAAATTCGAGTTGGCCGTGACGCTGACGCGCATCATGTTTCCGTTTCTGCTGCTGGTGGCGCTGTCGGCGCAGGCGATGGGCATTCTGAATGCGCTGAACCAGTTCGGCATCCCGGCGCTTTCCTCGACTTTCTTCAACATCGGCTCGGTGGCTTTCGGTCTCGGTTTCGGATACACCGTCGGCCGATGGATGGGCCTGAGCCTGATTATGTCGATGGCCTGGGGTGTGGTGGTGGGCGGGGCCGTGCAATGGCTATTTCAAGCGCCCAGCCTGTACCGCGCCGGTATCTCTTACCGGCCGCGCATCGATTTCGCGCATCCCGGCCTGCGCAACATTCTGCGCCTGATGGGGCCGGCGATCCTGGGCAATGCCGCGGTGCAGATCAACGTACTCGTGAATACCAACTTCGCCTCCAGTATCACAGACGCCGCCGGGCACGTCATCAACGGTCCGGTGAGCTGGCTGAGTTATGCGTTCCGGTTCATGCAATTGCCGCTGGGACTGTTCGGCGTGGCCATCGCTTCGGCTACGCTGCCCGCCATCTCGCGCAGCGCCGCGCTGCAGAAGATGGACGAATTCCGCCTGACGCTCTCCCGCTCGTTGGGCATGGTTTTGCTGCTGACTATTCCTTCGTCAGTGGGGCTGGCCGTGCTTGGCCCCAGCATGATCGGCGCGGTCTACCAGTGGGGCCGGTTTCGCGCAGCCGATACGCACCAGACGGCGAACGCGCTGGCCTGTTATGCCGCGGGGTTGGCGGGCTACTCCGCGATCAAAATACTGGCGCCGGCATTTTATGCGCTCAACGACGCGCGCACGCCCATGTTGGTGAGCCTGGTATCGATTCTAGTGAACCTAGCCGTGGCTTCCACCATGGTAAAGCTGGCGGGGCTGGGCCACCTGGGGCTGGCGCTGTCGACGTCCGCCGTCGCACTCTTCGGAGCGGGGGCGCTGTTCATGCTGCTGCGCAGACGCATCCACCACTTGCACGGCCGAGCGCTGGCGGTCAGTGTGGTAAAGATTCTGTGCGCCTCGGCCGCCATGGGACTGGCATGCTACGTGTCGAGCCGCGGCGTACATGGCTGGTTGGGCGCGCGCAAGATCGCGCAGATCGTGGATGTGGCCGTCTCCATCCCGTTGGGCGCGCTGGTTTACTACACGCTCTGCCGTGCCATGCGGGTGGCGGAACTGAAAGCCGCATCGAATGCCCTGGCCGGGCCGCTGGCGCGTAAACTTGGCCTGCTGCGGCGCTGAGCCTGCGTGCGCGCGCCACATCCGTGCTAAACTGCCATAAGAAATGCTTCCCGATCTGCAGTTGGCGGTTCGGTTGCAGGAGCTTGATCATCGGGTGACCGAGTTAACCCGCGAGATCTCCGCGCTGCCCAAACACATCGCCGAAATCGAAAAGAAACTAGAGAGCCACACACGCAAGCTGGAAGCCGATCGCGCCGCTCTCAGTGCGAACCAGAAGGATCGCAAAAAAAACGAGAGCGATATCCAGCTTCAGGAGCAGAAGATCTCGAAATTGCGGGATCAGATGCTCGGCGCCAAGACCAACGACCAGTACCGCGCCTTCCAGCACGAAATCGAGTTCTGCGAGAAGGAGATTCGCCGCGCCGAGGATCACATTCTGGAATTGATGGGCGAATCCGAGCCGCTGGACAAGAACGTGAAGGCCGCCGAAGTCGCGCTCAAAGAGGAGAAGGCCCAGGTGGAGGCGGAAAAGCAGCAGGCCAGGGCGCGCACGGCGGAGGACCAGAAGGCTCTCGACGAAATTCATCAAGAACGCGCGCAGATCGTGGCGCGCCTGCACCCCAATGTCTACCGCCAGTATGAACGGATTCGCAAGGGGCGTAGTGGTGTCGCGATCGCCGAAGCGGTCGACGGGCGCTGCAGCGCGTGCCAGATAGCCCTGCGCCTGCAGTTCTACCAGGACTTGAAGAAGGGGGATCAGGTGATGTATTGCGAGAGCTGCGCGCGCATCCTGTACTACAATCCGCCGGTGGCTTTCGAAGACCTCGCGGCTGAATCCGCGCCCGCCGTTCAAGGCTGACGTAAGCACTCCCTTACGGCTGCGGCTCGGTAACCGCTCAGGAACCCGACTTGTGAGTGTTGTGTGCGCTCTTCACGGGCTCCTTCAGAAGCGTATCCAGCATCTCGCGAATACTCTTCTCCTGCTCCTTGAAGAAGTCGTCGCCGCCGTTGTGCTGCGCGCGGATGACCCGGCCGCGATCGATGAAGATCAGCTCCGGAACGAAGTTGGGCTTGGCAAGCGACGCTTGCTCGTACTCCAGCACCGAGTCGCGGTCCGCCGATCCCACGGGAAAAGTGGGCTTGAAATCCCTGATAAAGTTCGGTACCAGGATCGCCGCATCGGGATTGAAGGCCGCCGCCAGGAACTGCACGCCGCGCGGTCCATACTCGCTTTGCAGGCCACTCAGAACCTGCGTGGTGTGCTGGCAGTGCGGACAGGTGGTGGAGATGAAGGCCAACACCACGATCTTGCCCGCATACTGGCTCAACAACGTGATCTGACCGTTAGGCATCTTGATCGCAAACTCACCAGCCGGACGCGGCACCTGTTGAGCGTATGCCGCCAGACTCGTTAGAAGCGGAACGAGGATTATGAGTGAACGCCGAAGTCTCATATTGCCAGTTTACCCCAACTGAGCGTCCTTCGGCTCGTGGCTCTCGCGGCTGGGTGCTTATCCGTTTTGGGGAAGATCGACCGGTAGAAACCGCTCCCGTGAACGATCCCGCAGATGTCACGGTGACGCAGCAGAGCGCGATCTGTGCCGCCAGCCGCTCTTGATCGCGTCATTGGGATCGGCTTCGCCTCACATTCGGCGCTTGCTTGCCCAAATCTCATTCTGTGCGCCCGTACGGCCGATCCGCACGTATAACCATCAGTATGATTGTCAATCCTTGCATCACGTCGCGCTCCACCGCCGCCCTGATGTTCATTTGTGGCGCGGCGTTCGCCTCGTTGAGCGCGCAGGATCCATCCTCCGGGCGATCGGAAGCCCGCGAATTCCGGGAACTGGGCCCCGCGCTGAAGCTTCTGCGCACCCGCAACGCGCGGGATTATGCGGTCGCCACATCCAACGGAATCGACGAAGCGAACTATGTCAAGATCGGCGGACTTGAGCAATGGATCACCATTCGCGGCGAAGAACGCAACAACCCGGTCCTGCTGCTTCTACATGGTGGACCCGGCGACGCGACCAATCCCTGGGGGTACGCAGGTTTTCGCACCTGGATGAAGTATTTTACCGTCGTCCAATGGGACCAACGGGGCGCCGGAAGAACCTTCGGACGAAACGGAGCGGCGGCCGCGTCCACTATCACCATCGAGCGGATGGTTCAGGATGGCGTCGAGCTAGCGGAACTGTTGTCGAAGAAGCTGCAGAAGAACAAAATCGTTCTCGTCGGACATTCCTGGGGCTCCATTCTGGGCATTTTCATGGCGAAGGCGCGGCCCGAACTTTTCTATGCATTCGTGGGTACCGGTCAGGTTGCCGATCCCCGGCGGAACTACGCCGCCGCATACGCTGCCCTTGTTGAGCGGGCCTCCCGCGATGGCAATTCACGGGCCCTTCAAGAGCTGAACGAAGTCGGACCACCGCCATATAAGGATGGAAAGGGCTTTGCGATCCAGCGGAAATGGTCGAATCTGTTTGAAGGAGCGGACGTATTTCTGGCATCCACTCTGGGGTTCGCGTTAACCGCGCCCGGTTACTCATTGGGCGACGTCAACGACTGGTTTGAAGGGCAGGGCGTGAGCGCCGAGCACCTCGTCCCCCAGACCTCCGCGCTCGACCCAAAGCTTCTCGGAGGTGAATTCGCCGTGCCCGTGTTCGTCATCCAGGGTGCCGAGGATTTCACCACACCGACGAGTCTGGCCCAAACCTACCTGAATTCACTGCATGCCCCGCGCAAGGCGTTCGCCACGATTGGCGGGGCCGGTCATTTTGCCGTATTCACGAAGCAGGACGTGTTTCTGAAGGAACTCAGGGCGCGAGTGCTGCCGTTGATACGCTAGGACGATACTCTATCCAGGTAGATTGTCAAGGTACCGGCGAACATCACTGAAGAAATCGCGCCGGCTCCTGCTCAAGCGCGAAAAGGAATCTGAAGACCGAACAGCGCTTCGTCAACAATCAGCCTTGCCGCCCGTCTGAGAGTCTATGGAGGAAACAGCGTGCCAACCTTGCGCCAAGACCTGACCTATGCATTCCGGCGGCTCTCTAAATCACGGGGCTTCGCAGCCGCCGCGACAGTGTCCATAGGTCTGGGCATCGCCGCCAACGCCACTATCTTTTCGATGGTCAGCCGCTTTGTGCTGCGCCCCGCACCGGTGGGCAACCCAGGCACGCTGATGGCCCTCCATACCACCGACCACGGCGAGTGCTGTAACGCATTTTCCTGGCCGCTTTTCGCCGATGTGCGCGCGCAATCCAAGACGTTCTCCGGCGTCACGGGCTATTACGAATTGCTGCCCGCCTCCATCGGCGGACGGGGCGAACCGGAACGCGTGTGGGGCCAAGCCACCACCGCCAACTTTTTCGATGTGGCCCGACTGGATATGACGCTGGGCCGCGGCTTCACCAGCGGCGAGGAACGCGTGCCCGCGATCGTCATCGGCCACGGTCTCTGGCAGCGCCGCTTCGGAGCGGATCCCGCCATCGCCGGCAAAGCCATTACGCTATCCGGCCGGCCTTTCACCGTGGTGGGTGTCGCACCGCCCGGCTTCCGCGGCCTCGACCTGATCCTCGATTGCCAATTCTGGGTTCCGCTCGGCAACCTGGATCAATTGCTGCCCAACACCGGCAATTACCAATCGCGCGCGTATCACTGGATCACCGCCGCAGGGCGCTTACGGGCCGGTGTCACGCGTGCGCAAGCCGCTGCTGAACTCGCTGTAATCGCGCGGCAGGTTGGCCAGACTTACCCGGCAACCGAAAAGGATGGCGGCTTCCGCTTCGAACCGGCCGGCTCGCTGCCTCTGCGCGACCGGAACGCGGTGGTGATGTTCCTGACCGCACTCACGGTGGTGGTGCTGCTGGTTCTGGCAATCGCCTGCGCCAACGTCGCCAATCTGATGCTGGCTCAGGCTTCCGGCCGTCAGCGGGAGATGGCGGTGCGTCTCGCGCTGGGCGCCACGCGGGGCCACCTGATGCGCCAGACACTGATGGAAAGCATGCTGCTGGCGCTCGCGGGCGGCCTGCTGGGAGTGGTTCTCTCGCTGTGGGCCACGCAGGCGCTGTCGGCGTTCCGCTTCCCCGCGCCAGTGCCGCTCGATCTGAGTGTCGTCGTCGATTGGAGAGTGCTGCTCTACACGTTCGCGCTGAGTGCCGGTACGGGGCTGCTGTTCGGTCTGGCGCCGGCGTGGTCGGCAGCGCGTCCCGTCCTGGCTAGTGCGCTGAAGGGCGAGGATGCGCTGGCGCGTCCCGGGCGCTACTGGACTTTGCGCAACGTGCTGGTGGTCGCGCAGGTCGCCATGTCGCTGGTCCTGCTGTGTGCCACGGGACTGTTTCTGCGCAGTCTGCAAAGCGCTTCCGCAATGGACATCGGGTTCCGATCGCGCGGAGTGCTGGCAATGTCCGTCGACCCGCGCGTGCATGGCTACACCGCCGAGCGGACTACCCGGTTCCTCACGGAACTGCGGCGGCGCGTGGCAGCTCTTCCGGGCGTGGCTTCCGCCGCGTGCACCGACTTGGCGCCGTTGTCCGAGGGCGGCCGGCGCGACGAGTTTCACGCAGAGGGCAGGCCGAATGCCGGCGGCCCCGACCCGGGCGTGGACCTTTATATGGTCACGCCCGGCTATTTCGAGACGCTCGGCATCCCGCGTATTGCGGGACGGGATTTCGTCGATGAAACAGCCGGCGGGCCGAGAGTTGCGGTGGTCAACGAGGCGTTTGTCGAGAGGCTATTCAAGAATGAGAACGCCATCGGCCGGCGTGTCACTGGCGGCGGCGCGACTTACGAGATCGCCGGTGTGGTCAAGAACATTAAGTCGCGCACGCTGGGCGAGGAACTCCGGCCCGTTCTGTTCCGCTCCCTCGCGCAGAGCATCGGTGGAGACCCATCCTTCTTGGGATATTCGGTGCTGGTACGCTCGGGGGCCAGTCCGACGGCGCTCGCGGGCGCGGTGCGGCGGGAGATCCATTCGCTCGACCCCACCCTCGCCATCTTCAACGCCGAAACCATGGACGAACATCTTCGCAAAGCGCTGTTCCTGCCGCGCTTGGCGGGTACTTTGTTCGGCGTCTTCGGAGTCACGGGTCTGGTACTGGCGGCGGTGGGACTGTATGGGGTGATGAGTTACTCGGTCGGCCGGCGCACGCGCGAGATCGGCATTCGGCTGGCCCTGGGCGCGCAGGCCGGCGAGGTCCGGCGCCTTATCGTGAGGCAGGGCATGCTGCTCACGTCGATCGCCGTGGCGCTGGGTTTGGCCGCGGCGTTGGCAGTTGCTAAGTTCTCGGCCGCATTCCTATACCGTGTCCGGCCGCACGACTTAGCAACTTTTACCGGAGTGCCGGTGTTTCTGGCGGCCGTCGCGTTTTTGGCTTGCTGGATTCCTTCGCGGCGCGCCGCCAGGCTAGACCCACTTACCGCGCTGCGGCACGATTAGTAGAAGTGCTTACGCCGGCAGATAGCTCTTCAGCACCGGGAAGACGGTCCGCACAAAGGACACGCCAATCCGTGTGGCGGCCTCCGGGTCGTTGTTTGCCACCGGAACGGTCACGCGCACCAGCGCCGTATCGCTGCGGTGGTAACGGATGGAATCCATCACCAGCCAGAATTTCGCCGAGAATTCGCTGGCGATCACCCGCCGCTGGCTCTGATACCAGTACAGCACCACGCTCTTCTCGTCTCCGTGGGAGACCACGTAGCGGTTGATCCGGATGGGCTCCGGCTGGCCCTCTACCACCACCTCAAGCACGCCGGTGGCTTCCGGCTCCCATCCGGAACCAGGCAAGCAGTTCTTGGGCGAGTGCGGCGACTGGCCAGTGCGCTGCGTTTTAAAGTACGCCACGAACAGACCCGCGGCCGCGCGCGATTCCGGGTCCCCGTACAGCCGGTTGAGCAGATCGTCGGCCTTGAGCTGATCCTTGATCTCCTGCTCTACGGGATAGTTCTGCAGCTCGTGCCAACTCCCCAGTTGCACCGGAAACAGATCCAGCGGCGGTCCCGATGGGACTTTCTCGCCGCGCAATGCGGCATAGAATAAGGCCGTCTGAACCACCAGCACCAGCGTCAGAATCCCAGCGTACTTGTTGCGTATCCAGTTCATACGGTCGTCTCCCTGCGATGCAGCAGCCGGTAGCCCCTATTCAGAATCTGGTGGAGCGCGACCAGAATAGCCAGCGCCACCATGAAAATCACCCAGCCGGAGGCCGTGTGGAAGAAGCCTTCGGCCAATTCGGGCTTGTACTCGGTCAATACGCCGGTCAGCGTCACGCGGCTGGCGTTGGCCACGATGGCGATCGGAATGGTCGATAGGAACAAAAACACGCGCATCCACACTTTGTTTTCGAAGAAGTATCCATAGACCAGAGACAGGAAGGTAAGCGACAGCAGCGAGCGTATGCCGCTGCACGCTTCCACCACCGAGAGCTTCTGCTCGGCCAGTTCCAGCACGTTGCCTTCGCGCAGCACCGGGATCTGCATCACGTCCAGAGCCTGCGTGGAAACCCGGCTAGCCAGAAGCTGCAAGGGAAAAGTAATACTGTTGTACACCACCGTGGGAATCGGAATCATGAAAAACAGCAGGAAGAGAGGGAATGCCAGTGCGCGCACGACAGCGGTTCCACCCAACAATAAAACGATGCCGATGACCGAAATCACAAAAGCGGTGCGTGCCAGAAACAACTCCGCGCCCAGCGTGGCGATGTACAACTGCAGTCCGCCGTAAAGCACCACCGCGAGGCCCCACCAGTTCGGCGAGGATTTGAGCGCCAGTAGTTCCGCGCGCTTCTGCCACACGATGAAGCCAACCACCAAAGGCACGAAAAAGCCGTGACCCATATCCGGGTCCGAATCCCACTGCCTGACCAGCCGCCACAGCACGGGGGCATAGGACAACAACAACAGCGCCCCAAACCACGCCCAGACCTCCCAAGGCAGGCGCTTCAACGCAACTCCATTTCCGCGGCAGACGGCGTCAAAGGCATCTTCAGTTATGATACACGCTGGCAGGCCATGCCTGTGCCGAATCGCACAGCGCAATGAATCGGAAACCGCCAGGCTGGTTGAAATCGCAGTAGGCTAGTGAGATCAAGATGCCCATACCGTTACGGGTGCTTATAGTCTCGGACCGGGAAGGCGACGCGCAGCAGCTTATCGACGCGCTGCGGCAAAGCGACTACGTTCCTTCCGCGGCGCGCGTCCAGACGGAGACCGCGTTGCGCGAAGCGTTGGCGCACCGATGGGACCTGATCCTGGCGACGGATGAGAGCGCGCGGCTGGGCACATTATCCGCGTTGGAAGTCCTGCACGAAACCGGCGCGGATATTCCATTGGTGGCCATCTCCAGCGGGGCGCCGGAAGAGTCCGTGCTGGAGGTGCTAAAGGCGGGTGCGGCGGACTATATCGCGCGCAATCAACTGTCCCGGCTGGGCGTTACGGTAAGCCGCGAGATGAGCCAAGCCGAGGGCCGGCGTGAGCGCAGCCGGCTGGAGCAGCAGTTCCGGCAGGCGCAGAAGATGGACGCGGTGGGCCGTCTGGCGGGCGGCGTGGCGCACGACTTCAACAACTTGCTGACCGTCATCACGGGCTATGCGGAACTGCTGCTGGCGGGCGGCGGCACGGAGGCATCCCAAAGCACCGCGCTGCGCGAGATTCAGCGGGCGGCGGAGCGGGGCGGGGCACTGACCCATCAACTGCTGGCGTTCAGCCGGGGCCAGCCGTTTACGCTGCGCACAGTGCAGTTGAACGCGCTAATCGTACACATGCAGAAGATGCTTTCGCGGTTGATCGGCGAAGACATCGAACTGATCACGGTGGCCGCCGCCGAGCCGGGCACGATTCGCAGCGATCCGGGGCAGCTTGAGCAGGTGATCATGAATGTGGTGGTGAACGCGCGCGACGCCATGCCTGGCGGCGGCAAGCTGATCGTCGAGACGGCCAACGCCGAGGTGGATCAGACGTATGCCGGCCCCAATGTGGACCTTAAGCCCGGCCGCTATGTGGTGCTGGCCATCAGCGACACCGGCATGGGGATGGACCCGGAAACCGTCACGCACCTGTTCGAGCCGTTCTTCACCACCAAGGCGCCCGGCAAAGGCACGGGCCTGGGATTGGCCACCGCTTATGGCATCGTGAAGCAGAGCGGCGGCGCTATCTCGGTCTACAGCGAGCCGGGCCGGGGCACCACGGTCAAGATCTATCTGCCCTCGGCGGAGGCCAACGCGGCGGCCGAAGCGGCGAAAAAATCACCCGCGGCGGCGTTGCGTGGCAGCGAGACGATCCTGGTGCTGGAAGACGAGGCGCGCGTGCGCAAGCTGGTCTGCGAAGTGCTTGCCGGACGCGGATACCACATATTGGAAGCGGTGCGCGGCGAAGAGGCGATCCGCATCGCCAGGGAACAAAAGGGCCGTATCCACCTGCTGCTGACGGACGTGGTCATGCCGGAAATGAGCGGGCCGCAAGCGCTGGAGCAGATCCGGGCGCGGCACCCCAATATGAAGGTGCTGTTTATGTCCGGTTATACGGACGAGGCCATGGTGCACCACGGGATTCTGGATTCCGGCGCGCCATTCTTGCAGAAGCCGTTTTTGCCGGATGCGCTGGCGCAAAAGGTGCGGGAAGTGCTGGCTTCGCAGGCTTCGGCGGGATGAGGTTTTGGCGGAGCATATTTGGCGGCCCAAGTATCCATTAAGTGTTAGTGATTTCGGGCCGCCAAGCCGTTTCACTTCGCGCGCAATTATTTTTTCGCCTAAATGCGCCTCGCCAAAATAAATATTTTCTGTTTAGTCTCTGCGATATAGAGTTAATTCCGATCT
This sequence comes from Bryobacteraceae bacterium, assembly GCA_035602155.1. GTDB lineage: Bacteria > Acidobacteriota > Terriglobia > Bryobacterales > Bryobacteraceae > Bog-159. The sequence continues at coordinate 3,325 of DATNMW010000322.1, read as the reverse complement.
CCGCCTATTGACATCCAACCTAACCACGGCTTAAATCGACATTCGAGTTTCAGCCTTACTAGGAGATTAGGATGATTAACGCCTTACTACGGTCCTACCCCCGCCGGCGGAGCGTCCGCCTACTCGCGCCGCTTCTTCTGCTCGCACTTAGCCCGCCCAGGCTTGGCGCGCAGCCCCCAACGCCTCAGGCTGCCACCCTGCTTTCGCAGTCGTTAGCGGCGCTGACTCACGGGACCGCTGTAACGGACGCCAAACTTCAGGCCAACGTCAACTACGTGGCCGGCTCCGACGAAGAATCCGGCGCCGCCACACTGGAGGCGCTCGGCCACCTGGATAGCCTCGTGGTGCTCAACCTTAGCGGCGGGCAGCGCCAACAGGTCCAAAACGGCGAGCAGGCCGCCTCCACCGGCCCCGGCGGGCAACAGCAACTCGCCGCGCTGCATAACTCGCTGAATCCCGCCGCCTGGTTCTTTCCGGCGCTGGTAATCGAGGGGCTGCTACAAGACGCCAGCTATTCGGTAACCTATGCCGGCCTTGAGAATCTCAACGGCGTCTCCGTCAACCACCTGCAGGCGGCGCGGACCTTACCCGGGCAGGGCGACGCCGCCACCACTGCACTGCTACTGCAGCTTACGGCGTTCGACCTGTACATCGACGCCGGCACTTTCCTTCCAGTGGCGCTGAATTTCAATACGCATCCCGGCAATAACGCGCTGCAGGATTTTCCGATCGGCATCGAGTTTTCCGATTATCGCAACTCCGGCGGGGTGGTGACGCCATTCCACGTGCAGAAGCTTCTGCAGCGCAGCCTGCTGCTGGACATTTCGATGACAAGCGTGGCCATCAACACCGGCTTGACGGCGAGCGATTTCCAGATCCAGTAGAAAGGAGAGACCACCATGAACCGCCAAACTATAATTCTTGCCCTGATCCTGGCCATCCTGCCGGCGGCCCTCTCCGCGCAGCCGGCGGCTGGCTTGCCGGCCTTCGGCAGCTTCAGCGGCGGGACTTTCGATACCGTGAACAACGGCAATCTGAACGTTTACTTCCAAATACCGATCGTCAACAAGGCCGGGCGCGGCGTGCCCTTCACGTATACGCTCAACTACAGCAGCTCCGTTGGTACCCATCCGGCGCGCTCTGGACGCCGGTAAGCAACTGGGGCTGGACCGCCGCGACGGCCGTTCCGCTGACGGGCTACGTTTCCTACTACGCCAGCCCCCAGGTCTGCCTCGGACAGAACTTCACGGTATACGCCGGCTGGGCCTATCACGATCCTTATGGAGTGACGCATTACTTCGGCAGTGCGTATGTGATCAGCACCGGCGGCATGACGGGCGGGTGCCCCACCGGCCCAACCACGGCGACCGACCTTACCGCCGACGACGGCTCCGGATACTTCATCGCGTCAATTACCGGTCCCGGGGGGCCATACTACGGTGGCCTGGCGGCCGCGAACGGTGCCCAGATCAGCGCGCCGCTGCAAGTCCAAACGGGCGGCGGGTCGATCACGGACCGCAACGGCAACATCCTCAGCGCTGCGGCATCGGGACCCACATTCACCGATACCCTGGGCGACACCGTGCTTAAAATATCGGGCAGCGGCACCCCAGCCAGCCCGACCGTGCTCACGTACACGAATCCCGCGGGCGGCAATTCGTCTTATACGGTCAACTACACGTCCAAGACGGTCCAGACCGACTTCGGCTGCTCGGGCATCACCGAATATGGCGCCACGGCGCAGAACCTGATCAGCAGCATCTCGCTTCCGGATGGCAGCTCGTACACCTTCACGTATGAGACTACGCCTGGCCATTCGCCGAATGTGACCGGGCGGTTGTATCAGGTCACTCTGCCTACGGGTGGTTTAATCACGTACACGTACTCCGGCGGCTCGAACGGCATCACCTGCGCCGACGGCACGGCGGCCACTTTGAACCGAACTACCCCGGACAGCTCCACGGCGTGGGTCTACGCGCACAGCGAATCGGGCTGCGCGTCCGGATCGGCGTGGTGCACTACCATCACCGACCCCTCCGGCAACCAGACCGTCATCAGCTTCCAACCAGATGCGCCCTCCGGCGGCCAGACCAACGGCTACGAGGTGCAGCGCAAGGCGTACCAGGGGGCTACGACGGGCACGCTGCTGCAAACGGTGGACACCTGTTATAACAGCCAGGCGCCGCCGTGCCCGACGGTGGCCATCGGGGCGTTGCCGCCGACGGGGACCAACATCCGGACGACGCCGGGCGGCTATGCCCTGGAGACCTACAAGACCACCACATATAACGGCTATGCGCTCCCGCTGGACGTTTACGAGTACGACTACGGCACCAGTGCCCCATTCACCGTTCTCCGGCAAACGGTCATCGCCTACGATACCGCGCTCACGAACAACATCGTCAACATGCCCAGTTCGGTGTCCGTGTACAACGGGATTGGCACGCTGATCGCCCAGACCAAGTATAGCTACGACCAGGGCAGCGTGACCCCCACAACGAACACGCCGCAGCACACCACGATCAGCGGGTCGCGCGGGAACGTCACTACCGTACAATACCTGACCTCCGGGTCCACTTACCTGACGCAAACCTACAGCTACTACGACACCGGGAACGTCAACGTCTTCACCGACGTCAACAACGGGCAGACCACCTACACGTACGGCAGCAGCACTTCCTGCGGCAACTCCTTCGCGACCGGTGTAACCGAGGCGGTCACGACTCTGACGCAGTCCTATGCCTGGAACTGCACGGGCGGCATCCGGACATCGACGACCGATGAGAACAGCCAGATCTGGTCGACGGGCTATAGCGACCCCAATTACTGGCGGCCAACCTCGACCACGGACCCGGCATCGGCGACAACCGATCTGTACTATTACACCGGCCCGTTTGCCGCCGAGAGCACGCTCAATTTCAACGGGACCACCTCCACCGTGGACACTCGCGCCACGGTGGACGGCCTCGGGCGCGCCTACTGGACGCAACGGCAGCAGCAGCAGGGTCTGAACAGCTACGACACGGTGCAAACCACCTACGACGCACAAGGGAGGCCCTGGAAGATGACGGTGCCGTTCACCGCCGCCGCGGCCACCTCCACATCGAGCAACACCACGGCCCCGCGCACTACCAACACCTACGACACCCTGGGCCGGCCTCTCACAGTGACGGATGGCGGGGGAGGCACGACCACGTACAACTACACCCAGGCGCCAGGCTCCTCGCCGGTGGGCTTCGACGTGCTCGTCACCGTCAGCGGCGGATCGAGCTTCAGCCGTCAATTCGAGTACGACGGGTTGGGCCGGCTGACCTCCGTATGCGAA